>JBOHHF010000474.1:0-16682 GCA_050700495.1 Pseudonocardiaceae bacterium
ATGGTGCTCGTCGCGACGTCGCCCGCTCACCATGACCTCCCCGACTCCGCCTCGAGGGCGAACGCGGCCCGACGCCTCGCATCGGCCGGGGTGTCCGGCTCGATCAACGCGGCGATGTCACGGAACCGACCACCGACGACACGAGGGTCGGTCACCGCCGCCCGGTGTCCGAGACCTGCCGACAAGCAAGAAGCCACAACATGGTCGTCAAGCCGGTCGAACCCCGCCAGCAGCCGCTGCCGCAGCCATCCGCGATCGAGCTCGGCAAGTTCGCCCCATGCGGTTCGCACCTGGGCGGTCGTGTGTGGATCACTCCAACCGTCCGGATCGTCGAGCTGACCGAGGAACCCCTCCACCCTGTCCGGCCACCAGGGCGTCCCCCACCAGTGGCAGGCACGCCATCCGGCGGTGCAGGCCAGCATCAACAGCACCGGCGCGAGACCGTACTCAGCGGCCAGCACCGTCCACCGTCGTACGGCCGATCGAACATAATCGGTGAACTCAAACAAGCGCTCGTCGCTGGGCGCGAGGCTCGCCACAGTCCGCCCGCCAGGTAGGCGAAGATCCGGATCGCCGACCAGGCGCCCGACCGACCTGAACAGCTTCGTCGCGTCGATCATCGAATCGTCGTTGGACTCCTGCCGCCAGGCGACCATCGGAACGTGAGCCCGGATCAGGGCACCAACCGATCGCGTGATCAGGACCGAGGCACGTGCCAGCTGCGGCCCGTCGATCCGGCACCACGGGACCGCATGCCAGTCCTCCACTGGACCGCTTCGCCATGCCACCCATGTCGCGCCGACGGAGGAGAGACCGACAACAACGGCGGGGTCATCCGGATCGACACCCAACTCCGCCAGCCGACCTCGCAACAGCTCCACCATCACGACGTCACCACCGTGGTAGACACCGTGAGCTCGCCTGAGATACACGCAGGTTCCTGCCCTGCCGGGGGCACCACGAGGACCAGCTGTTTCCCCAGGTCATACTAGGTCCCGGCTTAGGCATCGAATCTCGCCGTTCGAGAAGTCACAGCTCAGCCCCGGTCCGGTTCGTGTCCTACGGGGGCGCCGTCAGGTCTCCGACCGCTTCCTGCTCGTGACCAGCGCGAACTTCCTGGAGCGCGCGGAACACGGGAACGTCGAGTTCGGCGTGCTCATGGACCAATGGCAACCCGACCGAGCGGCCGAGCGCGAGATGCCGCAGGCCGAGGACGTGCTCTATGAGCGAGTCCCCGCTGAGGCTCCGCGATCGCCCGATCCCGCGACGCAAGAAGGTCGACGAGTTTGCGCAAGATCAGCTCCGGTCACCAGGCGACCACACAATGTCAGACCCTGCCAGTAGCGTGCACTCCCGGTAGATGGGTCCGGGAGGGGAAGGCGATGGGGCATCCATGAGCGGTGAGGGTGAGATCCTCCGGCTGGAGGTCGCTGACACGCGGCGTTGCGTCGCCTACCTCGTCGTTGCCGAATCGGACCAGTACATCGCGGTGATGGACGTTCTGGAGTCGTCGGTCACCGATCTGACGCCTGCGGAGGTGACGAGGGCTCTCCAGTCCCAGGGCGTTGAGCTGTCCGCAGCGGTCGTGGAGCGGCGTCTCGACAGGCTGCGGGCCTGGGATGCGGTTTCCGCTCGCACGGACGCAAAGCTGATCAAGACGCGGGCCGAGCTGCTGGCCCGGAACTGGCGCTACACCGCGACGCCCGCAGGACGCCAGGTCCAGCGGTTCTACCGGACCGTGCTGGCCGGCGCGGCGACCATGCGCGAGATCCCGCTGGCCAGTCTGGCGCGCGTGGTGAACGGCCTGGACGTTCTTCGCCATCAACCAGATCTGCCGCCGGTGCAGATCGCCGAGCAGGTGGGGCGGATCTTCACCAGTCATGACGACCTCGACAGTGCCCTCGTCGGAGCGGAGGACGCCTTGGCGGCCCTGGCCGACCGCTTCGACCTCGACGACGAGCACACCGCGGATCTGAAGGGGCTGCTAGTCGACTACGCAACGCATGTTGCCGCCGAGCTCGAACGAGGTTCGGCCCGTGCCCAGGAGGCACTTCTGGGGTTGCAGGTCCGCTACGTCGAGTTGGCCGACTCGACGATCGCCCAGAGCGATGCGAAGTCGCTGATCGAGCGTGGAGCGCTGACGGCCAGCAAAGGTGGACGGCCCGAGGACTGGTTCGGTCTTATGGCCTGGTTCGATCCACGGACCGGCCGGTCCCACCGGTTCGCGCTACGTCTCATCCGGGCGCTGCCGGGAATGCACGCCAACTTGCGGCGGCTGCACAGTACGACGGGCACGGCAACCGGCCGTGCTCGAGCGCTGGCGTTCGCCCGGGCGTGCTCCGATCCGGTCCACGGCACCGCCGTGTTTAACGCTGCTGTCGGGGACCACTCCTGGCGCAAACTTCATGGAACAGCCGACGACGCCGACACGACTCGAGTGCCCTCCTGGCGCTCCGGTCCGCTGGTGCCGATACCGGATCAGCTGGCCAAGACGGGGCGCAGTGGAGCACGGGGCCGAGCTTCGGCCGCACGAGACGACACCGTGGCGCGGGAACGCCTGCGAAGTCAACGGATTGCGCGACTGCGCGCCCACGACGCCGCGATGCGGGAAATCCTCTCAGCCAAGCCCGGTGCTCAGCTCACCGAGGCCGCCGCCCGGGTTGCTCTCGCATCCCTCATGGCCGCCGTGCGTAAGCGCCCGTCCCGGGGCCGGCGTCGGGCGACCACCGACGGCCTGGCCTGCACAGTCGTACACACCGGGCGCCACACCGGTGTCGTCATGGGACCGACGTGGACGGTGCTGCTCCCTGGTCGGCTGGTGCGCTTCCACCTTCCCGCGCAGTCGCCGGAGCTGTCCGATCAGGAGAAATCCGAGCCTTCGGGCCCTGCTCTGTTGGGGGTCGAGGGCGTCGCATGACCAGCGTCAGCAAGCCTCGGCGAGCCTGGACCCCCGAAGCAGACGAGGAGGTCGCGGCGGTGCTGCGCCGACTGATGGTGCAGCCGTGGCTGGTCGTCGGGCGCCACGACGACGCGATCGGAGCGGTCCGACGCAATACGGCAGCCATCCGCGACGTGCTCGACCGACTTGGCTGGGTTCTCGTCATCGAGCGGGACGTCATCCGGCTCCGGAAATCTCCACCGCCTCGCCGCGTCGCGTGGGCGACGACCGGCCCGCACCCGCGGACGTGTTTGTGGTTCTTCCTTCTGGTCGCGGCAGCCGAGTCCTTGCCTCCCCGGACCGGCTTGTCCTCGCTGGCACTCTCAGCCCGGTCGGCCGCGGCCGAGGCCGGCATCGCCACCACTGGCGACGTCGTGGAACGACGGGCCATCGCGAACGCGCTCAAGGAACTCGATCGGCGCGGGATCATCGAGCAGCTCGAAGGCGATGTCACCGACTATGTGCACGACGAGACCACCGAGGTTTTGCTGGCCGTGCACCATGTCCGCCTGATGCACGTGGTCGCCAACGTCGGCCCCGCCGATCCGGACCGTGATCCTGAAAGCTGGTTGCAGGCGGTGGAACGAGAACCGGATCCGGCGCGCCGGATGCGACGCAGGCTCGTCGACGACGCCGTGGTGCACGCATCCGACCTCGACGACGCGGAAGCCGACTGGATGTCTCGTCGGGTGCGTGGCGATGACGGTGAGCCACTGGCCAAAGCGTTTGGGCTGCACCTCGAGCGGCGCGGAGAGGGAGCGGCGTTCGTTGTTCCCGACGACACCTTCCGCCACCCCTACGAGCTGGGTCCGCTGCAGCTTCCCGCAGTCGGCACCGTGCCCCACGCTGCACTGCTCGTGTGCGACCACGTCCAGAAACATGGGGTCCAGGAGGGCGGACCCGGCTCAGGCTGGCACGGTGTCGATCGCCAGGTTCTGGGCGTGAAGTTGACGCAGCTGTGTGATGCCCACGGCGCGACCTGGCGGGGTGAGCTGACCGACGACATCGACGCATTTCTCGAGGCCATCGAGCGACTGCTCTCCGGTTTGGGCCTGCTCCGCATCGACGCCTGCGGCGAGTCGCAGACCTGGTGGTTCAGCCCGGCAACCGGTCGATGGGACATCCCTCCGGCCACGCGAGCACCGCGCCAGCAGGACAGGGACGACTCCCAGCTCCTGTTGACCGTCGATGGAGGTGGCGAATGACGCAGGAGCCGCTCGAGCTGCCGTCGGGTATGAGTCCCCCGAGTGGGGACTCCACGCGTTTCGACCGACGTTGGCACCTGGTCGGTGCCGGACTCAGCAACGTCTGGCTGTTCGGCGACCTGCAGCTTCTCGCCCCGACGGGCCGGCTGCTCCTGCGCGGACCCAACGGCACCGGCAAAACCACCGCGCTTGAGGCGCTGTGTCCCTATCTCCTCGATCTCAATCAGGGGCGGTTGGGCGCGGGCAAGAGCCGAGTGACCACCCTGAAATCGTTGATGGAGACCGGAACGTCTGGCAAGCGACGGTACGGTTACTTGTGGCTGGAGTTCGCCGGGCCCGGCGGCGGCGAAGTCCTCTCATTCGGCGTCCGGCTCCAGTACTCGCAGGGCTCAAGTCCCGCCATCGTCGTGGTCCCCTTCTTCGTCCCGGGGCGCCCGCTGCAGGAACTCGACCTGCACGGCCCGCACCGGGCTCCGTTGACTTCCGAGGAGTTCTCTACTGCGGTCGACGCACTCGGGGGCGAGACCTTCGACGACCCGGAGGACTACCTCACCCGGCTCGGGACGCACGTGCTCAAGATCGACCCGAGTGACATCCGCCTGCTCGCCCAGCGGATGCGCCAGGTTCGCAATCCGAGTCTGCTGGGCGAGGTCACGCCTCGGGAGGCGGCCGACTCGCTGCGGGAGTCGCTGCCGGGAGTCGATCCCGACATCATCGACGCCACGGGCAAGGCGCTCTCGGAGTCGGCGTCCACACGCGAAGCGTTTGCCCGGGATGCCCGAGCGGCGGATGCTCTCGCGGACTTCGCTGCGACCTGGGCCGGTCATGTCGTGAACGTCGCCACCGATCGATACACCACAGCAGCGAATCGCAGTCGGGAGGCCCAGAACGCGCGACTCGCACTCGCCCCGGCGGCTGCGGCCCAGCGGACGGCGACCGAGCAGAGCGAGGCCGCCGACAGCCTCGCCGACAGCCTGGCGGATGACCACTCCGACGCGGAGGCTCGGGTTCGTGCTGCCGAGCGCGCCGAGGAGTACAAAGCAGCTGGCCGGATCAAGGATCTGCAAGCAACGGCGGAGGTTCAGGCCGACAACGCCGCGCTCCAGACCGGGCAGCTGACCCGCACCGCTTCCAGCATCGCCGAGGCCGGGCGACGACTCATCAGCCGTGCGACCGAGCTGAGCACCGACATCGACGCGACCGTCGAGACCGCGGCCAGAGCCGATCCCGGTGCCCGGCCCGCACAGCCGCCTCTGAGCTGGCACACCGTGCCGCGGGCCGTCATCACCGTCGCCGACGTCTCCGCTGATCCCGGACCTGCGGTCCGCATCGACGCCGACGTCGACCGCCTGGCCGCCCTGGCGAACCAGTGGCGAGAACTCGGCCAATGGCATCGTTCACAAGCCGAGAAAGCGACGCTCGCGGTGACCGACCACCGAGCGGTTGAGGACGCCGATCGGAAGGCGTCCGAGGCCGAGTCGGAGCACGACGGCAAGGTCTCGGCCGCAACAATCGCGGCCGAGCGAGCCATGACGGCGGCGGGGATCGCCCAGCACGCCGCACAGGTCCTGGCCGGCGCACTGGAGAAGTGGGCCGTCGCGAACAGCGATCTGACAACGGGGTGGTGGCCCGACGACATCGGTCTCCTCAGCGGCGCCGAGCCCACCGCGACCCTGGCCGCCGCCGCCGAGTGGGCGGAATCAGCAGGTCGGACAGCCGCGGAACTCGCAGGCCGATACCGATCTCGGGCCGCCGCTGCGGCCGGACGCGCGGACGGCTTACGGACAGCGGCAGCAGACCTGCAGAAGGAGGCCACCGCCCTGCGCAGCGGGCGTCTGCTGCCGCTGCCCAGGCCGGCCTGGGCCGGGCACGGCGACGACAACGTCGCATTCGGATCCGCTGTGGAGTGGCGGAACGGTACGGACGACGCCCAGCTGCGAGCACTTCTGGAGTCTGCGATGGCAGCAGCCGGGCTGCTGGGCGCAACGCTCGATGACGGATCCGTACACACCGCGGTGTGGGCGGTGGCAGCCGCTGCGACGGATCGCCCCGGAAAGGGCCTCGACGCCGTGCTCGCCGCCAACCCGGATCACCCGCTTGCCGACACCGTAACGGCAGTGCTCGGCCAGATCGAATATGCAGCGACCAGCCTCAGTGCCGATTCGGCCACAGCGCCACTGGTGATCGGTGCCGACGGCACCTTCCGAGCCGGGATCCTGCGCGGTCGAGCTCCCGGAGCGGATGCTCCGGACCATGCACCACCCGCGTCCCACGTGGGCGCCCGGCAGCGCCGTGCCGCTGCGCTTGCCGAAGCCGACAGGCTCGATGCCGAAGCAGATGGACTCACGGCTGCTGCCGCAGCCGAAAATGTGGAGGCCCTTCGCCTCTCCGAGCTGGCTACCGACATCCAACGACGGGCCGCCGCGTTCCCTCCTCGAAAGCAGCTATCGGCCGCAGAGTCGGATCGTGTGCGCCTGGCAACAAACGCACGGGAGGCAGCCACCGACGCCGATGCCACTGATCAGCTCGCGCGCCGACTGCGCAGCACACATCAGGCAGAGGCCCGGGACTGGACCGAGCGCACCCGCCTGCTGGGGCTGCCCACGGACCTCGACGATCTCGCCCGCCTGCGCGACAACGGTGCTCGGAGCGCCGCGGTCCTGCAGGACCAGGCCACCTGTTTGGAGGGGCGCAGCATCACACGAGTGCGTGACCTCATCGCCGACGCAGAAGCCGACGATCGAGCGGCCGCGGCTCTGCCGACGATCGCAACACGGGCACGCGCCGCGCACGCCGAGGCCGTCGGCACGGAGGCCGAACTCCATCACCTCCAGCTCACCGCTGGCGCGTCGGCCCAGCAGGCGCTGCGCGAGCACGCCGAAGCGCAGCAGGCAGAACAGCAGTTGAAACTGCAGGCTGCCGAGGCCACCCGGGTCGCACGCGACCGGTCCAACAAGCTGACGATCGCGACCGGTAAGCACGAGACTGCCGTCAAAGACGAGGCGACGGCCCGACCGGCCGCCACGCACGCCGTCGACCAGCTCCGGAAGGTACTCGAGGTGCCCGACGTCGCCGTCTGCCTCGGTCTCGGCGACGGCATCACCGACCTTTCCGCCGAGGATCTGCTCACCACGGTCGCCACAGCCCTGGTCGGCCGCCGAACCAACGCCCGCAAGACCGTTCGCGAGCGGTACGACCAGGCCAGGGCAGATCTGGCGGGAACGTGGGCGCTGGAACCCGGCAACAGCTACGACGAGCTGGACACTTACGTCCTCACCCACGAGGACCAGACCTACACGCCGTACGGAGCCGCGGCCCGCGCTCGCGCCCTGAAGGATCGCGCCGAGAGCGCACTCGCCGCAGCAGAGGAGTCCGCGCTGCGGGACTTCGTGATCGGTCGGCTGCCCAGCGCCATCGGCGTGGCATGGCAACGCCTGCACGACTGGAACACACTCGTCAACCGGAAGATGCGGACCGCGACCGCGTCCAGCGGGGTGGGAGTCCAAGTACGGGTGCGCCTACGGGACGATCTGAGCCCTGCCGCGCGCGTCGCCTACACACTGTCCTGCACGATGTCGGACGCAGACCGGGGCTTCACCGAGCAACAAGAAGTCGGTCAGGCGCTGCAATCGCTGCTCGCTGCCGCCCCCGGCGCGACGATGGAGGAGCGAGTGGCGGCCGCGGTGGACATCCGGGACTGGGTTTCCGTCCACTACGAAGTCGAACGACCAGGTCAGAAACCCCAACGTTGGGGATCGCGAACCGGACTTTCGGGCGGTGAACGGCGCCTTGTGGTCCTCGCCCCCATGCTTGCCGCCATCGCCGCGTCCTACGACCGAGCCGACTCCGACGGACTGCGACTCGCCGCACTCGACGAGGTCCCTGCTGAGGTGGACGAAGAGGGTCGCACAGCGCTGGCTCGCTACCTCGCCGAGCTCGACGTCGACCTGCTGTGCACCAGCTATCTCTGGGACGGCGCACCCGGCGCGTGGGACGGCATCGACGCCCACGACTTGGAGAAGGACATCGACGGAACAGTGGTGGGCTTCCCCATGCTGGTCAGAGGATTGCTGGGCGACGAAATGATGCCCGATGCCCGGTGAGAGTGATTGTCCGTTGTGCGACGGAGCATGCCGCGACGCAGACCTCACAGTGCTCTTATCCCACGAACTTCGGTGGTTCTGGGAGGCACTTACTGTGGCAGGGGATCGCCGCGGAGATCCGCATCTCGTCGAAGGGCCCGATATCGGAGTCCGGGCCCCAGCCGGCGCTGCCGAACGGGCGGCCGCCATCGGACTCCTCGGTGGTCGCTCCAATGCAGGACAACGCCGGATGGTTTCCCTCTCACAACTGACCGATAAGATCCGCCGTCGCGGTGCTCAGCTCACTCCCGGCGCTGTTGCTGCTCACGCAGTCGGCCGCCGTCTTGCTGAACGGGCCCTCGAGCAGGCAGAACGGTCCATCACGCTGCGCGACATCGGGAACCACTTGCAGCAACGTCTGACCTCCGGTTTCCATCTGGCCGGCATCGACCACGAAACCACTGTGGAGACGATTCGACGCAACGGCACTCTCGCCCGGCTGCTGTACGTGCGCGATCCGGTTGCCGTGATCGACGGCGCCACCCGCGTCGTCGCAGCACTTCCCCCGCCCGGTTCACGCGTCGATCGTCGGATCCTTGCCGAGCGAGCACTCTCCCACCCTCACGGGCTTGACGAAGGCAGTCCCGCAGAACTCCTCTCCCGGGCCCTCGTCGTTGCCGTTGGTCTCGCCCCGTCCGGTGCCCGTGCTCGTGATGTGTGGTCCTCGGTCGGTGTCGATTGGGACGAGCTCGGCGGCGGCATCAGCTCGCTGGGGATCCATCCCGAGGGCTGGCATCTCCCAACGACGGCGATCACCACAGTTCCCCCGATCGAACTCGTCGACTGCACTTGGCCGCCCCCGCCGACACCCGGATCATGGGTCTTTGTCACAGAGAACCCGTCCGTGCTGACAGCAGCGCGAGGCCTCGCCGTCACCGGCGCGACACCACGCATCCTTTGCACGTCAGGCACGCCATCCCGCCTTGAGACCGAAGCGATCGCACGACTAACGGCCGTAGGCTGGAACCTCGCCGTTCGTGCCGACTTCGACGAAGCTGGGCTCCGCCACGTGCAGGCACTGATCCAGGCCGCGCCTACGGCAACCCCATGGCGAATGAGCGCCGAGGACTACATCGCGGCGTTGGGTTTACATAATCGGATTCCCCTCGCGCAGTCGGTGCAGCTCGATTCACCGTGGGACCCGAGCCTTGCAAAAGCTATGCAGGAGATCGGCTCAAGCGCTTTCGAAGAAGCCCTAATCTCAACCCTCATCGATGATCTCCGCAGGGGCACGCCGAAGGACCGTGGAGCTGAGCAGAGAGGAACAGCCGACCATGATTGACAACAGCAGCAACCAGATTGGGCTCCCCCACATCAGGCCGTGACCAGCAGAAACCGCTGATGGAGCTCGTGGACGTAGTGGTCCAGTCCCCCCTCGGACACAACCACGTGGCAGACCTGCCACATCTGACGTATCAGTGTTCAAGTGCGCTCTACCACGCATGTTCTAGCGCGGTAGAGCGCTGTTGTGCTTCTGGCGTGGGGTATCGGCCGTGAGCGCGGCCACCATCCGGCCCGTGGTGTCCCCTGTGCTGCCCTACAGCGGCAGCAGCGCGGCTACGCGCGTGAGCGGCGCGGTGCCGCTGTCCCGCAAGGCGTTGCCTCTACCCTCGTTGATCGCGCAGCGCACAACATCGGCTGTCTACGGACTGGCGGCGCTCGATGATCGGGGCCGTGTCGCTGACCGTGTAGCCCTGCGGGCGTTGGACTGGTCGGCTGGGCTGGCGCCTGACGATCGACGAAAGCCGGGGGCTGCTGGTCGTCCATCCCGATGCGGGCGGGGCCGCTCAAGTCACCGGCCAGGGGCATCTACGGGTGCCCGCTCCGTTGCGCCACAGGTGCGGCCTGCACAGCGGTGACCGCGTTCTGTTGACTGCCGATCCCGAACTTCCGCTGACCTCGACGCGGCGCGTCTGCTGCTGGCCCGGCTGGGTGTGTCGCCCGCCAACCTGATGGCAGCGCCACAAGACCGGACGCCCGCGCCGACGTTCGCCGAATACATCCCCGTCGTGAGCGCCGCCGTCACCGATGCGACGCGGCGCGTGTATGACACCTATTGGGAACGCATCCTGCACCACTGGGCCGCGCGGCGGCTCGATGAGCCGACCCCCTCAGAAATTCGGCAGCTCGCCGAACAGACACGGACTCAGGTCGTGGTCCGCCGGAACACGTTTTGTTGGCGGGCTTCTCGGACGTGGTGCGGCCGTGGCCGAAACGCACCACGTGCACGGTGTATAGCGCGTTGGGTTTCTTCCTGCGTCAACCTGAGTGGTTCGTGCTGTCGGTCATCACCGGCAAGGCGGCCACGGCTCGGGGGGCGTCATGAATACCAGCCGCACCGGGCAGCCCTCGCACGCCGCGTCTCCGCGTCCCCGGCCTCGAGTTGACGAGGTGACGCTAGCGGCACCGACACGACCTGGCGGCAGTTCCTGCGCACCCAGGCATCGACAATGCTGGCCTGCGACTTCTTCCACGTCGAGTCTCGACAAGGTTCATGCCATCACCTCTCACATGAAAGCCCTCCTGCGCGTCACCGATATCAACGATATAGCCCACCGGGCAGCGTAAACATGGACACATCTAGCGATACTAGATCAACAGGAGATCGGTTGACCGTTTCCACGAACCGTCGACGAGGCAGTTCATGATCTGAATTACAGTTGTGCTCACCAGATTCGTCAATGATAGTCGTCGTGACCTCATAGGTAGTGGGCCTGGCTAGTGGCATGGTCACCGCCTGCCATGAACATCGCGCTCCATGAGGCTGCGGGACTGACGTTGAGCACGATCGCCCGGCTGAAGTCCGGTGGCTGTTGCGAACCAATTGCGGTGTAGAGGTTGAGCAGCACGTCGTTGGGTCCGAGATGGCCGTACCGGCGAAGGTTGTCGAAGCACACGTCCGCGATCTTCACCCCGAGCGACTCCTCATAGAAGCGGAAGGCGCCGACGGACAAGTTCTGGCTGAGGTGGTGGGAGATCTCGTCGGGTTGCAGACCGTTGCGGTCGAGGATCCGCCGGTGCAGTTCACGCAACCGGTTACGGGTCTCGACGGCGAGTTCGAAGGAGTACTTCGGGAGGTTCGTGCACTCCTCCCGCCACTGTGCGGAGGGACGGTCGCGGTAGTCGATCCGGAAAAGGTCCCAGTACTTGCCGCTGGTCTCCACGAGGATGTCGAGAATGCGGACCGGCCCCTCCCTGGACACCACGAGTGCCTGTCCGCAGTCGCCGTTCACGGTGACCGGATGCCGGTAGCGGTGCGGCGTCGCGGGCTTGCTTCCGTGCACCACCAGGACGTTCGACATATCGTGGTCGGCGCACAGTAGGCCCCGCGCGGCCAGCAACCCCGGCGCGATCGACGTACAGCCCAGCCCGCCGACGGAGAACGACAGCGCGCGGTCCGCGCCGAGCAGCGCCTGGAGTCGAGTCGGCTCGGAAGCCACGAATGCCTGGGGCGCACGCGATTCGACCACGATCAACGCGTCCAGCTCAGCGGGGCTCAGTCCCGCATCCGCCAATGCCTGGTGGGCGGCGTGCGCCCCGAGGTCGACCGCATCCAGCTCGGGGTCGACCGAGACGTGGTCGATCCCGAGGGCCAGGCAGGTCTCCCGCTCCGCGTCGGTCAGGGTGGCCAGCTCCGGGAGTTCCGTGACGGCCACGACGTCCGCAGGCAGGTACCAGGACGCCGCCCGCAGTGCGATCGCGGACACCGCTCACTCCGCCAGTTCGGTGAAGGCCCGCACCACCTCGTCGGCGAGCGACTCGACCTCCTCCTTGCCGTACCGCCCGTCATGCTCGACCCCCAGGCGCAGCGCGCCTTCGGCCACTGCCGTGTCAAGCACCAGGGGGAAGCACTCGATGGACGGCTCCGGCATGTGGGCGAACAGGTCGAGGCGGTTGCGCAGCAGCCGGATCCCGGAGTCGAAGCCGGAGCCGCCGTGGGCGCTATGGATCACCAGCGCCTCGGGCTCGGGCAACGACCGCACCTGCGTGAGCGCTGGCGAGTCCGGGGTCAGGTGGCGCAGGATGCCGTAGCCGACGCCGTCGTTGGGCACCGATCGGACCCGATCGGTGATCGCGGGCAGGCAGTCCAGGACGCTCGCGCCGGGATCGACTGGGAGCACTAGCGGGTGCAGGGTGGTGAACCAGCCCACCGCGGGTGACCGGCCGGCCAGCCGGTACGCGTTCGGTGTGGCCGCCCCCTCGGTCATCAGGTAGGCGCTGGTGGTGCCGCGCCACCGGGCCATCGCGCACGCGAAGGCGCACATCGCCGCTTCATCAGCGCGCGGACCTCCCTTCAGCACCTCGGCCACCTGGTCCGGTTCGAGGTTCCGGATGACGGTACCAGCGGCGCCGTCTCGAAGCGGTCCGTCGGCACGGACGATCGTGGCGGCGCCGGCACGCAGGATGCCCGTCCAGTAGGTCAGTTCCCCGGCCAGCTCGTCGGAGACCGCGATGTCCTGCAGGTGCTGTGACCACTCCCGCCAGGCCAGCGATGGCCGTGGCGGGTCCAGCGGGCGGCCCGCGATGACGTCGGCCAGGGCTGCGTCCAAGTCGTCGATGAGCACGATAGTGGCCATGTTGTCGAAGACAAAGTGATGGATCACGAATACGACCCAGCCGTTCCGGTTGTGGCCCCGGTCGTAGTAGCGCACTCGCAGCGCGGGCCCGCGCTCCAGGTCGATCCGGGAACGCAGCTCCGCAAGGTCTGCGGCCAGGATCGCCAGCTCGTCCTGTTCGCTCATGGGTGGCAGGATCTGCACGTCGAATACGTCCATGGTGCCCGGCTCGGCGCAGTCAATTCGCCAGCTAAGGCTGTTGCGCCGGAAGCGGTACCGCAGCGGCTCATGCCGCGCCACGACGTGGTCCACCGCTGCCCGCATGGTCTCGCCATCGATGCGGGTCGTGGTCTCCAGCGGGTGCACCGTGAGGAAGTCCCGCGCGCCGTGGGGCATCCGGTCCAGGAAACTGTGCATGATCGGCGTGAGATGGATCGGTCCCCCTGGCCGCACGACGGTCCTGGCTGTCACCGTGGCAACGGGAGCAGGGCCCTCGTCGGTTCGGCTGGTGTCCGTGACGACGGCGGCCGCCAGTTCGCGCAACGTGGGGTGCTGCAACAGTTGCTGCGGGGTGAAGAACACCCCGGCCTTGGCCGCGCGGGCAGCGACCCGAACGCCGAGCACGGAATCGCCGCCCAACTCGAAGAAGTTGTCGTCGGGATCCACCCGGTCGAGCGAGAGGAGATCGGCGCAAATCCGGGTGAGGGCCTGCGCAGCCTCGTCAGCGTGCTGGCCGTTGGTGGGGGTCCCCAGCGTGGTGGTCGACATCGCCATCTCCTTCATGCCCTTGCGGTCGAGTTTTCCCGTGGCGGTGCGTGGCAGGCGTTCGTGTACCACGACCTGGCTCGGCACCATGGAGGACGGCAGTGCGCGTGCCGTCCAGGCGATCAGGTCGTTCTCGGCAGGCGGCGGCAGGGCGGTCATCACATTGGCGATTAACCGGGTCGATCCGCTCGGCGCGGTCACGGCCACCACAAGCGCCTCGTGCACCGACGGGTGGGCCACAAGCACCCGTTCGACCTCGGCCGGCTCCACCCGCTGTCCCCGTACCTCCACTTGGTCGTCAATGCGGCCGCTGAACTCCACGGTTCCATCCGGACGCAGCCGTCCTAGGTCGCCGGTCCGATACATCCGCGCGCCTGGCTCGTCGGAGAACGGATCAGACACGAACCGGACGGCCGTCAGGGACGCCAGCCCGTGGTAGCCGCGGCCGACGGCGGCGCCACCGACGGAGATCTCCCCGAGTTCCCCGGCCGCGACCGGCCTCCCGCGACTATCGACCACGTACACTGACGTCCCGGCGATCGGCCGCCCGATGTCGGGCAGCTCGTCCTCAGCAACCGGTCCGACCTCGCCCGCGGTGGAGACCACCGTGCACTCCGTTGGCCCGTACATGTTCAGCAGCCGGAACGGACAGTCGGCCGGCGGACGAATGCGCAGTTGGTCTCCCCCGGTGCTCAGCACTCGCAGGCACAGTTCCTGCGGCCACTCACAGTCGGTGAGCACTATCTCGGCGAGCTGCGTTGGCAGAAACGCCACCGTGATGCGGTGGTCAGCCAGCCACCGCACCAGCTTTCCCGGCTCCTCCAGCGCCGTGGGCAGGAAGTGGACGGTCGCTCCACTGCACAGGCTCGCCCACACCTCTAGAGCGGCGATGTCGAATCCCGGCGACGCGACCTGCACAGTGCTGTCCTCAGTAGATAGCTGCACCTCGTCCTGGTACCACCGCACGAGGTCGACGAGGTTCCGGTGCTCGATCTCACATCCGTGGGGGCGTCCGGTGGACCCGGAGGTGTAGGCGACGTAGGCCAGGTCGCGCGGGCAAGCCCGCCGGGACGGGTTCTCGTCGTCGACCTCGTCGATGGTCGCCAGCTCGAGCGGCACCCGCAGCGTCCCCTGCGCGTCACCGACCACCACCACGGCTCCGGTCTCAGCTACGATCTCCTTGATCCGCTGACGCGGCAGGTCGGGATCGATCGGCACGTAGGCGCCGCCCGTCTTCGCCACGGCCAGCCAGGCCACCACGAGCTCCACTCCTCTCCCGGCGACCACCGGCACCACGGTCGCGGCGGTCACCCCGGCATCAATGAGGCGACGGGCGAGCCGGTTGGCCATCCGGTTGATCTCGCGGTAGCTGTGCGCGCATCCGTCCGCCACGACTGCGGGGTGGTCCGGCCGTTCGGCGGCCCGTGCCTGCACCAGTTCCCACACCAGCTGCCCGTCCGCAGGGTCGGGCCGGACGCCGGTGAGCACCGAGGGCTGCCCGGTGGGCCGGCGCGATGACGCGGGCAACTGGTCGATGTGCTGCCCCGGATCAGTCATCGCGGCGTCGAGTATCGCGGGCATCCAGTCGGCGAGCCGCTGCACCGTCTCCCGCTCGAACAGGGCGACCACGTATTCGATGTAGGCGTGCATCTGGCCGCTGTCCTGGTCGGTGATGCCGAAGGTGAGGTCGAACTTGGCGGTACCAGGTGCGATGCCCGCGATGTTGCTGTCGAGGTAGCTGGTGACCGTCAGCCCGGCCAGGTCACCGGTCGGCGCGGGCGCGTTCTGATATGTGTAGGCAACATCGAATAGCGGGTGCCGGGCGGGATCGCGGCGGCGGCAGACCGCGGAGACGATCTTTTCCAGGGGCATCTCCTCGTGGTCGAGCACCCCGGCGACCGTGTCCGCGCAGCGCCGCACCAGCTCGGTGAACGGCAAGTCGCCGCTGACCCTGGTGCGAAACGGCGGCAGGTTGTTGAAGTAGCCAATCAGCTCGTGCGTCGCGGGGTTCACCCGTCCCGAGGTACCGACCCCGACGACCACGTCATCGAGGTGCGCCCAGCGGTGCAGCAGCGCGTCGACGATCGCGAGCATCGTGACGAACGTGGTCACGCCCTGCCGCTGGCTGAATTCACGAACCCTAGCGGCCAGCTCAACGTCGATGGTGAACTCGACCACGTCACCGGCGAAGCTCTGGGTTGCCGGACGTGGCCGATCCAGGGGCAGCTCGTCGTTCCGCAGGCCGGCCAGCTGGTCACGCCAGTAGTCCAGGCCGATCTGTAACCGTTGCCCGCTCAACCAAGACCGTTGCCACGCTGCGAAGTCCGCGTACTGGATCGGTAACTCGGGTAACTCGGCCGGCTGCCCCATCCGGCGGGCCCGGTAGAACTCGAAGAGGTCACGGAAGAACACCGACGGCGACCAGCCGTCGAAGATGATGTGATGGTAGGTGAGAAGCAGTACATGGTCGTCCTTACCCAGCTTCAGCAGGGTCGTCCGCAACAGCGGTCCCTCGGCCAGGTTGAAGGGCCGGACGGCCTCCGCCTCGATGCGGCGGCGGGCTTCCCGATCACGCTGCGCCGGGGGCAGCGTGCTGAGGTCCAGCAGTGGCAGTTCGGGTAGGGCGGGCAGGACGTGCACGTAGGGCTCACCGTCATCGCTGCGGATGCAGGTACGCAGCACCTCGTGGCGGGTAGCGAGGTCCCGCAACGCGTCGCGCAACGCGGCGACGTCCACCGGACCCCGCAACCGCAAGTCCGCAGGGATGTTGTAGAGCGGGCTGCCGGGGTTGAGGCAGTCCAGATACCACAACTGTTCCTGGCCGAAGGACAACGGAAGCCGTCCGCCGCGCCGGATCGGGGTAATCGACCGGTCATGGTCGGCCTTGCGCCCCCTGGACCGCAGCCGGTCGACCCGGTTCGCCAGGCTGCGCACCGTCCGGTGCGCATAGAGGTCGGCGAAGCCGAGTGTGACACCGAGATCCTGCTCGAGGCGCCGCAGCACACTGATGCCTGCGATCGAGGTGCCCCCGAGCGCGAAGTAGTCGGATTCCGGGTGCAAGTCGGTGGCCTTGAGC
>JBOHHF010000475.1:0-5957 GCA_050700495.1 Pseudonocardiaceae bacterium
CTCCGACAACTTCATGGTCGCGCCGGGCAAGGTCAACGGCGCCCAGCACGTCCACGACTACGTCGGCAACCTGTCGACCAATGCGTTCTCCACCGACGAGAGCCTGCACGCCGCAGACACCACCTGCACCAACGACGACCGGTCGACCTACTTCTGGCCCGTGCTGCGCAGTACCGCTGAGGAAGGCAACGACGGCCTGGTCAACGGTGGCGGTCTGGACGGCAACGTCGGCAAGATCCTCCAGCCCGCTACCGCCCAGCTACAGTTCCGGGGCAACCCCACCGGCCCGGTGACCGCGCTGCCGGATGACCTGACAATGATCATGGGTGACGCCAAGGCCGTGACCAACGGCGATGCCAACGCCAAGGCGGCGTGGACGTGCACCGGTTTCGAGGACCGCACCACTACCAGCTATCCGCTGTGCCCGCAGGGCAGCCAACTGGTGCGCATCCTGGACTTTCCCAGTTGCTGGGACGGCAAGAACCTGGACTCGGCGAATCACCGAGACCACGTCACCTTCCCGCGGCGGGACGGGTCGTGCAGTCGCGGGAAGGTGGTCATCCCGCAACTACGGATCGCGCTGACCTACGATCAACCGGATGGCCGGGCGTTCGCCCTGGACTCCTTCCCCGACCAGCGGCACAATCCGGCAACCGACCATGCCGATTTCATGGCCATCATGCCCGAAACACTGTTGACGGAAATGGCGGACTGCATCAACACCGGCAAAACCTGCTGATCACCAGAATGAGAAGTGGGCCGTTACGGGCACGCAACAGCCCACTTCTCGGTGATCCACACTTTCGGTGATCCCACTCCTTGGGTGACTTCAGCGTGGCGGGTCGGGGATAGGCTGGCCGAACAGCCCGAGCAGGGCGTCGGAGTCGTCATCGGCTGCGCTGCGGTTGCGCCGGACGTGTCCGCACACCACACACCGGTGCACCACGACGATCCGGCCGCTCTCAGACAGGGCCCCGACCGGCTCCATCGCTGCGCCGCACTCGGCGGCTCGATCGCCCGGATTGACGTCAACGTGTCGTGACCACAGGCACCGCGGGCAGTGGTTGGTGTAACCGCTGCCGCGCACCAGCGCACCGCAGCGCAGGCAGGTGAAGTCCTCCCGGCGGCGGGTGAACGAGCGGGGTTGCGTCATCGACGCCAGCGTCCCATTACCGGCATCGCCCTAGTGTGGTCGGTCAACTGGCGGTTCGGCCGTGCCGTGGCCGGTGACAACTCAGCGTTACGCTGGGTGGGTCAGGACACGGACTGGTCCGGCGACAGGCGCAGGGAGGTCGAACATGACGCGGATGGTGCAGGGCGCCGACGGGCGCAGCTGGACGGTTCAGAGCCGGATCAACTGGCACCAGCCGGCGACGGCGGAGCAGTTCGAGCACGACATGGCCGCCGGTTATGTGTCCGGTATCGCGATGCTGGGGGTTGTCGTCGCTCTGGTGCTCTTCGTGCTGTTCTGGACCCCGTCAGGGGTGATCATGCCGTCATGGTTAGTGCTGTTGTTCCTGCTGGTGCTGATGTTACTGCCGATGCAATGGGCGATGCGGCGGCCATGGACCATCGTGGCGAAGACTCCTGAGCCGATCGAAACCGCCGGCGAGCACTGGGTTGGCACCGCCCTCGGTGTGATGGCTGCCCGGCAGGACACTCGTCAGGTCGTCGAGAGTCTGAAGGCGCGGGCCATCCCTGACGACGGCACCGGGCTGCTTCGACAGGTCACGTGATCGTGTGGCCGGCTCGTGCAGCCGGCCCAGCTGAGGGCACCCAGCTGAGGGCACACTGAACTCATGCCGGAGCTACCGGAGGTCGAGGCACTGGCGCACCACCTGCGCGAGCACGCCGTCGGCGCCACCGTCACGCGGGTCGACGTCGCCTCACTCACCGTACTCAAGACCGTGCAACCGCCGGTGAGCGCGCTGCAGGGACGTCCCGTGACCACGGCCAGCAGGCACGGCAAGTTCCTCGCGCTGCATACCGACGGGCCGGCGCTGGTCACTCACCTGGCGCGGGCGGGGTGGCTGCGCTGGTCGGACTCGTTGGCCCCGACCGCCCCGCGCCCGGGCAAGGGGCCGATCGCGCTGCGGGTGCACCTGCGCGGGGGTTCGGGCTTCGATCTCACGGAGGCGGGTACCCAGAAACGGCTGGCGGTGTACGTGGTCGATGAAGCAGCCGGCGTGACCGCACTACCTGGCATCGCCCGGCTCGGTCCGGACGCGCTGGCGCTGTCCCGCGATGGGCTCGCCGAGGCGTTACGCGGGCGTACCGAGCGGCTCAAGACTGCGCTGACCGACCAGACTCTGATCGCGGGAGTCGGAAACGCCTACTCCGACGAGGTGCTGCACGCCGCGCGGCTGTCGCCCTACGCCACTGCGGGGCGACTGTCCGACAACGCACTGGACCGGCTGCACGATGCGCTGCGGCGGGTGCTGCA
Source organism: Pseudonocardiaceae bacterium (assembly GCA_050700495.1). GTDB lineage: Bacteria > Actinomycetota > Actinomycetes > Mycobacteriales > Pseudonocardiaceae. The sequence continues at coordinate 2,444 of JBOHHF010000475.1, forward strand.
CGACGCGGTGGCCCGCTCCGTCGGCCAGGACGCTGCCCGGCTCAAGGGAGAGAAGCGGGCCGGTCTGGCGGTGCATGCCCGCGCCGGTCTGCCCTGCCCGGTCTGCGGCGACACCGTCCGCGAGGTGTCCTTCGCCGACCGCGCGTTGCAGTACTGCCCGACCTGCCAGACCGGAGGCAAGCCGCTGGCTGATCGCAGGCTGTCCCGGTTGCTTCGCTGACGATTACCGTTGGCGGCTCGCGGATGCAACCGGGGACGAAGAGTCGTCGCCTTAATCCAGCCTTAATCAAGCGGTTAGGTGGCGCGTCGATATTGCCAGCGGATGTCGGGACCGCGACGATGGATCCGTGATCCTGCTGGCGGTGCTCACCGTGCTCTTCTGCGCGGTATTCGCTGCCGGTTCGCTGTACTGGGTGCGCACCCGCGGAACGTTCGGCACCGACGCCGACCGCGCCACCTACACTGCGCTGCTCTCCATGGCGCAGGCTTCACCGCCGCTGCGGGATGGCCTGTCGGCCAGCTCGGCGACCGCCGCAGCGCCGCACCTGCGGGCGTTGCTGAACTGCGCAGCCGTCGCGTTGACCAACGACGAGAGCGTGATGCTGGCCTGGGACGGCGAAGCTCAGCATCACGCCGAATGGGTCGCCGAGTCCGCGTTCCAGGTGGCGAGCACCGGCCGCCAGCAGGTCCGCCACCAGGGCCAGATGGACTGCGGGCGCGCTGACTGCCCGATTCGTGCCGTGATCGTCTCCCCGCTGGAGGTGGACGGCAGCGTCGTCGGGACGTTCGGGGTGGTCAGCCAGCGCAGCGCCCAGGCCGGCGTGTTGCGGGCCACCACCGAAGTCGCCCGGTACGTCTCCAGCCAGCTCGAGCTCGCCGAGCTCGACGAGTCCCGATCCCGGCTGGCCCACGCCGAGGTGCGGGCGCTGCGCGCGCAGATCTCCCCGCACTTCATCTACAACGCGCTCACCACGATCTCCTCGTGCATCCGCACCGACCCGGAGGAAGCCCGCGAGCTGCTCATGGAGTTCGCCGAATTCACCCGGTACTCCTTCCGCGCCGCTGGGGAGTTCACCACGCTGGCCGAGGAACTCAACAACATCGACCGCTACCTGATCCTGGAAAAGGCCCGCTACGAGGAGCGGTTGCAGGTCAAGCTACAGATCGCTCCCGAAGTGCTGCCGGTGGTGCTGCCGTTCCTGGCATTGCAGCCGCTGGTGGAGAACGCCGTGCGGCACGGCCTGGCGAACAAGCCCGGCGGCGGCACCGTGTCCGTCGTCGCCGAGGACGCCGGGGCGGAGTGCGTGATCAGCGTGGAGGACGACGGCGTCGGGATGGATCCGGCCCGGCTGCGCGACGAGATGACCGACTCCCACATCTCCGGGGCGCATGTCGGGCTGGGCAACGTGCACGACCGGCTGCGCGCGGCCTTCGGCGACGAATGCGGGTTGGTCGTGGAGACCGGGCCGGGGGTGGGCACCAAGGTCAGCATGCGGGTGCCCAAGTTCAGCCGCGGCGTGCGGGCCGCCGCTCCACCGACACCGAACCCGTCGCGTTCGCAACCACCGATGAGCGCATAGCCCGCCATCCCTGGTGTGGCACCGTACGTACGCTTGCCGAATGGACGTCAAAGATCTGGCCTCGCGGCTGCCATTGCCCGGCAGCCAGCGGGAGCGCGGCCCGGTGGTGGCCGCGGTGAAACTGCACGGCGTGATCACCCCGGCGCCATCGCCGTTGGGCCGTGGGGTGATCAATCTGGCCGCCTTGGACACGGTGTTGGCCCGAGCCTTCGGTTATGAACGGTTGCGGGCAGTAGCGCTGTCCATCAACTCGCCGGGTGGCTCGGCCACTCAGTCGGCGCTGGTGGCCGACCGGATTCGAGGCCTGGCTGAGCGCAAGGGCGTGCCAGTGCTGGCGTTCTGCGAGGATGTCGCCGCATCCGGTGGGTACTGGCTGGCGTGCGCGGCCGATGAAATCGTCGCCCATCCCACCTCGCTGGTCGGCTCCATCGGAGTGGTCAGCCAGGGTTTCGGGTTGCACGGCCTGCTGGAGCGCTTCGGCGTGGAACGGCGGCTGTACACCGCTGGTGCGAACAAGGCCCGGCTCGACCCGTTCCTGCCCGAGCAGCAAGACGACGTGGAGTGGTTGAAAGGCATGCAATCGGAATTGCATGGCATGTTCCGTGACTGGGTGTGCTCGCGCCGCGGCGAGGCGCTGGCCACCGCGGCGGATGCGAAGCAAGACCTGTTCACCGGTGAGGTGTGGACCGGCCGTCGGGCTCTGGAGCTGGGCCTGGTCGACAGGCTGGGCACGATGCGCGGGGAGATCGCCAAGCGCTACCCGGACGCGGAGATCACCATGGTCGAGGTGCGCCGGCCGCTGCTGACTCGCCTGGGGTTGCGCCCCGCGGCGAGCTCGCCGACCGGGCACGGCGGCCCGGACTCGATACTGGCCGTTTTCGAGGCGCTTGAACACCGTGCGGCCTGGTCCCGCTTCGGACTGTGATCCGGCCGGCAACCCAGCCAGCAACACAGTCTGGCGCTCACCAACCGTGGACAGCGATACCGGTCATGTGCAGGATTGTTGGTTCTGGGGATACCGAAGCTGGGAAGGGCGGTCGATGAGCGGCAACGACGGCAATCCCGGGCTTGTCGTGCTCGCAGTGGACGATGAGAAGCACGCGATGTCCCTGCTGGTCGAAGTGCTCGACGCCGAGCCGAGGATCGGCACCGTGCTGCGGGCCTCCAGCGGCACCGAGGCGTTGGAAGCGTTACGGGGCGACAAACGGATCGCCAACGGCACGTCGCCCACCCGGGTTGATGTCGTGTTCCTGGACATCCAGATGCCCGGGCTGAACGGCCTGGAGCTGGCCCGGGTGCTCGGGGCGATCCCCGACCCACCGGTGATCGTCTTCGTCACCGCACATGAGAACAAGGCGATCGACGCGTTCGACATCGGCGCCGCCGACTACCTGGAGAAGCCGGTGAGCCGGGAACGGTTGGCCAACACGATGCGGCGGATCGTGCAGTCCCGACGCAACGCGGCGGTCCCGATCGAGGAGCAGGGCGCCGAGGACGAGGTCATCCCGGTCGAGCTCGCCGGCACCACCAAGCTGGTGCCGCGCTCGTCGGTGCGCTGGGTGGAGGCGCAGGGCGACTACGCGCGGTTGCACACCGGCGAGGGCACCAGCCATCTGGTTCGGATCCCGCTGTCCCAGTTGGAGGACCGCTGGTCCGATGCCGGCTTCGTGCGCATCCACCGGTCGTTCCTGGTTGCCCTCCCGCTGGTCACCGAGTTGCGCATGTCGGCGTCGGGCTACGTGGTGCGGGTGGGCAACGGAGACGACGCCGCTGAGCTACCGGTCAGCCGGCGGCATACCCGCGACCTGAAGGACCGCTTGGTGCGGGCGGCCAAGCAGGGCTGGACAACGCCGCGATGAGTCCCGATGAGGAGAGACTCGATGAGTAACGACGGGGACGGCCCGAATGACGATCCGTGGGCCGCTCTGGAGGAA
>JBOHHF010000476.1:0-6626 GCA_050700495.1 Pseudonocardiaceae bacterium
ACGTGCAGCGGGAGGCGCCGTCGTTGGACGTGGAGCTGATCGGTGATCACGCCGTGCTGGCAACCGACGGGGAGCTGCTGGACGAGGCCGGTCGGTTCACCTTCCGCGTTGCCGAGCGCCCGATCGCGGTGTACCGGCGCGACGAGGAGAACTGGCCCGATCGCGCACGACCGCATCTGCCCTGGTAGATCAGTCACCACCGATGACCGGGATGGCCCGCTGACGCGAGCCACTGCGGTGCGTCCGTCGGCGGATCCGTCCGCGGACGGATGACGTGGCCGGCCAGGGGCGGCAGGGTGGATGGGTGACCTCGCGAAGTGAGCGGGTCGCGGTACTCGCCGCCGTCCTCGTCTGGCTGGTACTGCTCGTCTACCCGCTGGCCTATGTGGCGAACCGGCTGCCGCCGGCCGTGGAGGCTGCACCGGCGTTGGTGACGCTCGCCGCCCTGGTCGTCGCCCACGTCCGGGCAGCGGTGTTGATTGCGCGTGCGGGTGCGCCGCGGCTACGGCCGGTCGAGCTTGCCGTGGTGGCGGCCGTGGCGGTGGCACTTCCGCTGGTATTCGACGATGCAGCGTGGTTTGGCGGGACGGTGTTCCTCGCCGCGCTGATCGCGTTGAGCTGGCCGGCGGGCCGGGCCCTGCTCGGCATCGCGGCTGCCACGGCACTGGCGGTGGCGACGGCCGTGTTCACTGACCTCAGCGGCGACTTGGGCAACAATCTGATCTACACCGCTCGCGCCCGACTGTTGAGCGAGGGGCTCGACGACCTCGCCGACCTCGCATGTCACGCCGCGCAGGTGGTGGCCCGGTCCGCCGGTGCGAGTGACGAGACGTTGGAGGGCTTCCTAGTCGAGGCTGCGGAGTACCACCGGTTGCGGCTAGCTGGTGTTCTGGCCGGCGACGTGGCTGGTGTTCTTTGGCAACGCGCACGGTTTGACATCGAGACTTTTCTGTCAGGACCGGAGCTACTCGACGTCGCCGATGTCGACTTGGGTGGCGAGGTCGTGCGCCGGTTGATGTTGCCGGCGCAGCGGGCCAGGGTGGTCAGCGGCTATCTGGCTGCCTTCGGCGCCACGGCTGCTGGTGCCGGCCGGTTGCTGACTAAGGTGCCGTTCGGCGACCTGGTTCGAGACAGCTCGCTCGCGGCGCGGGCCGCCGCGTCCCCACCTGCCGCGCTACGCCCAGGGAGCCCGAGCTGACCATGACACTGGACCGGACCCTGTGCCGGCTGGCAGCCCAGGACCCCCCTGCGCCTGATCGTCACCGGCGGAGGCACCGGGGGGCACACGTACCCGGCGATTACCACGATCCGTGCCGTCCGGGAACTTCTCCAACAGCGCGGGGTGGGGCTCGACATGCTGTACGTAGGCTCGGCCGGTGAACTGGAGGCCCGCGTCGCCGAGCAGGAGCACCTGCCCTTTCAGGCGGTGTCCACCAGGACTACCGCCGCGCCTATGCGGGGTTCGGCGCCGAGTGGCCACCTCCAGCCGCCGTGCGGGTGCATCGGTGAGCCGCGTCATGCTTTGAGCGCCGCTGACTACCGCGACGAGAGTCACGAGGTCATTATCGGGGAAATCTGCACTCCGGCGGTGGTTTCGCCGAGCCCTCGGACGGCTCGGTCGTACACCCAGGACGTGGGGCTCTTGATTGGTCGATTTCACCCGTTGTCCTAAGTGTCGTATGAGCGTTGTAGTCTCAGCGTATGAGCGGGAAGAAGGAACGGATCACCGTGAGCCTGGATCCCAACGTCGCCGCGGGGCTCAAGGCTGCCGCTGAACGCGCTGGCGCGGCGAGCGTGTCGGAGTACGTCGAAGGCGCCCTGGACGCCCGGATGATCCGCGAGCAGTGGCTGGCCCGCTGGCACGCCGCGGCCGGGGACGTCGATCCTGAGGCGCTGGTCTACGCCCGCCGTGCCCTGCTCGGCGAGCGGGTCGACCGGCATCCGCAGGCGTCGTGAGTGGCAGGGTCCTGACCTCGTCGGCCATTGTGGACATCGCCACCGACCGCTCCGTCTACGGTCGGGCGTTCCTGGTGGCCGCCGTCGAACTCGGGATGACCTTCCCAACCCCCTCGACCGCGCTGTTGCAAGCATGGGCCGCCGTCCCACCGCAGGCGCGGGCTCTGCTGGAACTGTTCCTGGACGCCCCTGCAGTCGTCGTCGAGGACCTCGACGCGTCAACGGCCAGCCGAGCTGGGGTCCGCGCCCACCCGGCGCACCAGGCCGGGTGCTTCGATCTGGCCGCCGCCCACGCCGTGGATCTGGCAATCATCCGCGGGTTAGCCATCCTGACCGCAGAACCCGGCCCGCTGCGCGCGATCGACCCGGACGTGGAGATCGAGGAGCTACCCGCACCGTAGAGGCGTCACGGCGCTGGGCTGGGACGGCTGGGACGCCGGTCTGCCCACGGTCTATGTCACGGACGGGGCGCAGGGCAGTGTTCAGGTCAACCGCCTTCGCGGCTGTGCTCGAGAGGGGTCTTGCCGCGGGCGAACGTGGTGCACCAGTGCAGCAGCACCTCACTGGCCGATCTGCGGCGCCGCGCTGAGCGGTTACCTGCCGTCCCGGCTGTCGAAGCAAGATCGGACGAGAACTGTGACGCGGGTCGTCAGGCGTCGAGGTCGCCGGCTTGCGTGGCGGTGAGCGTCGTGTGCCACTGGGAACGGGTGACGGCCAGCAGCGGGCTGGCGAGGCCGAGTTTGGTGTCGCGGACACCAACCCAGCCGGGCAGCTCGGTGGTGACCTCCACGCAGTTGTTCTCTCCCTGCGAATAGCTGGACTTGCGCCACCCGGCTGCGGTGGTCAGCGTGTCGGCCACCTGTGCGTGGTTCATGTCAACTCCTCTATGCGGCGGACCAGCAGGGTCCGGGTCTCCTCGGGTGTGCGGGCGTGGATCTGGATGCGCCGCAACGCTGGCCTACCGCACCCGCGACATGATCGACCTGGAAAACCCGCTGGACGTCACCGAGCACGCGATCGAGTGGCGCCTGCACGGCGACGTCGTGACGGTGCTCAACGCGCTGCTGTCGCTGCCCACACCCGCTGGCGTTCCGTCCGAGAGCAACGATCTCGGACGGAGTGATATCCCCTGAGTTCCCTCGTGCCCGATCCGCCGCTGATCAGTGCAGACGCTGCCGCCAGGGCACTCGTGACCTTTCCTGACCAACACCGACCGTGGTGACAACGCCGCCAACGACGAGCTCGTCGCCGAGCTGGTGCGGCGGATCCGCGCCCAGCAGGGCTCCGGCTACCGCAGGAGGTGGATGATGCACTATGACGACCCATCACCAGGTCGGTCGGAAATGAGAGATCATGTTTGACCGAGTGACGGTGGAGCCAGACAAGATGAACGGCCAGCCCTGCATCCGCGGACTGCGCTTCACTGTGTCCCACCTGGTTCGGCTGGTCGCTGCAGGCTGGACACTCGAGCAAGTGCAGGCAGAGTTCCCCTTCGTCGAGCCGGAGGACGTGCACCAAGCGCTGCTGTACGCCGCGGAAGCAGCGGAGGTCAGCACGTTACCGCTGCGTGAGTCCGCGTGAGGTTTCTCGCCGACAAGAACATCTCCTACCGGTTGTGCGCCCTTCTTGACAATGCCGGCTACCAAGCGGCTCACGTCGACCAGTTCTCGCTCGGTGCTGCCGAGGACGTCGCGATAATGGATTTCGCCCGGTCGGGCGCGTGGGTTGTCATCTCCTCCGACACCGACTTCGGCACATTGCTGGCCGCGCAGCGAGCGACAGCCCCATCCGTGATCCTCACTCGGGTACCCGGATCCTGGTGACCTACTGCCGCGACGGTCAGGCGCACCGCCAGCGCGGGCGGTGGTGGCGGATGCTTGCCCGCGAATAACCTCCGCGGAGGCCGGATGCGATCGTGTCAAGGCAGACCCCCTGCGGCATCTCATGCAGGATGAACCCCATGGCAAGGCCTCATCGACGTGCCGCGCGGTCTGCGGCTGCCCTCAGCGCGCTCGCCGTCCTCGCCGCCGGGTGCGGCAGCAGCGAACCCGGCACCACTGCCACCGGCATCCCGCTGGTCCAGGCCGGGCAGCTGACCACCTGCACCGGGCTGCCCTACGAGCCGTTCCAGTTCGAGCAGGACGGCAAGGTCGTCGGCTTCGACGTCGACGTGGTCGACCTGGTGGCCAAGGAGCTGGGCGTCACCCAGCAGATCGTGGACACCCCGTTCGACGGCATCCAGTCCGGCGCCGACCTCAACGCCGGCAAGTGTGACCTGGCCGCCGCCGGCATGACCATCACCGAGGTCCGCGAGCAGAACTTCGACTTCTCCGCCCCCTACTTCGACGCCACTCAAGGGTTGGTCACGAAGAAGGGTTCGGGCCTGACGAGCGTGGCGCAGCTCGAAGGCAAGCGCCTCGCCGTGCAGAACGGCACCACTGGGCAGAGATACGCTGAGCAGAACGCGCCCGACGCCGAGATCGTCGTCTTCGAGGACCTCGGCCTGATGCTGACCGCCGTGGAGACCGGCGACGTCGCCGCCGGCATCAACGACAACGGTGTGCTCTACGACTGGGTGAACAAGAAGCCCGACTTCGAGGTCACCGCGGAATTCGATACCGACGAGCAATACGGCATCGGCGTCAAGACGGGCAACACCGCGCTGCTCACCAAGATCAACGAGGTGCTCGCCGAGGCCAGATCCAACGGCGAGTACGGCAGGATCTACGAGAAGTGGTTCAAGAAGAAGCCGACCAGCTGATCGCTGCCAGCACCACTGCCAGCACTTCGGAAGGAAGAAGCGACCCCTCGATGGCCCTGACCAAGCGGCGACGGGCCAAAGTCGTCCGTGGCGTGCAGTACGCCGTCCTGGTGCTGATCATCCTGGCTCTTGCGCTGGCCGCCGACTGGGGCCAGATCCAGTCAGCTTTTTTTGACCTCGACGTAGCCAGGGAGATGTTCCCCGAGGTCATCACGGTTGCGCTGAAGAACACCGTGATCTACACCGCGCTCGGCTTCGTGTTCGGCCTCGTCTTAGGGGTAGTGCTCGCACTGATGCGGCTGTCGAGCGTCGGGGTGTACCGGGCGCTGGCCGGGGTCTACATCGAGTTCTTCCGCGGTCTCCCGGCGTTGCTGGTGTTCCTCGCCGTGAGTAGTGGCATTCCGCTGGCTTTTCCCGGCACGATCCTCAACCGCTACCTGGCGATCATGATTGCGTTGGGCATCGTCTCGGCCGCTTACCTGGCGGAGACCATCCGGGCCGGCATCCAGGCGGTGCCCCGCGGCCAGGTGGAGGCCGCCCGGTCGCTGGGCATGTCACCGGCCGCGACGATGGTCTGGGTGATCATCCCGCAGGCATTCAAGATCATCCTGCCACCGCTGACCAACGAGCTGGTACTGCTCACCAAGGACACCTCGCTGGCATTGTTCCTGGGCTCGACGGTGGCGCAGCAGGAGTTGACCCAGTTCGGCCGCCAGCAGCTCAACGAGTCCCGCAGCCTAACCCCGGTGCTGGTCGCCGGGCTGTGCTACCTGATCATCACGATCCCGCTGTCACAGGTATCACGGCGGCTGGAAGGCCGTTACGGCAGCGCACAGCCGGCAGCGGCCGGACGCGGAGGCGGGTGAGGTGATCGTCGAGATCTCCGGGTTGCGCAAGTCGTTCGGCTCGCTGGAGGTGCTACGTGGGATCGACCTGAACGTCAGGCGCGGCCAGGTGGTATGCGTGATCGGCCCGTCCGGGTCCGGCAAGTCGACGCTGCTGCGCTGCATCAACCTGCTGGAGCAGCCGACCGGCGGCACGGTCACTGTCAACGGTGTCGAACTGACCGACCCGGACGTCGACATCGACGCCGCGCGGCGCCGGATCGGCATGGTGTTCCAGCAGTTCAACCTGTTCTCCCACCTGCCGGTGCTGGACAATCTGACGTTGCCCCAGCGGCGGGTGCTGCGGCGTAGCAAGGCCGAGGCGATCGAGGTCGCCAGACGCAACCTGGGCATCGTCGGCATCGCCGAGAAGGAGTCCGTGATGCCGGCGCAACTGTCCGGGGGGCAGCAGCAGCGAGTCGCGATCGCGCGGGCGCTGGCGATGGATCCGGAATTGATGCTGTTCGACGAGCCGACCTCCTCGCTGGACCCTGAGCTGGTCGGCGAGGTGCTGGGGGTGATGCGCAGGCTCGCCGGGAACGGCATGACGATGCTGGTGGTGACCCACGAGATGGCGTTCGCCCGCGAAGTAGCCGACCGGGTGGTGTTCATGGACCAGGGCGTGGTGGCCGAGGATGGCCCACCGGAGCAGGTGATCTCCGCGCCGCGCGTGGAGCGCACCAAGACCTTCCTGGCGAGGGTCCTCGACCGCAAGGAGCAGCATGGCTGAGCAGCAGGAATACGACGTGATCGTGATCGGTGGTGGGTCCACGGGGGAGAACGCCGCCTGGTACGCCCGCGAGAACGGCCTGAGTGCCGTGGTGGTGGAGAGCGAGCTGATCGGCGGTGAGTGCTCCTACTGGGCGTGCATGCCGAGCAAAGCGCTGCTGCGTCCCGGAGAGGCCCTGGCCGCCGCCCGGCGGGTGCCGGCAGCGCAGCCGGCGGTGACCGGTGACGTGGACGTGGCGGCGGCGCTGCGCAGCAGGGACGGCTTCGCGAGCGGCTGGAACGACGAGCCCCAGGAG
>JBOHHF010000477.1:0-1308 GCA_050700495.1 Pseudonocardiaceae bacterium
GGGATGGTGAAGCGTGCGTCGCGCATGTGGTGGGCGTAGGTGGAGCCGTCGCCGCCCAGCGTGCGCAGGAACGGGAACACGTGATCGCTGACCACGGTGAACATCTCGGCCGGGGCGAAGTCCTTGAACCGTGACCAGCGTAGGTCGTCGTAGGGGCGGTCACGGTTGTCGTTGCCCTCGGGGAAGATGCGGCGCTCGATCGTCCGCCGCGTCCGGTTGGCCTTGTGCTCCGCCAGCGTGTGCAGGTCGTCCAACCGCCGCAGGAACAGCAGGTAGGTGATCTGCTCGATGACCTCCACGGGGTTGGCGATGCCGCCGGACCAGAAGGCATCCCAGATGCGGTCGATCTTGCTCTTGAGGTCACCAGTGATCACGTGCGGTTCGCGTCCTTCCGACGAGCGGGCCTGGCCGCTGTGCTGCGTGTCGGAGAGACTAGACGTGGCGTGACGTCTCAGTCTTGCCGCTGGGCGGTGTGCTGACCCGCGCAACGGCCGCCTGAGAACGAGCGAAGAGGGCGGCGACGCTCACGCTGGTGTGGTGGTGAGCATGTCGGCGAAGCCTGCGGCGAGATCTGGGGTGATCTCGGCGCAGATTCCCTCCGCGATCAGGGCGTCGGCCAGGGCAGTGGCGTGTACCGCTCCGCCGGTCATTTCAGACTTCCTCCCTCACGGCTTGCGTGCTACGGCGCCGCAGGCTTCGATCGACTCGACCTTGCCGACCTCGACGGTGTCCGGCCGCCACTGCGTGATCGATACCAGGCCGGGGTCCACCATCTCCAGGCCCTCGAAGCACTGCCCGACCTGCTCGGGACTGCGCAGGAGGTAAGGGACGGCTCCGGATTCCGCGTACTTCGTGGTGGCCTCGCGTGCGGCTTCGCCGGTATCGGTGCCGTCCCACAGCGCCAGGTAGCTGCCGGACGGGACGGCGGCCATCACCCGCGCCACGATGGACCACATCTCGTCGACGTCGGCGACGTGGCCGAGCACGCCCATGAACATGACCGCGACCGGCTGGGTGAAGTTCAGCACGTTGCGAGCATCGGAGATGATCAGGTCCGGGTTGTGGAAGTCGGCGTCCACGTAGGTGGTCACGCCCTCGGAGGTGGTGTTGACCAGCAGGGCGCGGGCGTGCGCCAGCACCAGCGGGTCGTTGTCGACGTAGACGATCCGGGACTCAGGCGCGACCTGCTGGGCGACCTCGTGGGTGTTCTGCATCGTGGGCAGGCCGGTGCCGATGTCGAGGAACTGACGCATCCCCGCCGCACCGGCCAGGAAACGCACGGCGCGGATGAGGAACTGCCGGGACTGC
>JBOHHF010000478.1:0-15097 GCA_050700495.1 Pseudonocardiaceae bacterium
CCGGATGGACCGGGTGCTGGCCACCGCCTATCCGGATGCGCACTGCGAGCTGGACTTCGAGACACCGTTACAACTCGCCGTCGCAACCATTCTGTCTGCGCAATGCACCGATAAGCGGGTCAACGAAACCACACCCGCATTGTTCAGCCGCTATCACAGCGCAGCCGGCTACGCGGCGGCTGATCGGGGTGAGCTGGAGGAGCTGATCCGGCCCACGGGGTTCTACCGGAACAAGACGGCAGCGCTGATCGGACTAGGTGCTGCGCTGGCCGAGCGCTTTGACGGCGAGCTGCCTGCCACGCTGGCTGACCTGGTCACCCTGCCTGGAATCGGGCGGAAAACCGCCAACGTGATTCTGGGAAATGCCTTTGGCGTGCCCGGCATTACGGTGGACACTCACTTTGGGCGGCTGGTGCGCCGCTGGGGGTGGACCGAGCACGAGGATCCGGTGAAGGTCGAGCAGGCGATCGCCGAGCTGATACCCAAGCGGGACTGGACGATGCTGTCCCACCGGGTGATCTTCCACGGGCGCCGGGTCTGCCATTCCCGCCGCCCGGCGTGCGGAGTGTGCCCGGTGGCCGGGGACTGCCCGTCCTACGGCTGCGGACCCATCGAACCCGCGATCGCCGCGACGTTGCTGCGCGGACCGGAGACTCCCCACCTGCTGGCGATGGCCGGGCTGCCCACCGATGTGGCAGATTCGAGTGTTGCGGTCAACGCGGCTTCTGTCGCGGTCTCTGGGTCGGCTCCTGGGACGGAACCGTGAAGCCTGCGGTGCGCTGGGTGATGGTGGCGGCAATACTGGCGTTCGCACTCGGCGTGGCGCTGTGGCCAGCGAAGTTGTGGCCACAGTTGGGGCCACAGCAGTGGGGGCCCGTGAACTCAGGGCCGGGCTCCGAGCCCACAGCCGCTACCTCGGCCGGTGCCGCGCAGCTCCCCGGCTCCCCGGCTCCCCGGCTCGACGAGCTCCGGTCCCGGGCGGCTCTGCAGCCCTGCCCGGTCGCCACTTCTGCAACGTCTGCAACGTCAAGGACCATTCCGGTTCAAGGGCCGCTGTCCGGCCTCGTGTTGTCCTGCCTTGGGCAGTCGGGGACGGTCGACCTCGGAGCGGCGCTGGCCGGACGTCCCGCGTTGCTCAATCTATGGGGGCCGCTGTGCCGGCCATGTGCCCAAGAGTTGCCCGCGCTGGCGGCTTACGCCGCCGGGCCCGATGCGGTACCCGTGCTCGGGGTGGAAGTACAGCAGCTGCCCGAAGGAGCGCTGGACATGCTCGCCGCGCTGAACGTGCACTACCCGTCGGTCAGTGATCCCGATGGCCGCCTGCGCGCCGCGCTGGGTGCTCCTGCGGTACTGCCGCTGAGCTTCGTGGTGTCTGCCGACGGCCAGGTCAGCCAGGTCAACCCGCCCGAGGTGCTGCGCAGCCCGGAGCAGGTGCGCGCGGTCGTGCAGCGTTACCTCGGCCCAGGTAGCCCAAGCCCAGGTAGCCCAGGCCCAGTGGGATGAGCCACCCCGGGCCTCTCGTCGACCTCACCTCGGTGCCGGGGTGGCTCGCCCTCCTGATACGCCGTATCGCGGAGCTTGGGCCGGGCGATCTTGGTGATCTCGGGCGGATCCCCGCCCCACGACAGGCCCCACCGGGGGGTGGCCGAGCGGCGGCTGTGCTGGTGCTTTTCGCCGAGGACTCGCATACCGGCGAGCCGGATGTGCTACTCGCGTTGCGCTCCGACCAGCTGTCATCACATGCCAGCCAGGTCTGCTTCCCCGGCGGTGCGGTGGACGACGCCGACGACGGACCGGTTGCGACGGCGCTGCGGGAGGCCACCGAAGAGGTCGGGGTGCGCGCCGAAGACGTGCGGCCGGTGGCGGTGCTGCCGCAGCTGTACCTGCCGCCGTCGGATTTCGTCGTCACGCCGGTGTTGGGTCATTGGGAGCGGCCCGGACCGGTTGCCCCGGTGGATCGCAGGGAGACCGCCGCGGTCGCCCGGATACTGCTGCGGGTGCTCGCGGACCCGGTGAACCGGCTGATCGTGCGTGGGCCCAGTGGGTACCCGCACCCCGCCTTCCTCCTCCCTGGGATGCTCGTCTGGGGGTTCACCGGTGGATTGCTGGCCGCGCTGCTGGCAATGGGCGGGTGGGAACGACCCTGGGAGCCGGCGACCGAGTACGACGTGGACGTCGCGTGGCGGTTGGCCGAGCAGACCGAGGTGATCCGGTGAACTGGGTGGACGTGCTGGTGCTGGTGCTGGCCCTGCTCGCCGGGATCTCCGGTGCCCGGCAGGGGATGGTCACCGCAGCAGCGTCCTTCGTCGGGGTGCTGGCCGGGGCGGTGATCGGAGTGCGGATCGCACCATCGTTGATCTCGAACTTCGAGAGTCCGGAGGTCCGGGTCGCGGTCGGCGTGTCGATCGTGATCGTGCTGGTCGCGCTGGGTGAGACGCTGGGTGTGTGGCTGGGCCGGGCAGTGCACAGCAGGATCGACGCTGAGGCGCTGCGCCAGGTGGACAGCATGCTGGGCGCTGTGGTGCAGGGCGCCGCGGCTCTCGTGGTGGCCTGGTTGGTCGCTCTGCCGCTGACCGAATCGTCGGCCTATACCGGGCTGACCAGTTCGGTGCGGGACTCGTCGGTGCTGCGGGTCGTCGACACGATCATGCCCAAGGTGCTGCGCGATCTGCCGGCCGAGCTCAGCAAGCTGCTCGACATCTCCGGGTTCCCCGACGTGCTCGCTCCCTTCGATACCACTCCGATCACCGATGTCGGCCCTGCCGATCCGGTCCTGCTCAACAGCCCGGTGGTGCGGGAGGCTCGCGTCAGCGTGCTCAAGGTCCGCGGCCAGGCGAAGTCCTGCCTGCGGGCGCTGGAGGGCACCGGGTTCGTGGTGGCACCGCAGCGGGTGATGACCAACGCGCACGTGGTCGCCGGTACCGACCGGGTGTCGGTGGAAGTCGGAAGGGGCTCGCTGGACGCCACGGTGGTCAGCTACGACCCGAATACCGACGTGGCGGTGCTGAGGGTGCCTGGGCTGAAGGCGCCGGTGTTGCAGCTGGCCCAGAAGCCTGCCATCACCGGGTTGAACGCGCTGGTACTCGGCTACCCGCTGGACGGGCCGTACACGGCTTCGGCTGCCCGGGTGCGGGACCGCATCCGCCTGCGCGGCCCGGACATCTACAACGGCGCGACCGTGGTCCGCAACGTCTACACCGTCCGCGCCGTGGTGCGCAGCGGAAACTCGGGCGGCCCGCTGCTCGACGGGTCCGGCCAGGTGCTCGGCTTGGTGTTCGGGGCAGCGGTCGACAACGACGAGACCGGGTTCGTGCTGACCGAAGAGGAGATCGCCGACGACATCGCGGCGGCACCGAACCGGATCGACCGGGTCCCCACCGGCGTCTGCGCCTCGTGAGTGCTGCAGCACTCAGCCCCATTCACGAGCGGTTCCGCAGGAACCGCATGATCAGCGTGGTGGTGTGCTCGGATGCTTCCTGCTGGACGAAGTGACCGACGCCGGGTAATGCCTCGTAGCGGTAGCTGTTGCCGGCCCACTGGACTGAGCGCCGCGCCGTTGGCTCAAGCACGTACGGGTCGTCGGCGCCATGCACCTGGAGCACCGGAACTCGGGTCGTCCGGTTCACGGCCCGGGACAGCCGGCGCCCGTCGAATCTGAACTGGGAGCGGCCGACCCACCGGTAGTACTCCAGCGCGCAGTGCGCCGTGCCGGGAATCAGCATGGCGTCGCGGTAGCGCCCGACCGCCATGGCGAACTCGCTCGATGCGCACCACTGTGGGCCTGCGCCGCCACGCAAGATCCGCTCCACCTGGGCCGCACCATCACGGGTGAGGCTGCGCTCAGGTAGCCAGGGGACCTGGAAGCCGGCCAGGTGACGGGACGCCGAGCGTTGCGCCGGGTCGCGCAGCAGCGCCTGGCTCATCGCCAGCGGATGTGGCGCGGACAGCGCCGTGACCGAGCGTACCAACCTGGGGTGCAGCGCGGCAGTGCACCAGCCGAGGATCCCGCCCCAGTCGTGCCCGACCAGGTCAGCGTGACGTTCCCCCAATGCCCGGACCAACCCCGCCACGTCACCCGACAACGTCCATAGATCGTAGCCGCGCGGCGGCTTGTCGGAGTCACCGTAGCCACGCAGGTCCACGGCGACAGCGCGATGACCCGCTTCGGCGAGCGCCATGAGTTGGTGACGCCAGGACCACCAGAATTCCGGGAATCCGTGCAACAAGAGCACCAGCGGGCCGGACCCGGCTTCCGCGACATGCAGCCGGATCCCGTTGGCCGATACCTCCCGGTGTCTCCAGGGTCCAGGAAACCGGACAGAGCTGGGATCCGGCGGGCGCCTCACTCCCCGGGCGGATAGGCGCTGGGTTGATCGGCGCTGGGTTGATCGGAACGGCGGCGAGTCAGCGCCACTCCGGTGTCACGGACGGAACTGATCGTGCGTTGCGGCTTTCGGATGCTGCGCACCCGGCGCCAACCGAGCAGCGCGAAACCCGCCGCGGCGACCAACATCAGGCCGAAGACGATGCTGAAGGCGGCCCACTGCGGCAACCAGATGGCCAGCACCTGGGCCACCGCGATGAACAGGAAGAACAGACTGAAGATCAGGATTGCCAGGGCGACGACGAAGAAGATGCTGCCCTTGACGCCCTTACGGACTTCGGCTGTCACCTCTGCCTTGGCCAGCTCCACCTCTGCGCGGAACAAGGTGGAGAAGTGCGTGGCAGCCTCGCGCACCAGCTCGCCCAGGGATGCGTCGGCATGGTGCCGGGGAGGGTCCGGCGATAGCGGCAGTGACCGCACCCCGGGGGGTAGATCCGATCTGGCGTGCCGGCCGTTGCTGCGGGGCTGCCTGCTAGTCACGGGCGACATGGTGCCACGGCCGCTCTCGACCACCCACTGTGGCTGCCGGGATCACTCTCCGTGGGAGCTGCGCAATCGCTTCAGCTCCCGGTTTCACGGCGTCAGGGGCGGGCCGCTAGATGGTGTGGTATCTAGTATGGCGACGAAGAAGATCACCATTACTGTGGACGAAGACCAGCTCGCACGCATTCGCAGCTTGGTCGGATCTGGAAAGGCCCGGAGCATCTCGGGCTTCGTGCAGCACGCGGTGAGTGTGTCTCTCGATGATGTCGCGGGGTGGGGAGCGATGCTCGCTGAAGCTCTGACCCAGACCGGCGGTGACCTCACCGCAGACGAGCGAGCGTGGGCCGACCGGATCCTTGGCACCGGGAAACATGGCAAGCGGCCAGCAGCATGACGGCAGGAATCACCTTCGATGCGGTGGGCTCATCGCTCTCGATCGCGACGACCGGCAGGTGATCGTACTGCTCGCCCGCGCGGCTGAGGCCGGTGCCCGAGTCACCGTCCCGGCAAGTGCCCTGGCTCAGGCGATCCGCCGACCTGAACGGCAAACCCGCCTCGCCAGGTTGATCCGCCAGCCGAAGACGGATGTCGTCCTCCTCGATCGTGTCGATGCCACCAACACCGGGCGACTGCTCGCAACCAGTGGTACCGCCGACATTGCCGACGCCCATGTCGTGATCTGTGCACGACGTAGTGGTCAGCAGGTCGTCACTACAGATTCGGATGATCTTCGTCGTCTGGATCCAGATCTCGACGTCGTCAAGGTCTGATCTCGCATGGATGCTCCGTTAGTGTCTGCATCCAGCACCAAACTGGTTGAGGCCGGGTGGCCGTCGGTGAGCTGCGGGTCACGCACTCAGTCCTCCGTCGGCCTGCGCAGCCGCTTGGTGAGCGTCCGGCGTCGCTTGTCGGCGAGCCGGCGTTCGCGGGCAGCCCGGGACGGTCGGGTCGGGCGGCGCGTCGGCGGGTCCGGGGCCAGCGCCTGGCGAAGCATCACGGCGAGCCGGGCCCGGGCGGCTTCCCGGTTACGCAGCTGGGAGCGGTACTCGGCGGCCACCACCGTCAGCACCCCGGCGACAAGGCGCCCGGACAGCCGCTCCAGTACGCGGGCCCGCTGGTGTTCGGTGAACGCCGTGCTGGACGTCACGTCGAAGACCAGTTCGACGCGCGAATCGGTGGTGTTCACCCCCTGCCCGCCCGGCCCACTCGCCCGCGAGAAGCGCCACCGCAGTTCAGTCTCCGGGATCGAGACCGGCAGCCCATCGCTCACCTCTCCAGCATCCCCTACCCGTTCCACAGTGCGATATGCATCCATGTCGCGGTCCGGGGTGGCCATCCATGTTGCGGGGCGTCAGGCCTTGTCCATGCCGGCGGAGATCATGTCCATGACGGAGGAGTCGGCCAGGGTGGTGACGTCGCCGATCTCGCGGTTCTCCGCGATGTCACGCAGGAGGCGGCGCATGATCTTGCCGGATCGGGTCTTCGGCAGGTCCGCCACGACCATGATCTGGCGGGGCTTGGCGACCGCGCCGATCTCCTTGGCCACGTGGTTGCGCAGCGCCTTGATCGCTTCTTCGCCCTGTGCAGCGTCGTCGGACTGGGCGACGTTGCCGCGCAGGATCACGAACGCGACGATGCCCTGGCCGGTGATCGGGTCCGACGCACCGACGACGGCGGCCTCGGCCACCGTCGGATGTGACACCAGCGCGGACTCCACCTCGGTGGTGGAGATCCGGTGCCCGGAGATGTTCATGACGTCGTCCACCCGGCCCAGCAGCCAGATGGCGCCGTCGTCGTCGTACTTGGCGCCGTCGCCGGCGAAGTAGTAACCCTGGTCGGCGAAACGCGACCAGTAGGTCTCCCGGTAGCGGTCGTCGTCGCCCCAGATGGTGCGCAGCATCCCTGGCCACGGCTGATCCAGTGCCAGGTAGCCGCCTCCGCCGTGGCCGACCGTGGTGCCGGATCCGTCGACCACGGTGGCGCTGATCCCGGGCAGTGCGCGCATCGCCGAGCCGGGCTTGGTCGTGGTGACGCCGGGCAGTGGCGAGATCATGATCGCGCCGGTCTCGGTCTGCCACCAGGTATCCACGATCGGGCAGCGGTTCCCGCCGATGTGCTCCCGGTACCACATCCAGGCTTCGGGATTGATCGGCTCCCCGACGCTGCCCAGCAACCGCAGCGACGACAGATCGTGGCGCTGCGGGATCTCCGCGCCCCATTTCATGAAGGTGCGGATCAGGGTCGGCGCGGTGTAGTAGACGGTGACGCCGTAGCGCTGCACGATCTCCCAGTGCCGGCCTTCGTGCGGGGTGTTCGGGGTGCCCTCGTACATGATCGACGTCGCGCGGTTGGCCAGCGGCCCGTAGACGATATAGCTGTGCCCGGTGACCCAGCCGATGTCGGCGGTGCACCAGTAGACGTCCTGGCCGGCCTTGTGGTCGAAGACGACGTGGTGGGTATAGGCGCACTGGGTGAGGTAGCCGCCTGACGTGTGCAGGATGCCCTTGGGCTTTCCGGTGGTGCCCGAGGTGTAGAGGATGTACAGCGGGTGCTCGCTGTCGAACGCTTCGCAGGCGTGCTGGTCGGACTGATGATCCACCAGCTCGTGCCACCACAGGTCACGGCCCTCGATCCAGCCGACGTCGATGCCGGTCCGCTGGACCACAATCACCTGTTGCACTGTCGAGGCGTCCTGGAGTGCCTCGTCGGCGTTGGCCTTCAAGGGCGCCGCCTTGCCCCGCCGGTACTGGCCGTCCGCGGTGATCACCAGCTTGGCTTGGGCGTCATTGATCCGCTGGCGCAGCGACTCGGCGGAGAAGCCGCCGAACACCACGCTGTGCGGCAGGCCCAGCCGCGCGCAGGCGAGCATGGCGAACACCGCCTCGGGGATCATCGGGAGCTGGATGGCCACCCGGTCGCCGGCCTGGAGGCCCAGCGACAGCAGCGCGTTGGCCGTCTTGCAGACCTCACGCTGCAGCTCGGCGTAGGTGATGGTGCGGGTGTCGCCCGGCTCGCCCTCCCAGTGGAAGGCGACCTGGTCGTCGTGACCGTCCTCGACGTGCCGGTCGACGCAGTTGTAGGCGACATTGAGCTTGCCACCGACGAACCATCTCGCGAACGGTGGGTCGGACCAGTCGAGGACTTGCTTGAAATCGGTGTGCCAGTGCAGCCGGCGGGCCTGCTGCGCCCAGAAGGCCTCGCGGTCGGCGTCGGCCTGGTCGTAGAGCGCGGCCGTGGCGTTGGCCTGCGCGGCGAACTCGGTGCTCGGTGCAAACGCACGGCTCTCGCTGAGCAGATTGTCGAGTCCCTGGTCGGCGTCGCCCATCGTGCCGGTCTCCCTTGTCGCCCCGTATGACGGTCACCGCCGACGGTAATCGCCGCCCGGCGCCAGGGCTACCGCACTAATGAGGCACCGGTGGCGCATCACCGGTCTTCGTTGGCCCGGTAGACGATCGCGCCGAACTCCCGGTCCGGGTCCTTGACCAGCGCGTGAATCGTGGTCACCACCGGGCAGGGCCAGGCCGACGGGCAGGTCTGGCAGTTACCCTTGGGTGTCACCTCATGCTCGATCAGCAATCCCCGGATCAGGACGAGCAGGTCGGGAATCAGCTTGCGCACCGAGCCGATGTCCTCACCGGACCACTCGCCGGTCTTGCTCGCCAGTTCCTCCGCCTCGCACAGGTGCGTATAGAGGTCGCCCAGCAGCAGGTGGAACGCATCGGTGACCACGGGTGAGACGGCGTCCATCGGATACCTCCTGGAGGGTTTCGGCGAGGTCCGATAGCTCGCCGACGATGACACAACCGGTTGCCCTCCGGGCACGCAACACCCAATTCCTCAAAGACTTTCCGGCCGGTGCAGAATGTGCCGCCGAGGGAGGTCACTATGGATGATCGCGAGCCGACGGTCCGTAGCCGCGAGCTGGGGGAGGGTCTGCGCCGGGCGATGTACAACGCTGGGCTGTCCGGCAAGGACGTGGCGCGGCTGCTGGACCTGTCACCGAGCTGGGTGTCCCGGCTGATCTCGGGCAAGCGCAACGTTACCGCCGTGCAGGCCTCGGCCTTCCTGGCGGTCTGCCAGGCGCCGAGCGCCGAGCGGGAGCGGCTGCTGGAGCTGTGCGACGAGCAGCACACCCAGGGCTGGTTCCAGCAGCACGGCTCCCGGCTGCCGCTGCAGCTCGTGACCTACATCGACCACGAGATCAAGGCGGTGGCGATCAGCTGCTTCGACTCGACGCTGGTGCCCGGCCTGCTGCAGACCGGTGACTACGCCCGCGCGCTGCTCACGGAGGCCGGGCGGGTGCCGGCCGAGGAGATTGATGACCGGGTGGCCGCCCGGCTGGCCCGGCAAGCCCTGTTCAGCCGGAATGATCCGGCGCGCTTCACCTTCTACCTGCACGAGTTCGTGCTGCGGCTGCCGGTTGGCGGCCCGGTGGTGATGGCCGATCAGCTGGACCTGTTGGAGCGGATGTCGCGGCGGCCCTACCTCACGCTGCGGGTGGTGCCGGCCGCGCTCGGCGCGCACGCCGCGACCGCGGGACCGTTCATTCTCATGGAGTTCGCTGAGTTCAAGCCGGTGGCCTACCTGGACAGCGAGACCTCCAGCCTGTTCCTGGAGAAGCCCGTGGAGATCGCCGCCTACCAGAGCATCCTGGCCGCGCTGGCGCAGACCGCGCTGGGTGAGGAAGAATCGAGGCAGCTGATTGACACCCTGGCAACCGAGCTCTACGCGGATCGAGAGGACCATGATGACCGCGCCTGAGCCGGACAGGATTGTCTGGCACACGAGCAGCTACAGCTCCAACGGTGCCACCTGCGTCGAGGTCGGCTGGCGCACCAGCAGCTACAGCCACGGCGCCACCGCCTGCGTCGAGGTCGCCCCCACCCCGGACGCCGTGCTGGTCCGCGACTCCAAGGACCGCACCGGCCCCGCCCTGACCGTCCCCACCACCATCTGGCAAGCCTTCCTCACCACCCTCACCCGCTGACCCCACCGCCCGTCAGCCGGCGCATCTCGGCTGACCGGCTAGGCGCCCCCGCCTGGGGCCTATATCACTGCCGGTGGGCAGCCCGCCTCCCGGCGACAGTTGGTCACCCGTGTGTCTGGTTGTGTTGACTCGTCTTGCGATCAGGACAGATGATCACATCCGTGGATAGGCGAGGCTACCTTGGCTATACTGGAACTGTTGATACTCAACGTAGTCAATATAGCTACGTGGACACATCCAAGCAGTGAGGTGCGACATGGATGATCATGACGAATTGGTCCTGGCCGTGGAGCAACTGGTAGTTGTTCAAGATCGGTACGACTCGCAGTTTTCCGACGACACGGGCACGAGTACGGGGGATGACGGCGACAGCCGCGATGGCCAGTTGAACCTTCCCGAGTAGCAGCCGATCGTTCTATGGCGACAATACCCGGCGGCCGTGCGTGCAGGACACCTGCCCGGCTTCAGTCGCCACTCGCCCGGTGAGGGGTTCCCGTGGATCATCAGCTTGTCCATGCCGCGGAGAAGGCACTTGGCTGGTCCGGGCCTGGCGGGCTTGGAGTGGGGTTCGCGCGAGGAAGCATGCCCGATCCCGACTTATGTGCTCGCGTTCTCACTCCGACGAGACTGCTCGATCTGATTATGCGCCGCAGCGTTACCTCGCCGCAATTTCGATGTTTCCAGAACGGGAGGGAGCTGCACCCTAACGACTATCTGACCGTGGCCACGACCCGCCGAGGTCAGAACCTTCAGATGGCGGACATGCCCAGGCTGGCTCGGCTCATGCAGTCGGGCTGCACGCTCGTGCTCGATACGGTGGGTACCTTCGATCCCACGATGGAGGTCACCTGCCGTGCCTGGCAATGGTGGTCCCGTGAACTAGTGCAGGTCAATGCCTATCTTGCCACGCAAGACACAGCTGGCTTCACTTTGCACTGGGACGATCACGATGTGCTGATCGTCCAGCTCTCCGGGGAGAAGGACTGGGAGGTCCGGGGCCGTTCCCGATCGGTGCCCATGTACCGCGACGCCGCGCAGAACCGGACTCCCAGTGAGGACGTCATCTGGTCGGGTACCCTGAGCGCCGGTGAGGTGATGCACATTCCTCGTGGATATTGGCACCAGGCGACCCGGATCGGCCTGGGCGACGGGTTCAGCCTTCATGTGACGTTCGGGTTCGTCAGGCGGACAGGTGTTGACTGGCTGACCTGGTTGGCTGATCGCTCCCGCGAGGACGAACTGTTCCGCCACGACCTGGACCGGTGGGGCAGCCCAGATGAGTGGGCAACCCAGGAAGAAGCGCTTGCTACAGCCGCGTCCCGGCTTGTTGCATCACTATCCCCGTTGGACTTCCTGACCGCCCGCGAATACGAACAGCCCCCACACCGGCAGGTCACCACTTTGGGCATCTTCGGTGCGCCGACTGCTGTGGTGTGCGTGACTGACTTCCCGCCTCGGCTGCGGCAGCATGGAGAGACGATCGATGTTCTGGCTGCCGGAAAGAAAATCACGTTTGCCGCGAAGGCCGCTCCTGCGTTGCACCGCATGTTGTCTGGACAGCCGGTCGGCCTTGCCGAGACAACTGCTGCCACTGGAGTCGATGCGGCGATCCTGGCCGAGGTGCTGGTCGTGGAGGGAATATGCGCCGAACTGACTCCCGAGTTACTCTCGGGCTATACCGGTCTCGCCACGAACGGGGACTTCTTGAAGGAGCGCTGACGCTGGGGGTCCGGGCACTGGACACCAGTTACAACTACCTCGGTTTCGCCTCGCACCGAACCTTGGCGCGTACCGCAGGTGACCTGTTGCCGGAGTTCATGATCTCGACCAAGGTCGGGTTCTTCCCCGGCACCGCAGGCGCGGGGCACTCGCTCGACGCCCGACGGCTCCACGATGCCGTAGAAGAGTCGGCCGAGGATCTGTGCCGTCCACCGGACGTCGTGCTCCTGCACAACCCGGAGCGGACTCTTGCTTCTCTGCCGCCCGACGCGGGAAGAGATTGCCTGGCCTCCGCCTGCACCGCCCTCCACGGTGCATCGACAACAGGGTTGTGCGGTTCCTGGGGCATCTCCTCCTGGGACCCACGACCTGTGCTGGCCGTCCTCACCAGCGCTGGATCGGCGGCGATTCCGACGCCTGAGGTGCTCATGTCCCGTGCCGGCCTGCTGGTCAGCGCGGACATGCTGGACACGTGCGACACGCTGGCCGCACGGTGGGATCTCGACGTGAGCGCACGCTGGGGAATGAGCCCGTTTGCCGGACACGCGACAGACCCGGTGTGGGCCGCGGTGAACGTCCGCGCGTTCCTCGCATCCCGTGAGGAGTGCTCCGCTCTGCAAGCCGCGTTTCGTGCCGCCTACGAGCTACCTCCCGTGAGCCGTATCGCCGTAGGCACCAACAGCGTCGAGCACCTCCGAGACCTCGTCACCGCACTGCGACTACCCGCCGACAAGAACCGGATAGGCAGTTACCGGGAACTGTTGCGTGCGAAGGCCACCACAGTGAAATAGACTCTCATGTCATGCTCGCAGTTCGGCGAGCAGCGTCTCCGTAGCCAGCTTTGCGGGCTGTACCAGGGGACTGGGATCGGCGCGCTTGGCGTTCACCCGGATGACATTGGAGCAGAACAACAATTGCGCGAGCTTGCCCGACCGGGTCTGCAGGTCGGTCTGAAACTCGCGCTGTACACGAGCCGCGAGCACGGGCACCAGCAGGGAAACCCCCCACAGGCTCACTGCGTCACGACCTCGCGGGGCGGCTCCCCAGTCTTCCCAGTCCAGCAGGTAGCAGTCCGGCGCGGTGAGGTTTCCCCAATGCAGATCGGCATGCGCCGTCACCCACTCGTCGACGGTCGTGTCGACCTCATCAGGGAACACCTGATTGATCCGCAAAGTCAGGTGCTCCTGGCGCACTCCCACCCGATCGGTGTCGTTCTCAGCCAGCGCGGCGAGAGACTCCCTGAGACTGGCCCACCACGAGTCAGGAAGCTCCGGGTCGGTCGCGATGACCCCGGTGGAGTTGATGACTGGAGAGTTGACCAGTCCCATCTCGTCCGCACGCCAGACGACCTCTCGGGTGTCGTCACGCCAGGAGGCCGTTTGGAACCAGTCAGGTTTCGCGACACCCCGCAACACCGACGCACATTCCGGCCCGGCCCACGCCGGACCGTAGATCTTCCACGGCCGTCGCCACTGCACCCGTACCCACGTGCCAGCGTCGGTGCGGAATCCGGCCGTCATACCCTGCGTGCCATACACCAGGGTCGCCTGATCAAGCCGCATCCCCATCGATCGTTCAACACGATGCAGCACGTCCTCGCCTAGCTGCTCCCGCAACTCAAACGTCTTCTCCTGCGCAGTGGCGGACGGCGGACGACCGGCCATACATGATCTCCTTTGAATGACACAAACATCCAGAATTATAATCATGCTGCGCGCCGCGCGCTATCGGCCGCCCGATAGCCGCTGGCGGGCACCACATTGTCACGTTCGATCACTCGCTTCAGCTGGGCGATCTCCGCCGCCTCTGCTTACCCCGACAGCCTGCTACCCATCCACGAACGCCTCGAACAACCTGGCTCGACCTACGCCCTGCACCACACCAGCGTGCATACCGTCCAAGCCGAGGCCGACACCATCTCCCTGCTCGTATCGGGCTGAGACTCGGCCGCGCGGCGACGGAGTTGGTGCATAAATCCCACGATGGATCCTACTAGCCGCCGAGTGCGTCGGACGCGGCACTGCAGGCGGCAGTGGTGGATAGTGGCTTGCCGGCCAGCCGCCATTCGAGGATGCCGTCGGCCAGGCGGACAGCCCGGTGTCCATGGGACGTCAGCAACCGGACCGCGTCGTGGGAGAGCACGCAGTAGGCCCCCCGGCAGTAGGCAACGATCTCGATGTCGGGGGGAAGCTCCTCAATGCGCTCGGCAAGCTCGTTCAGTGGAATCGATCTTGCGCCAGGGATGTGTCCGGCCGCGTATTCCACCGCAGGCCGAACGTCGAGGACGATGACCTGGCCGGCGCTGATCCGGCGCAGCAGCTCCTCCCGGCCGATCTGCTCAGTGTCATCAGGGCCGAGATGGCGGCGCGCTGCGGCGTCGACCTCGGCCAGATGCGCCGCGGCGATAGTGAGCACGTGGCCGTAGAGCGCAGCAACATCGTCGCTGGCGAGGCTGTAGCGGATCGTTGTTCCAGCACGATCTGTCGCAACCAGACCCGCGTGTTTGAGGGTCTGCAGGTGCGCCGATGCGGTGGTCACCTTGAGTCCGGCCGCCTGGGCCAGCTCGACGACGCCACGTGGGCCCTGCGCAAGCAGCTCGATCAGGGCCAGCCGCGTCCCGTTGCCGAGCGCTTTGCCAACATGCGCCAGCTGATCGAACAACGCACGCCTCGATCGCCCATCGCTCACAGCACCACTACTCCATAATTCCATTGTTCATCGTAGTATAGCGAGTGACCGACCGCACCGAGCACGAGGAGACGACATGAGTGCGACTGACCCTCGCCACACACTCGTCCACGAGGAGACGGCCGGACCAGACGGACTGGTCCGTGATGTGGTGGTGATCGGCGGTGGCGCGGCCGGACTGAGCGCGGCACTGCTGCTGGCCAGGGCCCGGCTGCACGTGACGGTGGTGGATTCGGGGACGCCGCGCAACGCCCGAGCCGCACACCTGCACGGCTTTCTGTCCCGCGACGGCCTGCCACCGAGTGAGCTGCTGGCGGCCCGGGCGCGCGGAGGTGGCCGGTTACGGCGGTGAGCTGCTGGACGGCACGGTGGAGCAAGTACTACCCGGCTTCACCGTCCGGCTCACCGGCGGACGGGTGCTGCGAGCCCGGCGGCTGCTGGTCACGACGGGGATGCGCGACGACCTTCCCGACGTGCCGGGTGTGGCACAGCGGTGGGGCCGGGACGTACTGCAATGCCCGTACTGCCACGGCTACGAGGTACGCGACGGAGCTCTGGGCGTGCTGGCCACCCAACCCGCGTCGGTGCACCAAGCACTGCTGGTGCGGCAATGGTCGAACGACGTGGTCCTCTTCGTCGGGTAGCGCGGGCGCATTGCTGCTAAGAAACAACCCTTGGGTTCGTTGAGGGCTGGAGTTTGCTTCGGGCGCTGGACCAGGGGCTCTGGCTCATCTGGGTGATCTTGTGGTGGCTGACCGTATCTCGATGGTTCTGAGCCGTTGGCGATCATGTCGAGGTTTTGGTGATCGGGCTGAAGTCGGGGGTGTCGCGGTGGG
>JBOHHF010000479.1:0-4649 GCA_050700495.1 Pseudonocardiaceae bacterium
TGGACATCCTGGACAAGCCCGAGCGGCAGCGTCAGATCGTTTGTGACGAGCTGGCCGAGATCATCGAGAAGCACGGTGACGAGCGCCGCACCAGGATCACCGGCTACGACGGCGATGTGTCGAACGAGGATCTGATCGCCGTCGAGGACGTCGTGGTCACTATCACCCGCACCGGCTACGCCAAGCGGACTCGTACCGACCTGTACCGGGCGCAGAAACGCGGCGGTAAGGGCGTCATGGGTGCCGGCCTGAAGACCGACGACATCGTGGCCCATTTCTTCATCTGCTCCACGCACGACTGGATCCTGTTCTTCACCAACAAGGGCCGGGTGTACCGGGCGAAGGCCTACGAGCTGCCCGAGGCCAACCGCAACGCCCGCGGTCAGCACGTGGCGAACCTGCTTGCGTTCCAGCCCGACGAGCAGATCGCCCAGGTCATGCAGATCAAGGACTACACCGCGACGCCGTACCTGGTGCTGGCCACCCGCGACGGCCTGGTCAAGAAGAGCAAGCTGACTGATTTCGATTCCAACCGCGCTGGTGGTCTGATCGGGATCAACCTGCGCGACGATGACGAGCTGGTCGGCGCGGTGCTGTGCTCGGGCGCCGACGACTTGTTACTGGTCTCGGCGCAGGGTCAGTCGATCCGGTTCAGCGCCACCGACGACGTGCTGCGCCCGATGGGGCGGGCCACGTCCGGGGTGTACGGCATGCGATTCAACGACGGTGACGAGCTGCTGTCCATCGCGGTCGTTCGCACCGACGTTTTCCTTCTGGTCGCGACCGCGGGCGGGTACGCCAAGCGGACCCCGATCGAGGACTATCCGGTGCAGGGACGCGGTGGCAAGGGCGTGCTTACCCTGCAGTACGACCGCCGGCGTGGCAAGCTGGTCGGTGCTTTGATCGTGGACGTCGACGACGAGCTGTACGCCATCACCTCCACGGGCGGGGTCATCCGGACCACCGCCAAGGAGGTTCGAAAGGCCGGTCGGCAGACCAAGGGGGTGCGTTTGATGAACCTTGGTGAGGGGGCCACCCTGGTAGCCGTCGCCCGCAACGCCGAAGAAGCCGACGACCCGGACGCCGACGATGCACCGATGAGGGGTGAGTCGTGACGAGGCCTGAGCACCCCGAACCGGCTGATGCGCAGCGACGGCCGGAGGAACCCGGGATCGCCGCCGAGGAGCTGGCCGCTCCCAATGGTGCCGCTCCCTCGGCCTTCCCTCCCCCGCAACGTCAGCACGACGCACCGGGCGACGCAGATCAGAAGACAGTGCGGCTGCAAGTCGGGGCGCCCGAGCACTCCCGCGGCGCAGTCCGGGAGCAGCCCGATCGGCAGCCGGTGGGCAGCCGGGCCTACGGCTTCTCGGCGGGCATGGGTGTCCCCGTTCCGGAGGGAGCGACCAGGCAGATGCCGTCACCGTCCACCGTGCGGGTCGGCGGGTACACACCGCCCGAGCGGGTGGCGCCCGCCCAGCCGACGAACACCCGGGTGCACCCGGGCCGGGTTCCGCGACGGACAAGCCTGCAGCTGCAGCGGCTCGAGCCGTGGTCGGTGCTCAAGCTCTCGCTGGTACTGTCGGTCGCCGGGTTCCTCGCCTGGATGGTCGCCGTGGGAGTGCTGTACGGCGTGCTCGGGGGGATGGGCGTGTGGGACCAACTCAACGGCACCTACTCTGACCTCACCTCGGTGAACAATCCCGATGGGGCCACAGAGCTGATCAGCGGTGGACGAGTGTTCGGGGTGGCTCTGATAGTCGGGTTGGTGAACATCGTCCTGATGACGGCATTGATCACTGTCGGTTCGCTCATCTACAACATCGCAACAGACCTCGTCGGCGGCATCGAGGTGACCCTGTCTGAACCGGACTGACCTGGCGACACGCCCAGGCCACGTGGCTTGGGGCCCGGTGGGGCCGTGCGGTAGCCTCGCCGGGACGCCAGGGGGCCTATAGCTCAGTCGGTTAGAGCGCGTCCCTGATAAGGACGAGGTCGCTGGTTCAAGTCCAGCTAGGCCCACTGAAGAGGCACACTGTGGCAGGAGGAGATCCATCATGAAAAAGCTTATCCCGCTCGTGCTCGTCGCTCTGGTCGCTCTGCTCGTCGTGAAGCGTCAGCGTTCCGCGAAGGCGGAGGCCGACCTCTGGCGTGAGGCCACGACCCCGACGGTCTGAGTCGTCACCGGGCGCGCTCACCGCGTCCGGGAGCCGGGGACGTAGCTCAACTGGTAGAGCACCGCCTTTGCAAGGCGGGGGTTGAGGGTTCAAGTCCCTTCGTCTCCACCATGGCGTCCTTACTCGCACTCTGGCCCGCAAGGGCACAGGCGAGGAGGCCGCCGAGATGCTGTGTGGCGACTTCCCCCGGCGTACTGGCGGCTGAGAGGACCTGTGCCGTCTTGGTGCCTGCCGTGGTTCTGGTGGCGTGTATGAGGCTGGCGAAGGGCTCTGCGAGCGTTGCCGTGGTCGCGGTTGGTCGGCGGTCGGTGCTGTCGAGGTAGAGCCGGGTGAAGATCGCTTTGTTGAGCATCTTGCGGGCCTCGTCGGTGGCTGCGTCGTAGAGGTCGCGTGGCTGGTCGAGGAGTTCGAGTGCGGCGAGGAGAACGGCGCGGCCGGGCTCGAGGTCGTCGACGGTTCCTTTGAGTTGGTGGGTGATGCGTTGTTTGTTTTCTCTCACTTTCTGTAGTCGTGCTTTGATTTTGTCTTGTGGCCATTCGGGGTCGCCGATGAGGTCGAGGAATCGGTCTTCCTGGCGATCGAGTTCGGTGAGTTGCGCACGCAGGGAGGAGCGAAGCTTGGCCGTCGTCTGGTGTGAATCGTCTGCTGCTGATGCAGCAAGACTTTCGAGTGCTTTACGGTGTCGTTCAGAGATGCTGATGTGGCTGTAGTGTTGAGTGACGGCGTGTTCGACTTTGTGGAGGGGCAGCGCGGGGAGGTCGCAGTCGGCTTCCTGGACGCTGCGGCAGATGTAGTAGAAGTAAACTTGGCCGGTTTTGCTGGTGCTGGGCCGGAGGATGAGCCGGCGGCGGCATCGGGCGCACCAGATGGTGCCTTTGAGGTAGTGGTCGTGGACGCGTTCACGGGTTCCGGCGTTGCGTTCCGTGTAGAGCACTTTCTGCACTTTGCCAAAGAGTTCGGGGTCGATGAGCGGCTCGTGCCGGCCGGGATACTCGATGCCGCCGTAGGTGATGTAGCCGAGGTAGTACCTGTCGCGCAGCATGGCGCCGAGGCTGTGCATGGAGATCGGCCTGGGGCCGTAGCGGCGGTTACCCTTGGTGCGCAAGCCGGCGTCGGTGAGAGCATGGCGCAGTTCGCGGAACCCGTAGTTCCCGGTGGCGTATAGCTCGAAAGCCATTTTAACGAAGGGAGCGCGTTCGGGGTCGACGTCGATGGTGCGGACCTCTCGGCCCTCGTAGGTGACGCGGACGTTCTTATAACCGATCTTCGCGACGCCGAGCGTGCCGCCGTTTTTGGCCTTTTGGCCCATCTTGTATTTGATGTCTTCACCGGACACCAGGACTTGGTACTCGTTGAAGACGGCGATCATGCCGTGCATGGCGCGTCCGGCGGGGCTTTCGTCGAGATTCTTCTCAGTGGCCGAGATGAGCGTCACGCCGAGCTTCTCCAGCGTCATCATCATGACCGCGTCGTCGTACCTGTTGCGCGCGAAGCGGGAGAGGGCGTAGACGATGACGTAGCGAATGTTCGGGCTGGCCTTGAGGTAGGCGATCATCTCCCGGAAGGCGTCGCGGTGCTCGATCGACTTCCCGGACTTGCCGGGGTCGGTGAACTCGGTGACGATGACGGCGCCGAGTTCCTTCGCGCGCGTGGTGATGGCCTTGCGTTGGGCGGGAAGTGAGATGCCTTCGGGGTTGAAGTCCGTCTCTACCTGCCCGAGTGACGAGACGCGGAGATAGCCGACGGCATCGGACTGGGCATCTGGTGACTGTTGTGTCACTCTGCGGTTCTCCCTTCTCTGCCTCATCGGGGCAGTTCTGAACATGGCTGACCTGTTCACATGATAGCTGTCTTGGTGTCTTGTCCGGCTGCGCTCCGAGACACCCGGCCCGGTGCTGGTCACTCCTGGGCGTGTTGCAGCTGCCGGGCTAACTCGGCGGCCCGGTCCAAGTCTTCGAGCACCTGGTCGAGCAGGGCACGGCGGGCAGCGCGCGATTGCCCCTCGAGCGAGTCGGGCATCAGTGTGGCGCTGTATCGGGCGAGACTTCGAAGGCGCCTGCCGAGCCGGTCGAACTCTTCGAGTTGGAGACGTCGCAGGGTGGGTCGGGCGTGGGTGTGCTCCCACTCGGTGAGAGCCCGTTGTTCGGCGTCCTCATCGAAGGGCCCGGTTGTGGTGGGGTAGCGGGTGACACCGGTCCATCCACAATCGCACGCGGCGATCACCTGGCCGATCATCCGGGGTTCGGTCTCGTCGCTGTAGGTGCTGGTGATCGAATCGTCATCCAGCACGTGGGCGGCGTAGCCCTCGTGGGCGTAGCCGGCATCGCCGTAACTGGTCAACACCGTGCCCATCAGCAGCACCGTCCGCGGTCGGCGTCGAGGTGGCGGCCGATGATGACCAGAGCTTGCGCGATGAGGTCTAGATCCGGGTCGGGCTTGGGGTCTCCGGTGACGGTGATCCGGTGTTGTCGTCCT
>JBOHHF010000480.1:0-26676 GCA_050700495.1 Pseudonocardiaceae bacterium
CCTCCACTCCGCTCACGGGAGTGGAGGCCACCGCCCACCCGCGCAGGGCTGTCGAGCCGCTGTGGCCGTGCTATCAGTAACGGTAGTAGCCGTGAGGACAGCCGTAGTAACAGCCGTGGTAGCCATGGCCGTGGCGGCCGTGGTGACCATCGTGGCCGTGGTGACCATCGTGGCCGTGGTGGCCGTCACAGCCGTGGCCACCGTAGGCGTGACCACCGGGGCCTCCGTAGCCGTTACCACCGTAGCTGCGGACGCTCATTCCGAAGATTTCTGTGATCCTCACTCGGGTGCCCCTTCATCAATCTCCAGTGATGGTCCAGTTCGACCATTGGCAAGGGACATATCGCTGAGGAGAAATTCGGCGTTACATGTCGTTACCAAGACGTTACACTCCGTGATAGTGCAGCCGCAGCCTTGTCCAGCAGCGCGGCGACCATTGCCGGGCGGTCGCTGAAGGCGAGCAGCAGCCAGCCCGGGCCGTCGAGTGCGGTGCATGCCCAGCGCAGTCCCGCTTTCTACCAGCACCAGATCGGGGTTGTGGCGCGCGGTGAGCTCTGCGCTCGAGTAGCTGGAGGCAGAGCGCGCCCTTGGTTGTCATCCGGCGAGGACATCGCGGAGAAAACTCGCGAAGGCGACCGCAAGGCTCCCCACTGCAAGCCACATCATGGCCCGGTCGATGGAGATCCCCTGCGCTCGCGGCGCAACTGCGGCCGTACCGCGGGCATTTGGCGATGGCTGTGGTTCCACCTTCCCATCTGCAGGTGCCACGCCGTAGCGCGGCCACATGAACATAGGCAGGCCGAAACCATGGTCAGGCACCAGTCGGGGAAGTCCCCGCTTGAGGCCTAGGTGGTAGTCACAACAGCCCAGTAGGCCTCGGACTCGCCAAAGGCACGGCCGATGAAGCTTGGTCTCCACGCGGCATCGGGTCTGGCGCACCACGAGCAGATAGAAGATCAAGACTGCGGCAACCCAGCCGCCCATGATCCATTGTTGTAATATCAGGAGGAGAATCAGCACCGTCAACAGCACTATTCCCCACGCACGGAACGGTGGCGATGAGCGTCGCCGCCACGTCCTCGTCCGACGTCGCGGCACACCAACCACCCCCGGTCCGTGTCAGCCAACTTGTGACCACATGGCGAGGTCAGCTGAGCGCTTTGGCAACACATCCCGAGGTTGCGGCCGATCACTATCTGATGCGCCAGTCGAACCCTGGACGAATGCCCAGACGCGCCTTGAACCCCGGCAACATGTTGCTTCCGAGCTTGAGAGGCACCGAGCGGCCCAATCAGGACTGCTCCATAGGTGGAGTTCGATGAACTCTTTCCCATGCGCCACAAGCGTTCGCTTAGTCCCAGCCGTTTCGGCGCGAGGTCCAGATGGTGTGTTCACCGAGGGGTGGAGTAGGTGCGATCATCTTTGTATTGTGGATCATCGCGAAGATGAATGGCGCGTAGCCAGGGCTATGCATGCGCTGACCTCCTGCGCGGCTTGGTCGAGAAGGCTGGTGACGTCGGTGGCTCGGTCGCCGAGGACAAGCAGCAGCCAACCGGGGCCATCGAGTGCCGAGCAGGCCCAGCGCAGCCCTGGCTCCTCCCCCGCGTCATCCGGTGGCCCGCCAGCTGCCTCCCCCACCATCACCAGCGTCCCGATGGCGCGTGCCGCACCGGTGCCGGCCGGGCCCGCCAACACCGGATCGGCGCCGTCCAGCAGCAGGGTGTGCGCTAGCAGCGGGTCACCGTCGTAGTCGACGGTGAGCTCACCGTGGAAGCACCCGCCGCGCTGCCCGGCCCGGCCGAGCACCACCACCTCGCGCAGCATGGCCCCAGCGCCAGGCCGCAACGCGACGGTCATGCTGCTGCGCAGCTCGGCGCCGTCGCAGATGACAGTGGGCTCCGGGCGCCAGTCCAGCATTGCCCCCTCAGCGAGGTCGGCAGCCACGGTCCAGCGCGCTGCTGCTTCAGAACTGCCTGGTTGGACCACCATCGCCGCCGCAGAACACAGCCGCAGAGCTGAGCCAGCACTGAGATGGACGTCCAATCCCAGCTCGTCACCACCCAGCGGGCCACCGGCCGCCTGCACCAGGTGCATCCGGCGCGGACCGGTTTGGTGTAACACAATCGGAGCAGCGCAACGCCATCGCAGGCACCCGGGTTCGGCGGTCAGCTCCGCCCGGGCTCTCACCGGTGCGCGGGCGACTGGAGCTGGCTGCGCACCCAGTCCGCGACTGGTCCAGCATCGGGCTGCTCGCGCAGTGAGATCAGCACGGTAGGCCGATCTCCGCGGACCGCCGCTGCGTCCCGGCGCATCACGTCCAGGTCTGCTCCCACCAGCGGGGCCAGGTCGATCTTGTTGATCACCAGTAGGTCGGAGCGGGTGACCCCGGGGCCGCCCTTGCGGGGGACTTTGTCGCCACCGGCGACGTCGAGCACGAACACCTGCACGTCGATCAGGCCGTAGCTGAACGTGGCGGTGAGGTTGTCTCCGCCGCTTTCCACCAGCATCAGATCGGGGTCGTGGCGGGCGGTGAGCTCTTCCACGGCGTCGAGGTTGGCGGTGATGTCGTCGCGGATCGCGGTGTGCGGACAGCAGCCGGTGCGCACCGCCCGGATCCGCTCGTCGGGCAGCACCCCGCTGGTACGCAGGAAGTCGGCGTCCTCGGTGGTGTAGATGTCGTTGGTCACCACCGCCACCGACAGCTCGCCGCACAGTGTCCGGCACAGCGCCGCGACCAGCGCGGTCTTGCCGCTGCCGACCGGACCTCCGATGCCGATCCGCAGTGCCCGGTGCCGGGGTCCGACCGCGGGAACCGGCATCCGATCGCTGTCGTCCTCACGATGCAAAGAGAGTCACCTCCATGCGGGCGTGCAGTTCAGCCAGCACCTCCGGCAACGGGGTACCGGTGCTGGGCAGCAAGCCGGTATCCCGCTGGGTGACTACCTCGCTCGCCACCTGGGTCGCCGCCCGCGCCACCTGCTCGGCTGATCCGGCCGCGTGCGCCTGCACCGCGGCGACGGCGATCGGGTCCAGCCCGAGCAGCCGCACGGCCGCGGAGCACGCCCCGCCGAGCAGGTGGTGCAGCGCCAGCAACGCCGCCGCGTCAGGCCCATCCCCGACGGCAGCAACCACGGCCCCGAGGACCAGTGCGTGATGTGGACGGCCCGCCTGGCTCAACGCGTCCAGGGCGTCCGACGGCCAGACCCGGCGGGCTGTGCGCAGCAGCGCCGCGCCCTGCGCCCGGGACGCCTCCCGCATCGCGGCCGATGGAATGCGCGCACTGGCCGCTGCATCCCAACGAGCCCATTCCGGGTCGGTGTCGGCGGTGAGCAGGCAGCCGGTGGCAGCCACCGCGGCGAGCACCGGACCGCTGCCGCGTAGCCGGCCCGCCAGGAACAGCGCCAGGTCAGCCTCGTCCCGCAGCAGACCGCGCTGGACCGCCGCCTCCACCCCACCGGAATGAGCGTGGCTCCCGGTGGGCAACCGCGAATCGGCCAAGAGCAGCAACCCCGGCGTCACCATCAGAACAGGAAATAGCGCTGAGCCATCGGCAGCTCCTCAGCCGGCGCAGGTTCGACCACCTCACCGTCGATGCGGACGGTGAACGTCTCAGAGTCCACCTCGATGCGCGGCAGCACATCATTCAGGGGCATATCAGCCTTGCGAAGCGCCCTGGTGTCGCGCACCGCCACCAGCCGGCGTCGCACCGCCAGCCGGTCGGCCAGGCCACCCTGCACCGCCGTCGGCGCCACGAAGTGCACCGAGGTAGCGGCGGCACTCACCGCGGCGGCCCCGAACATCGGCCGGGGCAGGACCGGCTGCGGGGTCGGGATGGAGGCGTTGGAGTCGCCCATCGCCGCCCAGGCGATCATGCCGCCCTTGAGCACGACACTGGGCCGCACCCCGAAAAACGCGGGCTGCCACAACACCAGGTCAGCGAGCTTGCCCACCTCCACCGAGCCGACCTCACCGTCGAGCCCATGCGCGACGGCCGGGCAGATCGTGTACTTGGCCACATATCGCCGCGCCCGCAGGTTGTCCGACGTCGGCGGGTCCCCGGGCAGCGCCCCAACCCGGCGCTTCATGACGTGCGCGGTCTGCCAGGTCCGCAGGATCACCTCGCCGACTCGGCCCATCGCCTGCGAGTCCGATCCGATCATCGAGATGGCCCCGAGGTCGTGCAGCAGGTCCTCGGCCGCGATGGTGGACGGCCGGATCCGGCTCTCCGCGAACGCCAGGTCCTCGGGCACCGCGGGGTTGAGGTGGTGGCAGACCATCAGCATGTCAAGGTGCTCGTCGAGGGTGTTCACGGTGTGCGGGCGGGTCGGGTTGGTGGAGCTGGGCAACACGTAGGGGGCGCTTGCGACGGTGATGATGTCCGGCGCGTGGCCGCCGCCAGCCCCCTCGGTGTGATACGTGTGGATGGTTCGCCCGGCGATCGCCGCCAGGGTGTCCGCAACATAGCCGGCCTCGTTGAGGGTGTCGGTGTGGATCGCCACCTGCACGCCGGTGTCGTCGGCGACCCGCAGGCAGGTGTCGATCGCCGCCGGGGTGGATCCCCAGTCCTCGTGCAGCTTGAAACCGCTGGCCCCGGCCGCTACCTGCTCATAGAGCGCCTGCTCCCCCACCGTGTTGCCCTTACCCAGCAGCGCGATGTTCACCGGTAGCTCGTCCAGGGACTCCAGCATCCGGGCCAGGTACCACGCACCGGGAGTCACCGTGGTTGCCTTGGTGCCCTCCGCGGGGCCGGTGCCGCCGCCGATCAGGGTGGTGACGCCTGACCCCAGCGCCTCGGGCACCTGCTGCGGGCTGATCAGGTGCACGTGGCTGTCCACCGCGCCAGCGGTCAGGATCATCCCGTTGCCGGCGATCACCTCGGTGCCCGGGCCGATGACCAGTGCGGGGTGCACCCCGTCCATGATGTCGGGGTTGCCAGCCTTACCCAGGCCGACGATCCGGCCGTCGCGCACCCCGACGTCGGCCTTGACGACTCCCCAGTGGTCCAGCACCACAGCACCGGTGATCACCAGGTCCGGCGCGCCGTCGGCCCGCGACACTCGAGCCTGGCCCATCGACTCCCGGATCACCTTGCCGCCGCCGAAGACCACCTCGTCGCCGCCGTGCGGGCCGCGGCAGCGGTCCTCGGTGACCTCCAGCAGCAGGTCGGTGTCGGCCAGCCGGATCCGGTCCCCCACGGTAGGGCCGTAGAGCTGTGCGTAGCGGCTACGCTCGATCGTCCATCGGCCGCCGCTGGTCGCGCTGCCGCGGGGCGCCGGCCCGGGGTCCGGCACGTCCAATCGGAGGCCCGGCACGGTGCCGGTGCCACCCAGCGGTACTACCCGCACCACCCGTTCGATGCCGGGTTCGAAGCGCACCGAGGTGCCGGCCGGCACCGCCAGTCGCATCCCGGTGGCGGCGTCGCGATCCATTTCCAGCGCCGGGTTCGCCGCGGCGAGGTGGTAGTGCGACCCTATCTGGATTGGCCGGTCGCCGAGGTTGCGCACGACCAGTTCCTGGCCGGCGTGCGCGCCCAGCACGACAGGTTCACCAGAGAGCAGCAACTCGCCTGGGATGGGCTGCGGGGCACTCATCACTCCGCCTCCGCGGGACCAAGCGCGTCGGCGGTCATGATGCCGCCTCCGCGGGACCAAGCGCGTCGGCGGTCACTGCACCGGCCGGTGCACGGTGACGAGCTTGGTACCGTCCGGGAAGGTCGCCTCCACCTGCACCGAAGTGATCATCTCCGGGACGCCGTCCAGCACGTCCTGCCGACTCAATACTCGCTGACCTCCCGCCGTCAGATCAGCAACGCTCAGCCCGTCCCGCGCCCTTTCCAGCACCCACGACGTGATCAGCGCCACGGCCTCCGGGTAGTTCAGCCGCAATCCCCTCGCCCGACGGTCTCTGGCCAGCTGGCCCGCCACGTGGATGAGAAGCTTCTCCTGCTCATGCGGGGACAGCAGCATGTCGGTCCTTTCCTTACCCAGCCCCGACTCCCCAGCAACGGCACAGTAGAAGCCATCAGGTCTCGGCCGCTAGTCTGGCCGCTTGTCGCCGAGCCGTGGTCGCGCAGGATACGACTCGAGTACTTCAGGTGGCGGTGGTCGTACAGCGTGACGAATGTCGGAGGACGAACCCTTCCTGTGTACGCTCGCTGGAACTTTTGGGCGAGGAGAAGGCTCTCGACACGCTGATGGAGACCCCGCTGTTCGGGCGGGACGATTGATCCTGGAGCTGTTGCGATCCTACCGGTCACGTTGCCGACGCGTAACGCCATTCAGCGGGCTCAACGGGGTAAAAGAGGTCCATATAACCCCGCTGAGCCTGCTGAATGCGGAAAGGCGGGGATGGGTGGTCAGATCGCCATGGCGGCGCGGACGTGCTGGTGGGCACCCACCCCGCCGTTGCCGGTGGAGGTGATCCGGCCGGCTTCCAGCACGTAGTAACGGGCCGCTGCGGCTAGCGCGAATCCGACGTGTTGCTCGACCAACAAGACCGAAAGGCCGCCGCGGGAGGTCAGTGACAGGATGGTCTCCTCTATCTCCGACACCACGGACGGCTGGATGCCCTCGGTGGGCTCATCGAGGATCAGCATCCGCGGCTGGGTGATCAACGCCCGGGCGATCGCCAGCTGCTGGCGCTGACCACCGGACAGCAGCCCAGCCCGACGTGACATCAACGCGCCCAGGGCTGGGAAGAGGTCGAGCGCTTCACCGATCAGTTTCTTGCCGTCTCGCCGGGTGTCGGCTACCAGTTGCAGGTTCTCCTCGGTGGTCAACTGCGGGAAGCATTGCTGTCCTTGCGGCACGTAGCCGAGTCCACGCTTGACCCGCTCGTTGGGCCGCATCGGGTGATGTCCTCACCATCCAGCAGGATCCGCCCGGACCGGGGCGCCAGCAGCCCGACCGCGGCCCGCAACAGGGTCGTCTTGCCGGCGCCGTTATGCCCCATGACAGCGGCGACCCCATCCGACGGTACCTCGACGGTCACGCCGTGCACCACGGTCGTCCGCCCGTAGCCGACATGCAGATCCGTCAGCGTCAGCATCAGACCTCCCCGGTCGCGTGCACAGTTGCGGCTCGACCGAGGTAAACCTCCTGGACCTTCGGGTCGGACTGCACCTGCGCCACGGTGCCCTCGCTCAGCACCTTTCCGGCATGCAACACGGTGACCGAGGTGGCGAAAGACCGCATGAAGTCCATGTCGTGCTCGACCACCACGACGGTGCGCTCGGCGCCGACCCGGCGCAGCAGTTCACCAGTCTGGATCCGCTCCTCGGCGCTCATCCCGGCCACCGGCTCGTCGAGCAGCAGCACCCGCGCGTTCTGTACCAGCAGCATGCCGATCTCCAGCCACTGTTTCTGCCCGTGGGACAACGTGCCTGCTGGGCGGTCCTGCACGTCGCTCAATCCGACGGTCTCCAGAGTGTCCTCGACCTGCTGCGGCACCGACGAACGGCGACGCAGCAGCGACAACGGCCGGCGGCTGGCGCCGGCGGCGATGTCGAGGTTCTGCAGCACAGTGAGTTTCTCGAACACGCTGGCGGTCTGAAAGGTACGTCCGATGCCCCGCCGGGCGATCCGGTGCACCTTCTGGCCGATCAGTTCGGTGCTGCCGAAGCGGACCGATCCGGTGGCCGGAGCCAGTCCGGTGATCGCGTCGACCAGGGTGGTCTTGCCTGCGCCATTGGGGCCGATCAAGAACCGTAGGTCGCCCTGCAGCACCGTCATCGTGACCCCGTCGACGGCGACAAACCCGTCGAAGACCACCCGCACGTCGGCCAGTTCGAGGTAGTCGGCGGTCATGATGCCGCCTCCGCGGGACCAAGTACGTCGGCGGTCATGACGCCGCCTCCGCGGGACCAAGTACGTCGGCGGTCATCCTGTTCCACCTGCCTCTGATCCGGCGCGGACTCCGGAAAGTCCAACCTCCGGCTGCGAGCTCGCCGCGTCGGGTGGCCGAGTCGACGGTGGTGGCTCGACTGGGTCATCGGCTGAGCTGGTCCGTGCATCAGGTCTGCGCAACCCAGAAACCACTGATGACAACCCGCCCGGCAGGAAGGCCACCACCAGGACGAACAGTGCACCCTGGAAGTAGGTCCAAAACGAGGGGAAGCTCTCCGAGAGCGTGGTCTGGGCCCAGGCCACCACGAGTGCTCCGAGCGCCGGGCCGAACAGCGTGGCCCGACCGCCGATGGCCACCCCGATCAAGAAGGCGATGGACGCCACAACGCCGACATTGGCCGGTGAGATGATTCCGACGATGGGCACGAACAGCGCGCCCGCGATGCCAGCCATGGCCGCCGCCAGTACGTAGGCCACAACCTTGATATTGGCCGGATCGTAGCCCAGGAACCGGACTCGCTCCTCCTGGTCGCGGACCGCGATCAGCAGCTCACCGTACCGGGAGCGGTAGAGCTGCCACACGATCAGCAGCATCACCAGCAGCGTGACCGCAGCGATGTAGAACAGCATCCGCTTGTTCACCGGGTCGAACAGGTTGTAGCCGAAGAACGAGCGGAACCCGTTGAGCCCGTTGAACCCGCCGATGGTGGCTACCTGGCCGGTCAGCAGCGTCGCGAAGGCCACCGCCAGCGCCTGGGACAGGATGGCGAAGTACGCGCCGCGCACCCGCCGGCGAAAGATTGCGGCACCGAGCCCGAAAGCCACCAACGCGGGGATCAGGACCACTCCGAGCAGGGTCACCACCGGGGAACGGAACGGTTCCCACCAGAAGGGAAGCTGGCCCGACCCGTAAAGCCGCATGAAGTCGGGCACTCCAGACGGTCCGGCGTCGGACAGCTTGAGGTGCATGGCCATCACGTAGCCGCCCAGACCGAAGAACACGCCCTGGCCCAACGTCAGCATGCCGCCGCGCCCCCAAGCCAGGCCGATCCCGACTGCCACGATCGCGAAGCAGACGAACCTGCCGAGCAGCGACAGCCGGAAGTCCGAGAGCACGGCCGGAGCCACCACCAGCAGCACGAGTGCACCAATCACGAAACCGAGCAGCACACCGTGGTTGCCCCTGAACCGGGCACTCAGCGCCGTCATGCCAGGCTCCTGGTCCGGACACTGAAAATGCCCTGTGGCCGGATCTGCAGGAAGACGACGATCACCACGAAGACCATGACCTTCGCGATGCTGGCCGTGGTGGAGTACTCGAACGTGGCCTGCAGCAGGCCGAGCCCGAACGCCGCGATCACGGCGCCCTTGATCTGGCCGATGCCACCTGCCACCACGACCAGGAAGGCATCGACGATGTAGTTGGTGCCCAGGGTGGGGCCCGTGGAGCCGAGCAGGGTCACCGCCACACCGGCGATCCCGGCCAGGCCGGAGCCGATGAAGAAGGTGAGCCGGTCGGTGCTCCGGGTGGAGATGCCGACCGTCTCAGCCAGGTCCCGGTTCTGCACGACGCCTCGGATCCGGCGTCCCAGCGACGTCGTCTTCAACAGCAGGGACAGTCCGACGACGGCGGCCACCGCCAGCGCCAGAATGAACAACCGGGTCGCGGGTACCTGGGCGATACCGATGTTGACACTGCCAGACAGCCAACCAGGGGCCCGAACGTCGACGTTCGGAGCACCGAAGATGTCCCGGGCCGCCTGTTGCAGGATCAGCGCGACTCCCCAGGTCACGAGCAGGGTGTCCAGCGGCCGGTGGTACATCCGGCGGATCAGGGTGGCCTCCAGGATCACCCCCATCACGCCACCGACCAGGAAGCCGAGCGGGATGGCCACCAGCAGCGAGACCCCGGCGTCGGCGATAACGCCCTGGACCATGAAGGCGGTGTAGGCACCCGCCATCATGAACTCTCCATGGGCCATGTTGATCACACCCATCTGCCCGAACGTCAGGGACAGTCCGAGGGCGGCCAGGAGCAGGACCGAGCCCAGCGACAGACCGGCGAACAGCAGACTCAACAGGGCTTCCATACCGGGTCCTTCCGGGAACTCCACGAGGCCGCGGTTCGCACTCGTCAGCCGGTGAGCCCCTTAGCCCAGTCGTAACCGGCGAGGTACGGGTCGGGGTCGATCGAGGTACCGGAAGTCCACTCAGTGTAGATCAGCCCATCCTGACCAACCTTGCCGATCAGTGCCGTCTTAGCGATGTGATGGTTCTCGCCGTTGACCGTGACGGTGCCCTCCGGGGCTTCATAGCTCACCCCGTCTGCGGCGTTCTTGACGTCATCAGTCGTAAACGATTTAGCTTTCTCCACCATCGCCTTCCACAGAAACAGGGAGGTGTACGCCGCCTCCATCGGGTCTGAGGTCACCCGGCTCTGGCCGTACTTGGTCTTAAATGCCTGCACGAAAGCATTGTTTCTCGGAGAGTCGATAGTCTGGTAATAATTCCACGCAGTCAGCTGGCCGACCAGGTTGTCCACGCCGATACCGCCGACTTCCTCCTCAGCGATAGACACCGACATAACGGGCATTGCGGTGGGGGTGAGACCGGCGTTGCGGTACTCCTTGAAGAACGCCACATTAGAGTCGCCGTTGAGGGTGTTGAACACCGCGCCGGCCCCGGCAGCCTTCACTTTGTTGACGATCGTCGAGAATTCGGTATGCCCCAGCGGCGCGTACTCCTCGCCCTTCACCTCGATACCATTGGCCTTGGCGTACGCGATGATCTCCTTGTTCGCGGTGCGTGGGAAGACATAGTCGGAGCCCACCAGGAACAGCGATGTGACGCCCTGCTGTTTCAGGTAGTCCAGCCCGGGCACGATCTGCTGATTGGTGGTCGCGCCGGTGTAGAAGATGTTCGGTGACGCCTCGAGGCCCTCATACTGCACCGGGTAGAACAGCAGTGAGTTGGCGCCCTCGAACACGGGGAGCATCGCCTTGCGAGACGCCGACGTCCAGCCACCGAAGGTCGACGCCACACAGTCGGAACTGATGAGCTTAGTGGCCTTCTCAGCGAAGACCGTCGGCTCAGACGCGCCGTCCTCAGTCACGACCTCCAGCTTCTTGCCGAGCACGCCACCGCTGGCGTTGATCTGTTCGGCGGCCAGAAACAGGGAATCGTTCACAGTTTTCTCGCTGATCGCCATGGTCCCAGACAGCGAGTTCAGAAACCCGATCTTGACCGAGTCGCCGGAGGTGTCGACGCAGGAGCTCGCACTCGCCCCCTGGCTTCCGGTACGGCTGCCACAACCCGCCGTGACAAGACCGGCGACCACCAAGAACACTGTTGCCCGGAACATGCGTTCTCTCGGCTTCACGTCACTCACAGGTCAACCTCCGCGTCAGGCCGCTCAAGCGACGGGTGCCTTGCGGTGCACGTTAAGAACGAGCCGTTACCGGAAGATTGCAAATTGAAGTCGACAACGTTACATATCACCAATTCGGGTGGCTTTACCACCACTTAGGGTATAGATAGTGCGACATTCTGTTACGTTTACCACGTAATTACCCGAGCAGGTCGGGATGGAGCACGATCAGCCAGGCTGCCGCGAGCATGGCGGGGCCATGGGGTACGTCACGGTAACCGAGCACTCGTGCGGGCCCGGCAACCGCAGCGGTCAGCACGGTGGCCATCAGCACCGCGACCAGCAACCCCGGCCACGATGCGGCGGCAGTGAGCGCGCCCACGCTGCCGGCGAGCTTCACGTCGCCACCGCCCAGGGCGTTCGGAGCGATCAGCCGCACGGCTGCGTACCCACCAGCCCACAGCAGCGCACCCCCCAGGGCCCGAACCAGTAGGTCAACACTTCCGACACCGGCAGCAGCGACGGCGAGCAGCACCGTGACCACCGGGTACGCAGGCAGGGTCAGCGCATCGGGTAGCCGCCGGGCGACGACGTCGGCCGCGCCCAGCAGCACGCCGACCCAGGCCAACGCCAGCGGCACCGGCCACCAGTACACCGGTAGGTCACCGGCTCGCTCGCCGACCACGGCCCACAGCGCCGCCACCAGCACAGTGCACGCCGGCATCGACACCCGAACACCCCGCGGGATCCGACGCAGCAACATCGCCCCGCCAGCACCTGCGACGGCACCGCTCACGGCCGCTAACACACTTCCCACGCAGGAAAGCCTGCCCGGCGTGCGCGACGGACGAGCGGATCGCGGTCGCAAGCTGTGGATAGCGGGATGGGTGGGGACAACGTCCCCACAGACACGTGACGGGCAGCGTCAAAACGCGCCCCGGGCAGCGGCGTCCCGGACCGCCGCGCCGTGCTCCTCGATCGTCACCGAAAAGCACGATGTACCGTCGCGCTGGCATTTCACGAAATACAGCCAGCCGCCGGGCTCCGGGTTCAGAGCTGCCGAGATAGCCGCCGCGCTCGGTGACCCGATCGGCGACGCCGGTAGCCCGACGTTGAGGTAGGTGTTGTACGGGCCCGGCCGGGCCCGGTCGGCGTCCGACGTGCGTGCCTGCTGCAGGGCCAGCGGGTAGTTGATGGTGGAGTCCATCTGCAGTGACATCCCGGCAGCAAGACGGTTGTAAATGACCCGGGAAACTCGGCCGAAGTCCGAGGTGATGGCCTCCCGCTCGATCACCGAGGCGATCACCAGAACCTCGTAAGCGCCGTAACCGGCGCCCGCGGCGGACGCGGGGAAACCAGCCGCCAGCAGCCGGGCCACCGAGGTGCCGGCGACCTGCTGCAACAGCTCCACGGCCGAGCTGCCGGGACGCACATCGTAGTTGCCCGGAACTAGCAGACCCTCCAAGCGCCGCCGCGGCTCGACTCGCGACATCGGATCGATCGCCCAGGTCGGCACCTCAAGCTGAACGAGATCGGTCTCGCTCATCGCGGTGCGGAGCTCTTCGGAGCTCACACAGGTGCTC
Source organism: Pseudonocardiaceae bacterium (assembly GCA_050700495.1). Lineage (GTDB taxonomy): Bacteria > Actinomycetota > Actinomycetes > Mycobacteriales > Pseudonocardiaceae. The sequence continues at coordinate 12,795 of JBOHHF010000480.1, forward strand.
GTCCCGCCGTTCACCGCACAGCTGGCACGGGAGATCTCGGTGAGCAGTCCAGGGACCGTCCTACCATCGGGAAGGCCGACATCGTCGAGCTGCTCACCACCGCGGATCTCCAGCCGCCCGACCCGAGCCGCCGGTTCCTGCAGCCTCGCCACCGCGGCGGAGCCTGACATCTGCTCCCGCAATTGGTAGTAACCAGGCTGGACCGCTTGGACTCGAGGATCGGCCTCGGCGGCCAGGGTGAAGGCCCGGACGCTGGCGACCACGTCACGTCGGACCAAGGCGGCTGCGATCGCGCTGAGACTCTGGCCGTCCTCGACCTGCACGACGGCCGCTGCACCGCCGGCGCCCGCGTAGTCGGGCGTCTGGCGCAACGCCTCTAGCTGGCGTATCCCGAACAAGATCCCCCCGACCGCCAACACCAGCACGACCGCCACGGCGCCGAGCACGATACGGCGGCGGCGGCGCTCCAGAGCTTGGCGCCGCTCCCGCCGACCACCGGCCTTCGTCGTCGAGCTGGATAGCTCCACGTCATCGGCAGTGTCCCTGAACAGCCCGAGGTCGTCGGTCATCACGCCCCCTCCGCGGGACCACGGGCGTCGCCGGCCATCACGCCGCCTCTGCGGTGCACCAGATGCGGACACACCGTGCACCAGAGGCCGACACACCGCGCACTAGGGACGGACACGCCGGGGAGGGTTTGGTCATGGGGTGCGCTCCGCGCCACCGCCGGCCCGCCGTGCCTCCAACCAGCCCTGCAGGATCTCCACTGCTGCGGCCTGGTCGACGACCGCCCGCTGCTTACGGCCGCGGACGCCCCGGCCGGCGAGTATCCGGGTAGCCGAGACGGTGGTGAAGCGCTCATCGGCGAGCCGGACCGGCACACCGTCACCGATCCGCCCGGCCAGGGTGGTCGCGTAGTCCTGCGCCGCGCGCGCCGCTGGACCGTGCCGCCCGGCCAGCGTACGCGGGAGCCCGACCACCACCTCCACAACCTCGTGCTCGACGACCAGTGCGGCCAGTGCCTCGAGGTCGCTGCCCCCGGCCCGGTCGCGACTGAGGGTAACCAGGGGCGTCGCGAGGATCCCGGATGGATCAGACAGCGCCACCCCCACCCGCACCTCCCCGACATCCACCCCCAGCCGCCGCCCCATCACACCAACTCCGCGGACGAAGCATTCAGCGGGCTGAGCGTGGTAAACGCCGGCCTGATAACCCCGCTGAGCCCGCGCGATGCGCCTGGGCCGGGGAAGGTCACGCGCCGTTCCGTCCGGCTAGCTCAGCGCGCAGCGCCGCGACCGCGGCGGGGATGCCGGCTGGGTCGGTGCCGCCACCTTGGGCGAGGTCCGGTTTGCCGCCGCCACGACCACCGACCGCGGGCCCGAACACCGGCACCAGTGCACCCGCCGCCAACCCCCGCTGCCGGGCGGCGGCGGTGGTGGCCACCACGAACGAAACCCTGCTCGCTGCGGGGTCGACGCTGAACAGCGCCACCACCCCGGGCCGTTCGCCGAGCCGGCCCCGGACATCGGTGGCCAACGCCCGCAGATCCGGGCCGCTCACCCCCTCGGGGGTCTGGGCCGCCACCAGCGCGGTCGCGCCGACCTGCTCGGCTGCCTCGGCCAGCAGGCCCGCCGAGGAGAGCACCGCGGCGGCGCGCAGCCGTTCCAGCTCACGCTCGGCCGCGCGCAGCCGCTCGGTGATCGCACCGATGCGTTCGGGCAACTCTTCGGGGCGGGCCTTGAACTGCTCGGCGAGCTGCGCGACCAGCACGTGCTCGCGGGCCAGGAAGCGGAATGCGTCCAGGCCGACCAACGCCTCCACCCGGCGTACCCCGGCACCGATGGACGCCTCGGACAGCAGCTTGATCAGGCCGATGTCCGCCGAGTTGTGGACATGGGTGCCGCCGCAGAGTTCCTTGGAGTAGTCCCCGATGGTGACGACCCGCACCGCGCCACCGTACTTCTCGCCGAACATCGCGATCGCGCCGTCACGGCGAGCGGCCTGCCTCGACATCACATCGGCAGTGACCGGAAGCGAACGCAGCAGCACCTCGTTGACCTCGTCCTCGACGTCGGCCAGCACGCTGGGCGGTACCGCGCCACCCGGCGAGGTGAAGTCGAAGCGCAGCCGGCCCGGGGCGTTGAGCGAGCCGGCCTGCGCGGCGCTGGTACCCAGAGCTCTTCTTATCCCGGCGTGCACCAGATGTGTCGCGGAATGCGCCCGGGCCACCGCCTGCCGGCGAGTGACATTCACCTCGGCGGAAACCGGAGCGTCCAGGCGAACCTCACCGGACACGACCAGTCCGCGATGCACCGACAGGCCGTCCACCGGAGACTGCACGTCGGCCACCTCGACGGTGAACCCGTTACCTACCAGCCAGCCGGTGTCGGACTGCTGGCCACCACCCTCGGCGTAGAACGGGGTGCGGTCGAGCACCACCTCCACGGCGCTGCCCTGGCCCGCTGCCGGCGCACCGGTGCCGTCGACGAGCAGACCGATCACCCGGGCCTCGGCGGTGAGGTCGGTGTAGCCGAGGAAATCGGTGCGACCGTTTGCGTCCAGCACAGTGCGGTATTTGCTGAGGTCCCCGTGTCCGGAACGGCGGGCTGCAGCGTCAGCCTTGGCCCGTTGCCGCTGCTGCGCCATCAGCGTGCGAAAACCCGCCTCGTCGACGGACAGGCCGGCCTCGGCAGCCATCTCCAGTGTGAGGTCGATGGGGAACCCGTAGGTGTCATGCAGCTGGAAGACCTGGTCTCCGGCGAGCTGCGCGCCACCGGTGGCGCGGGTCCGGGACACCGCGAGATCAAAGATTCGCGACCCGGCGGACAGGGTCGCCAGGAACGCCTCCTCCTCGGCGCAGGCGATCGCCTCGATCCGCTCGTAGTCTGTGTCGATCTCCGGGTACGACGGGCCCATCGTGTCGCGCACCACCGCGGTGAGGTCACCGAGCACCGGTTCGGTTACGCCGAGCAGGCGCACGGATCGCACGGTGCGGCGCAGCAGCCTGCGCAGCACGTAGCCGCGTGCCTCGTTGCTCGGGGTCACCCCGTCGCCGATGAGCATGACGCCGGTACGGGCGTGATCGGCGATCACCCGAAAGCGCACGTCGTCGGCGGGATCCTTCCCGTAGCGCCGGCCGGAGAGCTGCTCGGCGCGAGTAATCACCGGCCGCAGCAGGTCGGTCTCGTACACGTTGGGTACGCCCTGCAACAGTAACGCCACCCGCTCGATACCCATCCCGGTATCGATGTTCTTCGCAGGCAGCGACCCGACGACCGGGTGGCCGTCCTTGGGGCTGCGCTCGCCGCGCTCGTCCTGCATGAAGACGAGGTTCCAGATCTCCAGGAAGCGATCCTCATCGACGACCGGGCCACCGGGCCGCCCGAACTCCGGACCGCGGTCGAAGTAGATCTCCGAGGAAGGTCCACCCGGACCGGGAACGCCCATGTCCCAGTAGTTGTCCTTGCCGTCGCGGCGCTGGATCCGCTCAGCGGGCATCCCGGCGACCTCGCGCCAGAACCGCTCGGCTTCGTCGTCGTTCTCGTACACGGTGACCCAGATGCGGTCTGGATCAAAGCCATAGCAGCCGGAGTCTATGGAGCCGGTCACCAGCTGCCAGGCGTGCTCGATGGCGCCCTGTTTGAAGTAGTCCCCGAAGGAGTAGTTGCCGGCCATCTGGAAGAAGGTGTTGTGCCTGGTGGTCTTTCCGACCTCATCGATGTCCGGGGTGCGCACACACTTCTGGATAGAGGTTGCGCGACGGTAGGGCGGCGTCGCCTGTCCGAGGAAGTACGGCTTGAAGGGCACCATGCCGGCGTTGACGAACAGCAGGTTAGGATCGTCGAACAGCAGCGAGGCGCTGGGCACCACGGTGTGCCCGGAGCGTTCGAAATGCTCGGTGAACCGGTGGCGGATCTCGTGGGTCTGCACGGGTCTTCCTCGACAAACGGGATGGGTGGGGGGTCTAGGCCCGCGCGGAGGCTCTCCCCGCCCGGGCGCTGGCCTGCCGCGGTACGGTGTCGATGCCGGTGCGCTGGGCGACGGTGGCGTGCAGTTCAGCCTCCCGCTCGGCCATCCCGGCCCGCACCTCGGCGCCGAAAGCGCCCACCGCTGCGGCCAGCTCTCGCATCGCATCACTGACGTTTTCGGCGGCGCCGGCGGGGGTCATCCGGCGAGCGGCCGCGCTGGCCTTGCGGCTCGCCGCAACCCCGGCGGCAACACCCAGGCCGAACCAGAGCATGCGCATCACTGCCGCCCTCCCCTCCGGCGCCCGCGTGGACGTGCTGCGCGTTCGGCGGCCTTGCGGCTCTTGCGGCGCTGTTTCATCGCCTTGTTCAAGCCGTAGGACAACGCCGCCACCCGCACCAGCGGCCCGCCCAGGGTCGCGGTGAACAAGGAGGTCAGGGCAGAGACATTGCCAGTGACCGCCTGCGCGTTCGCGGTGATCCCGTCCAGTCTCTCCAACTGGGCGTTCACGTGGGTGACGGTGGTGTTCGCACCGGCGAACAGCGGATCGGACTCCTCGCTCGCCTTGCGGATCGCCAACGTCGCCTCGTCCAGGGTACGCCCCAGTTTGATCAAGGGTACGGCGAGAAGACCGACCAAAATGACGAACGCGCCAGCGGCAATCAGCGCGGCGATCTGACCTGCCGACACGTGCCCTCCTCATCGATACCGCAACCAATGCCGATCGACCGGTCGCGGCGGACTTAGCGTGCCGCGCGTGCCGCGCCGATGAATGGCGGTCAGGCTACCGCGTAGTTCACTGGAACACCTGGTCCGGGTAAGGGTGGCTGAGAAAGTCGTGATGGGAGATGTCCCACCCGTATGCCCCAGCGTGGTGAAACACCAGCAGATCCCCGGCGCGAACCCGCGGCACCACGACGTCACGTGCCAGTACGTCCTTGGGGGTGCACAGCTCACCGACCACGGTCACGGGTTCGTCGTGGACCTCCGGGCGGGGGCAGGGCAGCGACCACCGGCCGACCGCAACGACGGTGAAGGGGTGACTGTGCTGCCAGGACGCGGGCAACCGGAAATGATGCGTGCCACCCCGTATCACCAGGTAGTTCTTGCCATGGCTGCGCTTGATGTCCAGGACTTCGACCGCGTAGTAGCCGCATGCTGCGACGAGGAAGCGGCCGCACTCGAAATCGATCTCTCGCCAGTGCGCCGGGAAGGAAAGCATCACCAGCGGTCCCAGCCCCCGGGTGAAGCGCTGCCAGTCGAATTGCTCGGTCAGGTCCGCGTAGTTCACTCCGATGCCGCCACCGAAGTTCACCGCCTCGCAGGCAAACCCGAATTCCCGTTCCCAGCCGATCACCTTGCAGCGATACAGCTCGAGCAGGTCGAGGTGGGCGACTGCCGAGAGGTTGTTGGACAATGAGTGCAGGTGAAACCCGACCAGCCGCAGGTGGGGTAGTCCCCGGGCGGTCTCGACCGCTTCGGGCAGGGTGGCCTCGTCGATGCCGAACTGCGTGGGCCGGCCGGCCATGAACAAGGTGGCGCCCGAGAAGGGGCCGGCAAGGTTGACCCGAAGCAGGATATCGGCGACCCGACCGGTCCGGCTCGCCACTGCGGAGATCCGATGCAGCTCGAGCACGCTTTCTGCGTGGAACCGGATTACCCGCTGCGCCAGTGCCGCAGCGATGTCCTCCTCAGTTTTGGCCGGCCCCCCGAAGATGACCGGAATGCGCTGATCCACCGCGCGTGCTTTGGCCAGTTCGCCACCGGAGGCGACTTCAAAGCCGGCGACCAGGGGCGCCAGCGCGCGCAGCAGCGGCTCGGCGCTGTTGGCCTTCATGGCGTAGAACATGCGGCACCGGTCGGGCAGCGCCCCGATCACCCAGCGGACGTGCTCGGTCAGCTGGCCCAGGTCATACCAGTACAGGCATACCGGTCGGCTCCCATCGGCCCGGTCCAGGATCAGCGTCGCCAGCCTGCCGTTCATCCATCCCCCGCGGTCGGACTGCCCACCACCGCAGTTCGACCGCACAGCGGGTTGGACACCGTGTGCAGCCGCAGCTCGGTGTCGGGCAACAGCCGTCGGGTCGTCAGCTGCTCCACCGCGATGGTCGGCTTGAACACATCGAAGCGCGCGAACCGGTCGGTGAGCTCGGGGAAGCGCCGGTGATACGCCTGGATCGCCCGGCGCACCACGGCCCAGAACTCCGGCTCGCCGAACCCGTAACAGTCCGCCAGCAGCATCGCCAGCTCGCCGAGGTTGATGAACAACAGGGCGTCCAGCAGGAAGTCGGTGACCAGGGTCAGGTCGTCGGTCTCGACAAAGGAGTTGCGGTTGGTGTGGTGCGCAGGCGTCCCGGCGAGCTGCGGGCACCGCCCGGGGTTGGCCAGGTAGCGCCGGGAGAACCGCACACCGTCGTGGAAGTCCTTCATCGCCAGCCGTCGCGGACGGCCTGCGGAGTGCACCAGCACCATGTTCTGCGCGTGCCCTTCCAGGGCGATCCCGTGGCACTGCAGCAGGTGCACGAGCGGCAGGACGCTCACGGCGACCAGCTCCTCGACCCAGCGCCGTACGCCGAAGGCGCGCACCCACGGGTCCACCAGCGGGGTGCCGTCGAGTTCGCGGGCGGTGAGCCCGGTGAACGGCACCGCTTGCTCACCGGGCTGCAGGTGAACGTGCAGGCTTTCCCGCCAGATGCAGGCCAGCGCGCCGTAGGTGTCCTCGCGGACCAGTTCGGAGATCGGTGTGGGGTCGACCGCGACGCCCATCACCTCGCTGAGCAGGATCAGCCGCTGCTCGTCGCGCAGGTAGCGGTCACCGGTGACGACCCCGCGCAGCCAATCGGAGATCAGCGCCGCGTTGCCGACGGTATGCGGGGCGAGCACCCTGCTGGTCGAGGTGTTGACAATCGACAACGCCAGTTTCACCGACGCCCGTTCGGGGACATCCCGGCAGGCCAGGGTACGCAGGGACTGCTGGGCCAGGTGAGCGTGCGGGTCCTCGCCGAGCACGATGAGTTCTCGGTTGCGCAGTTGCGCCGCGAAGGCACGGCTGACATGTTCCCGCCACTGCCACGGGTGGACCGCCACGAACGTGTAGTCCGAGGGAACCGCTGCGGCCTGACGGATCCGATGCTGGAACTTCTCGAAAAAGACCCGGCCGAGCTGGTCACGCAGGAAAGTGGTCTCACGCAGTTCGGTGGACACCGACACCGTTGCCGTACCCCGGTGCGCGGCCAGCCACAACGGGTGGATGGCATGAGCGAACTCCGGTCCCCAGGCAAAGTTGTCAGCCAGGTCGAAGCCGATCCGGGATTTGTACGCGGGGTGGTACGGATGTCCGTCGGTGATGGCCGACTCCAGCGTGTCGTAGTCACCGCCCCGAAGAATGTCACCGCACAGCACGTCACCGCGTTGCGCCCGCACGTACTGCGCGAGCGTGTCGTTGACCAGGGTCGCCTCCAGCTCCCGGGCGAACGTCGTCACCCGCGGCCCGCCCGCACGGAGGCCGCCGCGCACTTCGCTGAGGAACCTCGTCGTGGAGTCGGCCTCGGCGTTGCCACCGGATGCGCAGCGCAGGACCGGCTCAGGTCCCAGCCGGATCCGGTCGAACCCGTAGCGCCGAGTTGCAGTGAACAGATAACTGACCGCGTCGCCGTGCTCGTCGGTGCCGTCGACAGCGCAGTGTCCATCAGTGGGTCCATCGGTGGGGCCACCGTTGGCGGGCCCACCAACGGTACGCGCCGCCAGCATCCCTTCGTACAGCAATGACTCCAGCAACTGCCGGAACAGCCGTCGACGTACCTGCTCGAACTGCGGGGCGCGCAGCGCCCGCTCGATGAGCTCCGGCGTGCTCGACGCGGCAGTCAACGGATCACCTCATGCAGCGGGTTCGGGACGGTCACGTACAGCGGCCGCTCTCCGCGGCCGGTCAGGCGGCTGATCAGGTTGGCCTTGGCCGGGAGCACCGGCGACTCCAGCAGATCGCGGGTGTACCGGCTGGGTTGCGCCGTTCGCACCGCATCTCGCACCACCCGCCACAGCAGCAACTCATCGATATGCGTGTGCCTGGCGAGGACGTGCATCAGATGCCCGAGATGGTTGGTGACGACGTAGTACTTCCAGCGTGACCACGCCTCGGCGTCGTCGTAGAGCACCGGGCTGTCGGCGCGCAGCGCTGGGCTGCCAGCGCAGCACGGGCGCGCAGTCGCCCACCGTTGCCGGCTCACACTGGCGCCCTCCATATCGCGGACGAAAAACCGGGCCGGCCAGCCGTCCTCAAGGTGCAGCAACGAGTTCTGCACGTGGGCCTCCAGGCTGACACCGTCCGCGGTGAACACCGCGAGCAGTGGCAGCAGGGAGATCTGCAGGTAGCGGCGCAACCACTCAGCGACGTGATCAGCCGCCGGGTAGACCTGCGGACGGTCGGCAGCCTGCCACACGTACCGGATCAGCTCGGGTTCCTCCCCTTCGGCGCCCTCTTCCAGCAAGCCCGCCACCACCTGGGGCGCCTGCCGGCACGTGGCGAACGGGTTCTCGCGGTAGAGCACGGTGACGTCGGCGGCCAGTGCTGCGTCGTCGATGTCGATCGTGCGGTATCCGGTTTCCAGCAGCACTTCGAAGCCTTCATGCGCCCACCCGTTGCGCAGCGTGCCGATCAACCGGCCCGCGTCCAGCGCCCGCCGGGCGTGCTCCAGGGGATTGTTGCGGACGAAGTTGGTGATCCGGACGTGCAGCGGTAGCTTCCACGAGCTGGTGAAGGTGGGATCACACACCGTGCGCACCGACGAGGTCGGGTACACCGGGCGGCCGAGCCGGCCCAGAGCAACCAGGCCCCCGCTGTCCACGAGGGTGGCGACGGCGTCTTGCCGCATCAGATGACCAGCCTGCCACGGGTGCACCGGGAGCAGTGTCCTGTTCCCCAGGTCCGACCCGAGCAACCCCTGCGCCTGCTGGTGAACCTCGGGAGGAACCCACGCGGCAGCACACCATCGGTCCTCGAGGAGGAGCTCGGGAGCGACCGCGAAGTAGTGCAACACAAAGGAGGTGCCCAGCTCGGGCGCGTACGCCGCCAGGTCCCCCGCGCTGAACCCCTCGGCACTCTTGGGAGTGGGATGGAAAGGGTGACCGAAGCGCAACGACTGCTCAGCGTGCCGGGTCAGCGCCAGTGGATCCGAGACAGCCGGTGGTGGTCGACCGTGGCATTGCAGGTAGCGGGTCGTGTGCAGCACGCTGTTGCCGATCTGGGCGGCCAGCTCCTTCTGGCGCCGCTGCCGCGCCTGCGCATCATCGGCTGCCGGTACAACGACGGCCAGTTCGGTCAGCAGCACCGATACCAATTCGTGGTGCCCGAGTGCAACCGCCTCGCCGCCGTCGGGCTGGAATCGGAACTCGTCGCCATAGATGTGGTGGCCGAGCACCGACCAGTGTTCGACCCCGGCCAGCAGAACACCGCGTGATCCGGGCAACGGCACCCGCAGCAGCGTGCCGTCGACGGAAACAGGCACACCGGTTTCCCGCAGGAATGCGTTGAGCAGTCGCTGCCTGGCAGCCCGTCGCGCGATCACTCGCGACCATGAACACCGCGCCGCGACGACCGGCGCCAGCGGGTTGGGTACCCGGCCGGTGCCGGTCGGCATGCTCACGCCGGCGGACCTCCCCTGGCGGAGCAGCGGTCCCAGTACGAGGCGGCTCGGCCACGTCTGCGCGTGCAGGAGTTCACGTTCGATCACATCAGCGACCCGGCTGGGCAGCGCGACACGGCCGAGTGTGCCGACGACCGCGCCTCGCAGTTGCGCCCACAGCACGCGCTCGTCGATGCCGTAGTGCCGGCACAATGCGTCCGCGATGCCGTACAGGTTGACCTGGAACCCCAGTGTCTGCAGGTAGCCGACCAGTGCCTCGGCCGACGGCAGGAGCAGTGACTGCGTTGCGCCCGACGTGATCCGGTACCCCGGGTCGGCCACGCTCTCGGCGGCCATCCAGTCCGGGTACAGCCGCAACGTGTCGTGGTCGCGCAACACGAACCGGTCCACCACCCCGTCTCGCAGCACCACCACCACGTTCTGACCGTGCAGCTCGGGCAGCACCCCGTAGCGCAGGAACCCCATTCCCAGCTCACAGAAAGCCTCGGCCAACCGGCCGAAGAACTCGACCGCGTCCGTGGCGTCAAAATTCGCGGCGTCGAAGCTCGCAGTGCCTGATGCTGGGCCGATGACCGGGCCCAGCACGTCCCACTCATGCGCGGCTAGCGCGGCCATCGGCAATACCAGCCATGCGGGATCGTCGAACAGGCCGGCCGGGTAACTACGCAGCTGCGCCGAGAGCTGCCCGGGACGGTCGTCGAACTCATCAGCGCCCGACGGGTGCCGCCAACCGCACCAGATCCGCTCGTCGCAGAGCTGCACGCGCCGGCGGAGAACCTCGCACCGGTCGATCAGCTGCTGCATGGTGCGCTGTGCTCGCTGCCCATTGTCCAGATAGCGGGGCGGCAGCAACCGGGCCGCGCCCAGAGTGGCCACCCCGAGCGGGAGCTTGACGTGCATCTCGGTCTCGGGGGCGGTGGCCATCGTGCGCAACGAGGCGGTGGGATAGAACCCGCCCAGCCCGCGGGCGAGTGGTACCACCTCGGCCCCGGCCAGTTCGGCCGCGTACGTGGTGGGCAGCACGTGCTCGAACTGCCACGGGTGCACCGGCAGCGGTTGCACGCCGTCGAGACTTAGGCCGGCGCGGTGCACTGCGTCGGTCAGTTGCTGGCAATCTGCCTCGTTCAGCAGCATCTCGTGCAGCCGGTCGGAGCCGGTTGCGCAACCATGCCGCAACCGATCCCGGCGCACCGCCACCCAATCCAGACCGAGTGGCTGCTGACGCATCGGCCCGTAGCAGGTCAGCTCGTCGGACGTCCACCCGATGGCGGCGCGGGCAGTGGGGTGGAAGGGACGGTTGCGGGTGGCGGCAAGCCGTTCCCCGGTGATCAGCCCGCCGAGCCACGGGGCGGTCAGCCGGGCCCGTCCGGCGAGGACCACCGCGGTGTGCTGCACCGCCGTACGCAGGTCAGCACCGACCTGGGGGGCATGAGGCAGGTTCGAAACAGTACCTGGGCGGCTGGCGGCGAGCAGCTCCAGCAGCTCGTCGGGCTCCAGACGGCGTGGCTGTGCGTCCCAACTCGTGCCATGCCAGACCGGCGTGCGGGACAGCCGGAAGGCCTGCAAGGCTCCCGCCAGGCAAGCCCGAAAACAGACCCATCCATCGGGCAGGTCGATACGGCACCACTGCTCCCCGGGCTGCACCGTCTCACCGCTGAGTCCCACCGGTGGACTCAGCTGCCCGCGGTCGGCGAACGACCAGAGATTCTCCTGGATCAGCGTGTCGACCAGGTCTCGCATCACCAGGTCGGATGGCTGTTCGTCTCGGCAGGCAAGGGTCACGGCTGCTCCCGATCAGTACAGGCTCAGCCAGGTACCGATCTGCTGGCGCCGGGCACGGGTGTAAACCTCCGCGGCGCAGGCGATGTCCTCCACCGCCATACCCATCGGATTCAGCACGATGATCTCGTCGTCGCTGTCCCGGCCGGAGTGTCGCCCGCTCAGCACCTCGCCGAGCTCGGCGTGCAGCTGCTCACGGGAGAACTTCCCGTCCAACACGAGCTGGTTGATGATCTTCTTCTCGCGGTTGCTCTGCTCCCAGTCGTCCACCACAACCTTATCCGCGTTGAGGAAGACGTCCGGGTACACATCCATGATCGAGACGTTACTCACGAAAGCGCCACGCTTGAGCCAGCCGAACGGGATGTAGGGCTGGTCGGTCACCGTGCACGGCACGACGACGTCGCCGGCCCGTACCGCGTCCTCGGCGCTGCCGGCCACCCGCATGGTGACCGAGGGGTACTGGATGGCGATATCCCCCACGAGGCTCCGCGAGGCAGCTCCGTCGAGGTCGTAGACGTGGACGGTGCCGATGTGATCGAACTGCTGGAGCAACGCGACGATCTGGGTCCGCCCGATCACGCCGCAGCCGACGACAGCGATATCGGTGAAGTCCTTGCGGGCCAGAACGGCGGCGGCCAGGACGGTCACCGCCGCGGTGCGCCAAGAGCTGATCAGGCCGGCTTCGAGGATCCCGATCGGGTAATTCGTCTGGGGGTCGTTGAGCACGATCACGCCGCTGGCCCTGGCCAGACCGGCCCGGCTGCGGTTGTCGTGCTTGCTCCCGATCCATTTGATACCGGAGATAGCGGGGTCCGCCAGGTGCGCCGGCATGGCAATGATCCGATCGGCGATATGCCCGTCCTTGCCGTGGGCGCGCAAATAAGGCTTGAGTGGCTGCACTACCTTGCCCTCGGCATGCGCGACCAGCGCGTTGTGCAGCGTCTGCAGGTACAGGTCGGAGTGGTCACCACCGACCGCTGCGACGTCGCCACGGCTCAGGTACAGGATGCGTGGCGTGCCGGCCGGGGCGCGCTCGATCGCGATGGACAACGGTTCTCCTTGTTGCCGCTGGTCAGCCGGTCGCGTCGAGCTCGCGGCGCCGTAGCCCGGCCAGCCACTCGTCGTCGTACACAAGGTCAAGGTAGCGGTCACCACGATCCGGAAAGATCGTGACGATGCGGCAGGGCCGCGGCAGTTGCGGCAGCGTCCTGCAGATCGCGGCCACGACGAAGCCGGTTGAGCCCCCGGCGAAGATGCCCTCGGTCTCCAGCAGAGCGCGGCAGCCGTGTGCCGCCTCGAGATCGTCTACTTCAACGACCTCGTCGATCTCTTCCGGCCGGAGGAGTTCCGGAACGCGACTGGCGCCGATACCAGGGATCTCCCGGCGTCCGGGTGGGCCGCCGAAGATGACCGAACCTGCGGCGTCGACGGCGATGACACGCAGATCGGGGAAACGCTCACGCAGGCGCCGGGCGCAGCCGAGAATGCTGCCCGTGGTACTGGCTGCGGCGAACAAGTAATCCGGGGACCGCACCAGCTGCTCGGATATCTCCGCTCCGGTGCCGTGGTAGTAGGCCTGCCAGTTGCGATTGTTGGCGTACTGGTTGACCCATAAGGCGGTGGGCATTTCCTGCAGCAGTTCCTGCACGCGACGGATCCGGGTTTGCAGGTAACCTCCCCCGTCGTCGGGCTCATCGACGATGTCAACATCGACACCGAGTTGCTGCAGGATCGCGATATTCGCGTGGGTCGTCTTGGGATCGACCACGCAGGTGAACGTCAGCCCGTGCACCCGAGCGGCGATGGCGAGCGCGATCCCGAAGTTCCCGGAGCTGCTCTCCACGAGGTGAGCTCCTTGCGGAATCGAACCGTCCGCGAGGCCTTCTTCGATAATGTAGCGGGCTGGACGGTCCTTCATGCTGCCGCCCGGATTCATGAACTCAAGCTTGGCGAGCACCTCGACGCCGGGCTGCGGAAACAACCGGTTCAACCTCACCAGCGGCGTATTTCCTATACATTCCAGCACGGAATCCGGCAGACACTCAATGGCAGTATCGGTGTGGGTCATGCAGCGGCCCCTTGCTGTTGCAGCCTGCGCGACTAGCTACGTATCAAGATATTTAGTGAGCCTAACCTAATTTCGACCCAAGATCAATACTTCCTGGTTCGCGATCAAGTTGTCGGCGCCAGCATTACAGCCCTCTCCATCCCTACCATGTTCCTGAACAGGACACACCTCGTTCCTGAACAGGACACACCTCGCTCCGCGTCATGTATGAGCGTGCGATACGTCAGCTCCTGATGAGCTGCTGTGCCCAGAACCTGCGGGTCGATGCTGTCCCATCCGTGATCTTCCCTTTTGTCGAGCTGCCGCACATCCCGGGAGGCTGGCCGCGGCCGGTGCTCGACGTCGTCGTGGGAAACATGGGTGAGGTCCTGGTGCCGTGCCTCGTCGACAGCGGAGCCACGAACACGCTGCTGCCCAGCTGGGT
>JBOHHF010000481.1:0-18075 GCA_050700495.1 Pseudonocardiaceae bacterium
CGGTGACGCTCCCATGGCAGCGACCTGACGGGGAGCCGATCAAGGCGAAGCTGATCGTCTACTCCCGCGACCGTACAGCCGCCTGGCGGCCAGTGTTCAACCAGTGGACGTGGAAGCCCGCACTCCAACGAGCTCGTGTGGTGCCCTCGACACGCGCTGACGGCTTCCACGCACTGCGCCACTTCTACGCCTCGACGCTGCTCGACGCGGGCGAGTCGATAACCGCGCTCGCGGAGTACCTGGGCCACGCCGATCCAGGCTTTACGCTGCGTACCTACACCCACCTCATGCCATCCAGCCACGAGCGTACCCGCCGTGCCGTCGACGGTGTATTCAAGCGTCCAGGCGCGATTGTTGACGGCATGGGGACGGCATGAGCCATCCGTTGATCTTCCCCGCGGCAGGTCAGCGGCGTCTACGGCTCACTATTACCGCTTCTGACGGACGGTACCGCCCGACCCACAGCGGCCGGGCTTGACGAGGCTGGTGCCATTAACGGTGATCGGCAGCTTCCCGCGGTGCGGCTGCACTCCGGCGCCGCGATCGGACGACCTCAGCGCCGGAGTGGGCGATCACGCCAGCACGTTGGCGATTGCGGTCGCGGTCCGGTCCAGTCCGTAGGGAATGGACAGCACTGAGGGGAACCCCAGCTGCTGATGTCGGCTGGTCCAACCGGACGTAGGTGCCGTTCTTGACCGCGTCCAGCTGCTGGAAGGGCGGCTCCACTCAAGGAAGGTCCCCGTGCCCCACCGATGTGCGTGGTTCTCTGCTGCCACGTGTCGCTCTCGACACCTCCGACATAGGAGCAGAGTGGGAGCCACGGTCGTTTCACGATCGCAGCGGCTCGTGAGACGCGCGGTGCGGGCGATGGATTGCGCATTAGGTTCCATTAGACGGCCAGTGAACGCCCCGCGACCTGCATTAGATTCCACTTGGCGGTCCTGCCCGACCACCGCGACGCGTTCTATTCTGGGTCGCGGGGCTCCGGCACCCCATGGGCAGCGCGTGATCGTCTTGACAGCCTTGATCCGGCAGGCCGTGCTGCGACTACGCCGCCCGTGATGGCTGACCGCGGGGGAGGCTCCCATGACCAGCAAGCGGACAAACACGGGACATGGGGTGATGCTGCCACCGACGTCACCGGTAGCAAAAACATCGGTGGGTTGTCGGCGTATTCGTCAGCGTGCCCAACGACGGGTGACGTACTCGCCGGCCTTTCCCCGTTCACATGCATTACTCGTGGATGGCGATGGGCTCCTCAGGGTCGTTGTTCACTGGGGACGGTGTATCTGCCCTTGATGACGCGCTTGTGTCGGAAGCTGTCCTCCGCGGTGCGGTGTTATTGGGCGCGATGGGTTTGTCAGCTTGCTGATCGAGCTTGCCGGATTTGCCAGAATCGCCAGATGCGGGAGCGCCGTTGGTGGACTTGTCGGGTCTGTCGGGTCTGTCGGGTCTGTCGGGTCTATCGGGTCTATCGGGCGAGCTGGGCCTGTCCGGCTCACTGGGCTGGGCGGGCCGGCTGGGTGGGTCGGCTGGACGGCGGGGCTGGTCGGGCTTACTGCGATTATCGGATTGTCTGGGCTGATCGGGCTTATCGGGGGGAGTGGGCTTATCGGGCTTGTTGGGCGGTGTGGCCTTAGGCGGCTCGTCGGGCTTGTCAGGCCGCTGGGGCTTATCGGGCCGCGCTGGCTTGATCGGTTCGGGGCGGGCCTGCTTGTTTGGTGCATCAGGTGGAATGTATGCGTCGCGTTGGGTGAATCTGTCCGTTCTGGCGGGCGGCGTGGGCTCGGCGGCTTGGGTAGCCTGGTCCGGTTGGATGGGTTCGGCGGGCTGCGTCAGCTTGGCCACAGGTTTAGTTTTATCGGAATGGGCAGGGGCGCCAGTGTCTGCCGGTTTTGGAGCGGCTGCATTTCCACCTGGCTGGCCTCCGGCCGCTGGCTGGGGAGGACCGGTCGGGATCAGCGGAACAACGGGATCTCCGTCATCGCTGCGAACTTTTTCGAGGTACGCCTTCCCTTGCTCTGTAGTCTCATTCTGCTGTTGGCGCACCACCAGGATGGCGAGCAACGCGACGGTCACGATAAGGACTGTCAGCAATGCCAGCAAGGTTGCATTCGAACGCAACCAGCGAACGTTCATCTAGTGCCCCTCCCCTCCGGCTGAACTCCCAAAAACCAAACTAAGTTGTACGAGCACGCTGGCGGAGAACTAAATCCTCAGGCCAGGTAATGGCCGCGCCAGCCATTACGTCGCTCTAGATTGGGAGTGATCAGCCGCTTACGCGCGACCGGTGCGGATTAGCGGCGCGCGAAATTGCAATTTGTGAAAGCAGCAGACAGTCGGTGACCCCTCTCCATGGCATGGTCCCCGATCGTAGACCTAGGGTAGGTCGCGCCTCACGTGGGGTCAAGACTCGGATGCCAAGCGTCACGAGCCGCGGGGCAGCGACGGCGGTCATGACGCTGTTCGATCGACTGTGCGAGGAGCCGCGGCGGCAGGATCGACGCTGATGTTCGGCCCGTTGCCAGGCCGGTGTCACCGACCGTCGTCGGCCTGGCAACGGGCATCATGACGGCTGGGTGCGGCGGCTCCATGCGATAGAGTAACAAGGTTACAAAACGAGCGAGAGCGGGGAGGTCGTGCCATCGGTAACAACTACCTGGAGGGTAACTACGCACCGGTATCACGGGAGCGTACGGTCACCGAGTTGGCCGTCACCGGGGTCATCCCGGCCCATCTCGACGGCCGGTACCTCCGTAATGGACCGAACCCGATCGCCGAGGTCGACCCCGAGACCTACCACTGGTTCGCCGGCGACGGCATGGTGCACGGGGTGCGCCTGCGAGACGGTAAGGCCGAGTGGTATCGCAATCGGTGGATCCGCACGCCTGCCGTGGCGCGAGCGCTTGGTGAGCCCACACTCCGCGGCGCCCCTATCCGGGCTGGGCTGGAGCTGATCGGAGCCAACACCAACGTGCTCAGCCACGCCGGCCGCACTCTCGCGCTGATAGAAGGCGGGAACGCCAACTACGAGCTCACCGACGACCTGGACACCGTCGGCCCCTGCGACTTCGACGGCACCCTGCACGGTGGCTACACCGCACACCCCAAGCGTGATCCGGACACCGGCGAGCTGCACGCGGTCTCCTACTCGTTCGGCCGGGGCAATCGCGTGCAGTACTCGGTCATCGGCGTCGACGGGCGGACCCGCCGCACCGTGGACGTCGAGGTCACCGGCAGCCCGATGATGCACGACTTCTCGCTGACCGAAAACCATGTCGTGTTCTACGACCTCCCGGTCACCTTCGATTCCCGGCAGGGCGCCGCGCTCTCCGTGCCGCCCGCACTGCGCGCACCGGCCAGACTGGTGCTCTCCGCGCTGATCGGCCGGGTCCGGGTGCCCGATCCGATCCTGGCGATGGCCGGGAAGGGAATGCGCGGAAACGCGAACCTGCCCTACAAGTGGAATCCCAGCTATCCGGCCCGCGTCGGCGTCATGCCGCGCACTGGCGGCGCCGGTGACGTTCGGTGGTTCGACGTCGAGCCCTGCTACGTCTTTCACCCGGTCAACGCCTATGACGAGGGCGACTCGATCGTGCTGGACGTCGTGCGGCACCAGAAGATGTTCGCCACGGACTTTCACGGGCCCAACGAGGGCTCCGCCACCCTGGACCGCTGGACTGTCGACCTCGCCGACGGCAAAGTCCGCGAGATTCGCCTCGACGACCACCCGCAGGAGTTCCCGCGCATCGACGACCGCCTCGTCGGCCGACCGTACCGATACGGGTACGCCATGCAGACGTCCAGCGCCGGGGGCAGCGCCGCCGACTCGGTGCTCAAGCACGACCTGCGCCACGGTCGGACCACGGCACGGCGGTTGGGCACCCACAAGCGTGTCGGCGAGTTCGTCTTCGTCCCGAACGCGCCGCAGGCCCCCGAGGACGACGGGATGCTCATGGGGTTTGTTTACGACGCCGGCACCGACCGCAGCGACCTGGCTATCCTCGATGCTGCCAGTCTTGAGATGATCGCCGAGATCCACCTGCCCTCTCGCGTCCCACACGGCTTCCACGGCAACTGGGCACCCGCCACAACGTGACTGGATCCCATCATGATCGTTGATCGGTGCCTGACCTGGGACGGTTGTTTCAACGTCCGCGACCTCGGTGGCTTGCCCACTACTGACGGCCGGGGGACTCGTTGGGGCGCTGTCGTCCGCTCGGAGGCGCCCGATCTCTTGACGGCGGACGGCTGGTCGGCGCTTCAGGAGCACGGCATCCGCACCATCGTCGACCTGCGCAACGCCGACGAACTCAAACCTGACGCCGAACGGCCAGCTGGCCTGAACATCGTCCGCAGGCCGCTGGAAGCGGCGGAGGACGCCGAGTTCTGGGACCGCTGGGCCCACAGTGGGCAGTTCGGTACGCCGCTCTATTACCGGCCCTTCCTGGAGCACATCGCCGCCGACTACGCGTTGAGCGCCATCGGCCTGGCGCCACTGTTCAAGCTCCTCGGCCAGCAGGATCAAGGTCCCAAGATCGATGAGTATCTGGCCGGCACGGGTACTTCGCTTCGCGAGGTCATCATCGCCACACTGGCTTCGCTGGACGCTGAGACCTACCTCCGGGCCGCCGGTCTCGGCGACGGAGACCTCACCGCACTGCGTTCCCGGCTTCTCGACCCTGCGAAATAATCAACGCACCCTGTCCCAGGAGGGCCTCACCGGTCAGCGGCAGGAGATGCGAGCGTGACGGTGACCGGCAAGGTGAACGACTGGCCCCTGCACTTGTCGTCCACGTTGGCCGCCATGGTCACGCTGACGTCGTAGGTCCGATAGCCCGCTGGTCTGATGAAGCCCGTCGGGCCCTCGACCGGCGTGCTGGTGACGATGCCGGCGGGGCAGCCCTCGATCGCATTCGAACTGCCTGCGCTGATCGAGGCGACCCGAACGCCGTAGTCGGTGGTGTTGTTGACGTAGAGGGGGAATGTCGCGGTCACGCCAGGAGGTAGCGGGCGGACTTGTTCGTTCGGGGTCACAGTGAGCTCGACCGAGGTGGTGGTACCGGTCTCACCGCTACCGCTAACAGTCCCGATGAGGAACCCCGCGCCGACCAGCCCAAGGGCGATGAGCAGGGCGAGACCATCGAAGACGTTCAGGCGACGTGCACTGACACCCAAGCCGTTCTCCACCGCGCACTCCCCTCCAGGGCCAGCCACTCACCGCGGCACGGGTTGATGTTCTACCGGACTCCGATTCGGCTGTCGACAGATCGTGCCGGAACCGCTGCGCTCGGTAGCGCCCAGGGGGACAGGTTAAGCGGTGCTGCCGGGTCGGTACCTTCTGGGTGCCCCGTTGTGGGCATCGGTGGCGCTCGACGCCGGCTGCGCCATGTGGCGGTGTTGTCCGGACGCCGGTATCTGCCCGCACCAGGTCGAGCTCTTTCTTCACAGCCGCACCGAGTGGCCGCGAGGGAGCTGACTGACGTGTTTCTGCCTCGGATGATGCGACCGCTTCCGACCGTGAGCCGGCTCACCGACCCGAACGTGCAACAGATCGCCAAAGCCCCATTGTCCTTGGTGCGAGGGCCGCCGGGGTCATACGTCGCCGAGCGGCTCGCGGCAGCGATACAGGGTTGGGATCGGTGGCAGGGGTGCGTGTGGTTGCGGGCCGGTGGCGCCCGGCCGGCAGCGATCGCCGAATCGCTGGTGAGCGCGTGCCTGCATCGCTGGACTGATGACCACCGAGGCGATCCGTCAGCGGTGTCGAATGCCCGGCTGGACGAGACGATGCGCCTGGCGCCAGCCGGGGCGGTCGTCGTGCTCGAACTCGGCGGATGGGTCACCCCCGGCGTTGCTCGGCTGCTGGACGGCATCAGGCGGGTCGCGGCCGAGCGGGACATGAGCTTGGTCGCAGTGGCCGAGAGCCATTCGCCCACCGTGTTTCTCCGCAACCCGGATTGCGTGATCTCGACCGCGGCTCTGTCGGAGCCGAGCCTGCCGGCGGACGCCGCTGAGCTCTCGGGCTGGTGTTCACACCGGCTTCGCATGCTGGCTGGTCGGCGGGCCGCCATCCGGCATGACGTGCTTGACGCCAGCCGTGCGTGGCCTGCCGAGGTCATCGCCGACGCTCTCGACAGGTCCGGCACTCTGCGTTCGATGCTCGACCGGCTTACCGGCAACCTGCTCGACCTGTCCAGCCCCGCCCAGCTCGGGGCGCTTCGGACGTGCGTGGCAACGGGGTACTGGCACCCGCAGCTCGCAGCTGGTGCGGTCCAGGCGTCGGAGTTACGGCCCTGGATTGTCCCGCTCGAAGACGAGTGGGGATGGCTGCGCCCGATCTGGGCGCGATCGTTGGAGCGTCATCTGAAGGGTCGCACCGGTCACCGTCGTCGACCCTGGCCGGGAGATCGGATCGTGGGGCCGGCAGCCCCGGCCGCCGAGCCCACCGCACCGCAGCGGGGGATCGTCGAAGCGCGGCTCCTCGGTACCTTCGAGTTCAGCGTTGATGGCCGGGCTGTGGAGAAGTGGACGGGACAACGTGGCATGAGCGTGCTGCGTTACCTGCTCTCCCGGCGGCGCCACACGTGCTCACGCGACGAGCTGCTCGACGCGTTCTGGCCGGAGGTGGCGCCTGACGCGGCACGTAACCGCCTCCAGGTCGCGGTCAGCGGGCTACGGCGGGCGCTGCGTGAGGTGACGAACCTGCACGTGATCGAGTACGCCGAGGGAAGCTACCGGATCAATATCGAGCTCCAGGTCGACGTGGACGTGGAGCGTTTCGAGGCGGCGCTGTCGGCGGCCCGTGGCGCCGAGCGGTCCGGCGATCTCGACCGGGCTCTGGTCGCCTATCGCGAGGCCACGGAGTTGTACCGGGGCGGTTTTGCGTCCGACGCACCCTACGAGCAGTGGACGCTACTGCCGCGGGAGAACCTGCGGATTACCTACATCGACGCGCTCGACCGGATGAGCCGTATCCAACTCAGCGTGGGAAGGCTCGACGACTGCATCGCCGCCGGCCACCGGATGCTGGATGTCGACCCGTGCCGCGAAGACGCACACCGCCTGCTCATGCGCTGCTACGCCAGCCAGGGACGGGCCTACCAGGCGATCCGGCAGTACGAGTTCTGCTGCCGGATGCTCAAGGGAACCCTGGAGGTCGGGCCCGCTCCCGAGACGATCCGGCTGTACCGCGCGATCAGAGCGGGCTCGGCTGACAAATCCGCGCTCACCGGCTGATCGACGCCTGGCTGCCCGAGCTCGCACGCCGGTGCCTCTTGTGCTTCGTCCACACCAAGATTGATCCGACGGTTGGGATCAAGATTTCTCCCTTTCCCGGATGTTCCGCCCGGGATGGAGTGCCCGGGCGGAACATCCCCTGCGTCACTAGCCATGTCGCTGACAATAATAGCCATAGCCAGCAGCGCAAATCTCAGCCTTCTTCTCCTTCGGGGCAGCAATGGACTGCGAGGTGGAATGGACGATCAGCCGCGGCGCCCACGGCGTTGGTCGTTTTGACTGCCACTCCGTTCGCGTTAGCAAGCCCAGCGACCGAGATCTGCCCGCTTGGCGGAACACCGACGCCGGGGAGTCCAATGGTCGCTACCCATGCGCATTTGCTCACGTCTTGGTTGAACAGCACCCTGTAGCCCCCCACCGCGGGCTTGTCAGAATTGTTCGCTCCGCACCCTCTCTGTAGTACTCCGGCATCGTCCACGACGGCGAAGAGCGTGCAGGCGCAACCAGGAGCAGCGGCTTCGGTCTCAGCAGCAGCGTCCCCGGCGGGAAGGTTCAGTTCGGACATCAGTTCTCCTCAGGTATCCAGTATTGATGTTTGCGCAGACGAGGCCTCCGATGGGCCCGATCTGCTGCCAAGGTAGGAGGCAAGGCTGAGTGGACGCCCTTATCGGCGCTGAGCGGGCCGGCTCAGCTTTCGTTAAGCGGAAATGGCAACCTCTTACCCGCACCACCGAGCAGTCGAGCCCGTGCCGCAACGCGGCCTATCGACTCACAACCGTGTCTGCCGACCAAAATTTTGGATTACGGTCGGGAATACGGCCTGAGCTACTGTTACTTACGGTGATTATCGAGTAGATAGGTTCCGTGTTTCGGTCTTGGTCATGGCGGGTGCGACGGCCGATCGGGTAGCGACGTTCAGTTTTGCGAGGATGCGGGATAGGTGTACCTCCACCGTTCTTGGGCTGAGGCAGAGCCGCTGGGCGATCTGACGGTTCGTCATCCCCTCCTTGACCAGTCCCGCGATCTCCGTCTCGCGCCGGGTGAGACCGTTGAGCTGGACCGACCGCTGGGACTGACGTGGCGCGCGGGCGTTGAGTCGTCGTTCCTCGCGCAGCGCGCGCTCTTGGAACAGACCGGCGCCGCAGGCGTCGAATCGCGCGCGGGCCCGTGCGACCTTGTGATGGGCTTGTTCAGTGTGACCGTTGGCTTCCAGTGTCGTTGCGGCCAGCAGATAGGCGCGTCCGGCGTTGATGTCGTCGCCCGCCTGATCGAATGATGCGGCAGCGGCCAACGCCTGTGTTGCCGACGTGACTGGATCCACGGACCGCAATGCCCAGGCCCGGGCGAGGTGGCCGAAGCCCTTGCGTCGAGGCAAGGCCGTGGTGGTGGCGAAATCCGCTGCCTGGCCGGCCCATGTCGCGGCCTGGTCTGGGTTGTAGGCCGCGGTGGCCTCGATGAGTAACTCACGCCAGCCGAGGCGATACACCGGGTCGAGTCTGCGAAGCTGCGGGCCTTCTCCCGCGTGGAGCAGGAGCTTCACACAACCGGCGGGGTCGTTGGCGTAGAGGCGCGCTTGGGCGAGCATGCCGTAGGCGACTGCGGAGGACCAGGTCTTGACTCCGCCGGCGCAGGCCACCGCTTCTTCCCCGATGCGAAGCGCCTCGCTGACGTCGCCCTGCCACAGCGTGATCCAGCACCGATGTGTCAGAGCCATAACGCAGAGTTCGTCGCTGCCGGTCAGCGCCGCGGCGTCCAACGCGTCGTCGAAGCAGTCCCCGGCTTCGCGCAGCCGGCCCGACAGCCCACATGCCGCGCCGTAGCCCAAGAGCAGGTAGGTGAGCATGTGGTTCTGGCCGGTCGCGCGGGCCAGCCGGAGCCCTCGGCCCAGGTGGCGCAGTGCGTCGTCGATCCGTTCGAGGTGCATCTCGGCCCACCCGACGTGGACCGCGGCCGTTACATATCGGGCGAGGTCACTGTCTGGCAGCGAATCCACCAACTCGGCGGCCTCGTCGAGCAAGGAGAAAGACTGGTCGCCGGTGCTGGTGTCGGAGAAGTCGTTCAGCACGCACATTCCCAGCGCAGCGGCGAGCAGGGACCGATCGCCGAGCCGCCGCGCGGTCACCCCCGCTTCCTGCGCCCAGTCCCGGTCCACGGTGACGTCGCCGCGCATCAGACGCCCGGCGGCCAGTTCCAGTTTCAGCATGGCCGTCACCGCGGAGTCGGAGTCGACGAGGTCATCGAGCTCGCGCAGCAGCAGTGCCCGGGCTTCGGCGTGTCGCCCGAGCAGCCGGTCCATCAGGGCACAGAACCCCACCACCTGGGCGCGCTGTTCGGGATGCTGCGTCGGCAGCAGCGCCAGCACATCGTGCAGCACGTCGCGGCTCTCAGCCAGCCTGCCGGTAATGCCGAGCGCCGTGGCACGCATGCCGAGCAATCCCCACCTCATCGCCAGCGTCGACTCCGCCTCCGGCAGCAGACGCAGCGCCACGTGCAGCCAACCGCCAACCCGCGCCGGTGGCCTCATAGACTGCACTGCGCAACACCGGATGCCGATGACACCACGTGCCCGGCGCAGCTCCCGACCGGAGGAGATCACGCTCAGCCAACCGGTCCAGGACGACCAGGGCAACCTGCGTATTGCACTCGGCGATCGTCGCGACCAACGTGGGGTCGAAGGTGTCCCCGGCGACTGCGGCCGCGGCCGCCACCCGCAGCTCGATCTCGCTCAGCGTGGTGAGCTCCGCTGCCAGTGCTGCTTGCACCGCGGCCGCGGCGCCGCCGTGAGCGCGGGCCTTCTCGTCGTCGCCCGGTGTCCCGCCGGCCCCGGCGGGTTCCCGCATCCCATCCTTGATGAGCGCCTCGAGGTAGAGCGGGTTGCCGCCGCTGGCCTGGTAGAGCTCACACCGTCGCGCGCGCTGGACACCGGGACCAAGCAGAGCCTCGACGTCCGGCAGGCTCAGCGGCCTCACCTCCACCAACTCAGCTATTCCCTGGGTTTGCGCGTGGGCCAACGCGTTCGCCAGGCTTGCTGAGATCTGGCGCGGGCGGTACGCGACCGCCAACAGCAAGCGTGCCCGAGCTGGCTGGCGCAGCACATGTTCGAGGAGTTCACCCGAACCGCCGTCGGCCCAGTGCACATCGTCGAGCACGAGCACCAGGCCGTCGGGCTCGGCGAGCACCTCCAACAAGGCTCGCATGGCACGGTGCAGCCGGAACCGCTCGAGACTTATCAGACCCGCTCCGCGTCCGCCCGCCAATCCCAGCCGGAGTGGTCCTGCGGCGCGCAGCAGCGTGAGGCGATCAGCACCAAGGCCGGCCAGGCGCCCGGGCGGCAGGCTGGACACGTAGTCGTCCAGCGCATTGATGAACACCCCGAACGGCACGTCGCACTCGAGCTCGGTGGCCTGGCCCCACAAGACCGGCGAGCCGGTGGCCCGCGCCAGCGCGGCAAACTCACCGAGCAGGCGAGTCTTACCGATACCCGGATCGCCAGCCACCGCGACGATGCGCCCACGCCGCTGATCAGACCAGTTCAGGCTCCGGCGCAGCCGGTCGAGCTCACGATCACGCCCGACGAACGGCGTGGCGCTTCCAGGCAGGACGGGCACCTCGTGTTGGCTGATGTCCATCTCACGCCCCCGCTGCTGCGTCCCTGCCGCGCCGGTCGCTCACTAGAGCTCGTCTCCCGGGCGGAAAATACAGCTTCTCGCTGGCGGCGCCGCTAACCAACTGGCTTCGAGTGACTCTTCGCAACCGTGGGTATCGCACTACCTTTCGGTCGCCGAGGTCGCACCGTAATGACCAACCCAGACAAGAAACGGGAGACGCAATGACCTCGTTCGCCATACACAACACCAGCGGTGACATCGAAGCTGTCGTGACAAGTTCCGCAGGGGCACCTCCGGTGGCCGCATCTGATCCCGGCCAGTTCGTTAACGAGATCGAGCTGCCTCGAGGGATTTTCGATCTCGAAAGTCCGGAGGGGGAACAGCGCGCTGCCGAGGCGCTGAAGGGTTACCGTATTCACGGCACAATGATGCGGCGATCCTGAACTTCGGCAGGACGCGCGCTTGTGACACCGTGCAGGTGGGCCTCCTTGCACGAGGCACGACACACCGGGCACGAGAGCGCGACACGCCGGGGGTGGGGTTAGAGGGCTTTGAGTTCCTCGATGACTGATTCGACGGAGGACTTGGCGTCACCGAAGAGCATTGCGGTGCCGGGGGAGTAGTACAGCTCGTTCTCGATGCCGGCGAAGCCGGGGTTCATCGAGCGCTTGAGCACGATGACCGATTTGCTGTCGTCGACGTTGAGGATCGGCATGCCGTGGATCGGGGAGCTTGGATCGTTGCGGGCGGCGGGGTTGGTCACGTCGTTGGCGCCGATCACCAGGGCGACGTCGGTGCGGTTGAACTCGCCGTTGATCTCGTCCATCTCCTTGAGCTGCTCGTAGGGCACGTCGGCCTCGGCGAGCAGCACGTTCATATGCCCGGGCATCCGGCCGGCCACCGGATGAATGGCGTACTTGACCTCCACGCCCTTGTTCTCGAGCAGCCTGGCCATGTCCTTCACGGCGTGCTGGGCCTGCGCCACCGCCATGCCGTACCCGGGCACCACCACGACCTGGTTGGCGTAGGCCATCTGGACCGCCGCGTCGGCCGCGTTGGTCTCCCGGTGGGTTTTGTCGCCGAGCTCGCGGCCGGCCGCAGCGACGCTGCCACCGCCGAACCCGCCGGCGACGATCGCCGGGATGGAGCGGTTCATCGCCTTGGCCATCAGGTTGGTGAGGATCGAACCCGAGGCGCCGACGATCATGCCGGCGACGATCATCGCGGTGTTGTTCAGCGCCAGCCCGGCCGCCGCGGCCGAGAGCCCGGTCGCCGCGTTGAGCAGCGAGATCACCACCGGCATGTCGGCGCCGCCGATCGGTAGCACGACCAGCAGCCCCAGCGCGGCGGCGAACACCAGAGTCCCGATGATCAGCAGCTCCGCGTCGTTGCCGAAGCCGATCGCAACCGCGCAAGCCAGTGCCACCAGCAGTGCCAGCCCGTTGATCAGCTGCTGCGGTTTACCCAGGCTGATCGGCCGGCCGGGAATGAGTTCCTGCAGCTTGCCGTAAGCCACCAGGGAGCCCCAGAACGACACCGATCCGACGATCGCGCCGAACAGCGAGGCGACCATCACGTAGGATGGCTCCCCGGTGAACCCGTCGGTGCTACGGAACTCCACCCAGGCGATCAGCGCGACCGCGCCGCCGCCGACGCCGTTGAACAGCGCCACCATCTGCGGCATCGCGGTCATCTTCACCTGCTTGGCCGCCGGCACCCCGAGCAGCGTGCCGATCACCACCCCCAGCACGATGAGTACCCAGTTGCTCACCCCGGGGATCAGCACGGTTGCCACCACTGCGATGCCCATCCCGGCCGCCGCGATGAGATTGCCGCGCACGGCGGTCCGCGGCCCGGTCAGGCCCATCAAGCCGTAGATGAACAGCCCGAAGGCGACGATATAGAGAACCAGGACCACCGTCGTCATCGCTGCTCGCTTCGCTGCGCCGTTTCCTTGGCTTCTGCCCTGGCAGGTTGCTTGCCCTTGAACATGCCCAGCATCCGGTCGGTGACCAGGAAGCCACCGACCACGTTGATGGTGCCGAACGCGATCGCTACCACCGCCAGCAGCTTGTCGAATGCCGAGAGGTCGTGGCCCAGGCCCAGCACGATGATGCCGCCGAGCAACACGATGCCGTGGATGGCGTTGGTGCCTGACATCAGTGGGGTGTGCAGGGTATTGGGCACCTTGGAGATTACGGCGAAGCCGACGAAACCGGCCAGCACCAGGATCGCCAGGTTGGCGAGCAGCATCAGCCGTCGTCCCCTTCCGGCTTGCGGGTGATGCACGAGCGCATCAACACCTCGTCATCGGAGTCTGGTGTCAACCGGCCCTGCTCGTCCACCATCAGCTCCAGCAGTGACTGCACGTTGCGGGCGTACAACTCGCTCGCGTGCTCGGGCATCGTGGCCGGCAGGTTCAGCGGTGAGGCGATCGTCACGTCGTGGCGGACCACGATCTGGCCTGGTTCGGTCAGCTCGCAGTTGCCACCGGTCTCCCCGGCGAGATCGACGATGACACTGCCGGGGCGCATCCCCTTCACCGCCTCGGCAGTGACCAGGATGGGGGCCCGGCGGCCGGGCACCAGCGCGGTGGTGATCACGATGTCGAAACCACTGATCGCCTCGGTCAGCCGTTGCTTCTGCTCGGCGCGCTCGTCCTCGGTCAACTCGCGGGCGTAGCCGCCTTCGCCGGCCGCCTCGATGCCCAGGTCGAGCCATTTGGCGCCCAGTGAGCGGACCTGGTCGGCGACCTCGGGCCGGACGTCGTAGCCAGTGGTCCGGGCGCCGAGGCGCTTGGCGGTGGCCAGCGCCTGCAGCCCGGCCACTCCGACGCCGAGGATCAGCGCGGTGGCCGGCTTGACGGTGCCCGCGGCCGTGGTGAGCATCGGGAAGAACCGGGTGGACTGGTCGGCGGCCAGCAGCACCGCCTTGTACCCGGCCACGTTGGCCTGCGAGGACAGCGCGTCCATCGACTGCGCGCGGGAGATCCGGGGGATCGCTTCCATCGCGAAGGCGGTCACGCCCGCGGTGCGGAGCTTGCCGGCGATCTCCGGATCGGACCGAGGTGCCAGGAACCCGATCAGCACCGACCCGCGATGCAGTCGCCCGATCTCCTCGTCGGTCGGTGGTGCCACCTTGACCACGACGTCAGCGCCCCACGGGTCGTCGACGGTCGCGCCGGCTTCGGTGAACATCTCGTCGGGCATCAGCGCGCCCACCCCGGCCCCGGGTTCGACGACGACCCGAATGCCACGGCCGACCAGTTTCTCGACCATCTTGGGCACCAGGGCGACCCGGCGCTCCCCGTCATGTGATTCCCGGGGGACGCCGACCCGGATTCCTTGGTGGTCCTGCGATTGGTCCTGCGATGAGGTCACCCGCAGAGCATCGAACATGATCGGTGCGACGTCCAGTGCAGAGGCACAAACGTTGCCCGCCGCACAGCGGCCACGTGCCGCTCGCGGCGGAGTGGCGCCAGATACCGTCTAGGCGTGGGCCAGCGAGCCCGGCACCGGGTGCCCACAACTTCAGCGCGTGGTCGGTCAGGCAGCCGGTCGCGGTCCGTCCGCCGATCCCGTGACAGTCGTCGAGCCGGCCTTCGTTTGCCTCTCGTATTACTTTTGTGCGGCGGCAAGGGCCCGATCCCAGGGGTAACCGTCGAGCACTGTGCCGCCTGTATGCGGCGGGTGTGGTTCGAATTCTCCTGGTCCGAAGAGGACGCGGACGCCGGCCTGGCGTAGTTTTTCGACATTGCGGGTGAACACCGGATTGGCCGCCAACCCTTGGTTGACGAACGGCAGCACCACGATGTTCGCGCCCAGCCCGGTCAGCTCGGCGAGCTGGTTGAGCACGTAGTTGTCGGCGATGCCGGCGGCCCATTTGTTGATCGTGTTGTAGGTCGCCGGTGCCACCACGATGGCGTCTGCCCGAGGCAATGATTCATCCTCGGACGTGCGGTAGATAGTACGTACCGGGTGGCCGGTCAGCTCGGTCAGCACGGGCACGTCCAGGAAGTACTCGACCGCCGCTGGGGTGGCCAGGCAGTACACCGACCACCTTGCTGCCCTGGCCAGGTTCACCATGACATCAATGCGGCTGGCCGGACCGGCAGCACAGATCACGAGGTATAACACCCGCTCCGTCATGCCGCCAGACCTGCTCGGATCGCCATTTGCCGCACCAGACGGCCGGATTCACCACTCGTGGTGTCCAACAGTGATCGCAACAAGCCATGCGCCAACGGTCGGCAACGCACTTCTTCGACGGCGACATGTTCAGCTTCGCCCAACGTGCCTACGGCGTCGGAGTAACGACCCACTTGTACAAGTGCTTGGGTGAGGTCCAGCAGATAGTTAGCCTTCCGTTCCGGAGGCAACGTGCCATGGAGCGCCGTGTCGATTCCCTGGGCGTACTCCAGCGCCCGGCCACCTTCATGCAACCGAACCAGAGCCGCGACTCGATGCACGGCAACATTGGCAGGACCGAAACTGGTCTGGTGTGTGTCGTGGCGCGCCCCTATCCGGTCCGCCGCGGCTTCAGCCTCCTGGTGCATCGCAACGGCCTGCGTGGCATCGTCCTGGCGCGCTGCGGCAATGGAGGCAGCTAGGAACAACATGCCGTACAGCGAGCGCAACTCATGCTCCCGGGCGGGCAACTGAGGCCGCATTCGGTCGGCCATACCCATCAGCACGGCTATGGCATCGGCCCGCTGGCCGCTGCTGCTCATTGCGCGGGCGACACTGCGCGTCGCCCGCGCCAGGGCCACAGTGTCGTCAACGGCCAGTGCCGTATGCATCGCCCGATCCGCCGCCAGCCACGCGATGTCATTGGCGTTGAACTTCAGCAGCATGGACGAGGCCAGACGATAGGCGGCCACGAGCGCCCGATGGGCTACTACTTGATTGGCGGCCGAGGTAGTTAAGACGGCGACCTGGGCGTCGCCTAGCAGCTTCGGCAAGTGCTTGGATACCACCGTGAAATGTGACGACGACCAGGCATGCTCGATGTAGACCAACTGCCTGGTCACTGTATCCAGTGTGGCGCAGCGCCGATCTGAACCCGCCGCAGCGACGGACGGATATCGGCCCAGCGCCGTCCTGATGACCTGCACCTCTACGGCATCAACGCAGTCGGCCGCTCGCTGAGCGGCTGAACTGTCAGTCAACGCTGTAGGGTCGATGTTTAGGACTTCAGCCACCCGCTCCAGCATCGGCAGCCGCAACAGACAGCGTTCACCCTTTTCAATCTTGTCCACCCACGACGTCGAGCGGTCCACCATGTCGGCGAACTGCTGGCGCTCCAGGTTGCGCCGCGTACGCCAATACCGCACGCGTCGGCCGATAGCCCGTGCCTGATCGTCCATGCCTTTTCGTCCGTTCGCCGCGAGTCTCTGGTTGGTGTCAGCGTAACCAACTCCAAGCCGCACATTCTGTCCAACTCGTTGCCCCCGCTCGTTCGTAGCGTCCTCCTCCGGCATCTGCCCACACGGAGTCGACCAGCAACGAGCTACCGGAGGTTCGTCGTGACTGCAGATAGCCCTGACCTCATGATTGCCAACGGCTGCTCGACCACGTCAAGGCGCACGGCTTCCAGCTCCAGCGCGTTGCAGGCCCCGATGGGGCGCTGCTCGGCACCCGGCGCACCGTCGAATGGACGGACACCGTCTACCTCGATGGGTTTAGCCGGAGCTGCCATGCGATGCGCGAGCGCAACACCTCACTGGTCGTCCCGGGCAGCGCGCTGGTCGAACGTCGCGCTACTGGCAGCGGGCTACATGTGCTCAATGCCGTCTTGACCTGGAGGTGATCGTGGGCACGCTGGCATCACCGTGGGTCGTGGGCATCAGGCGGTGTTGGCTAGGATCAGCCGGATGGTGGCCTCCGGGGCGTCCCACTGTGGGAAGTGGCCGCAGTGATCGAACCAGTGCAGCTGCGCGTCCGGGAACAGCCTGCTGACCCGTTCGACCTGGCTGGGCAGGGTGACGCGATCGTTTCGGCTCCAGCCGATCACCACCGGTCCGGGTGTCGAGCCGGATGGCGCACCCTGCTGCAGCGGACCGTCGACCAGCGCGTCCAGCGCTGCGTCGAATGACGGTGCCGCGCCCACCAGGTCGATTCCGGCTAGGCCCTGCTCCTCGATGAAGGCGGCCACCGCGTCGCACAGCGTCGCGATGGAAACCTCGCCGGGCAGTGGCGGGGTCGCACCGAAGCCCGGCAGGTCGACCGCGATCACCTCACGCTCGTCGGCCAGTGCGCCGAGGATGGGGTCCCATGACTGCCAGGTGGATCCGAGACCGGGGACGAGAAGCAGGGGTTTGCCGGCGCCGCGACGGGACGTGGTGCAGTTGCATACTCCCGCAGCCTACGGTCGGTAGGCAGCATTGCGGCCGATCAGGCAGCCCGTCGCGGTCGGTCCGCCGATCCCGTGACGGTCATCGAGTCGGCCGGCGCTTGTATCTTGCATTATTTTGTGCGGCTGCAAGGGCCCGATCCCACGGGTAGCTGTCGAGCACTGTGCCGCCCGTGCGTGGCGGGTGTGGTTCGACGTTCGGGAGGGGTCCCG
Source organism: Pseudonocardiaceae bacterium (assembly GCA_050700495.1). Classification (GTDB taxonomy): domain Bacteria; phylum Actinomycetota; class Actinomycetes; order Mycobacteriales; family Pseudonocardiaceae. Next base: position 17,409 of record JBOHHF010000481.1, read on the forward strand.
ACGGGGGACTGTGACGATCTGGGGTGTGGGTACCCAACGGGTGGTCGCGGAACGCTACTCCCTGGTCGAGCCGCTGCCGGGATCGGCTACCGGCATTGGATGGCGCGCTCGGGATCTGTGGTCGGGCCAGCTGGTGGCGATCACTCGGGTGCCGGTGTCCGGCCTGGTGGGTCACGAGCTGCTGCGTGCGTATCACGAGATCGCTGGCGAGGTCCGCGCTCTCAACGGCTTGCAACATGATCGAATTGTCCGGACGATGGAAGTGGTGCTTGACGCGGACGATCTGTGGGTGGCTGCCGAGCTGCTTCCAGGGGTGACGATGGCCGATGAGTTGGCGCGGCGCGGCGCGGTCGGGCCGCAGGAGGTGGCTCGGGGAGCCAACCCGTCGCCGACCGCGGACGTCTTCGCGCTGGGTGCGACGCTGTATCTCGCGGTGGAGGGTCGTGGGCCGTTACTGGCTGCCGCGGACCAGGACCAGCTGCTCGCGGCGGTTGCTTTCGCTGTCGCGGCACCGCAGCGGGCTGGGCGGCTGAGCGAGCTGCTGATGCGGATGCTGCATCCCGACCCGGCCTGGCGGCCGGCCGTAGTGGCGGTGGCCGACCAGCTCAGGCAGCTCGCCGGGGCCCCGGCTGGTCCGCCGGGACCAGCGGCTGTTGGTCCACCGCCG
>JBOHHF010000482.1:0-15267 GCA_050700495.1 Pseudonocardiaceae bacterium
GTGGCATTGAGTGCTATAACACTGTTACGCACTCACGAGCACGACGCTAGTCGTGCCCCCCGCCGGGTCCGATCGGGTCGGGTAGCACGAACACCCGCTCGTCGCTGGTGATCGGCGATCCCCCCGCCTTGTTGACGGTGCCCAGCCACATCGTGTGCCCGTCAGGGCTCAGAGCGGCCGCGGACACGCGGCCGTAGCGCGGCAGCGGGATCTGCAGGGGCTGGCCGACGAACGTGCCGCTCGGCCCGATCCCCACCGCGAACATCGGCGCTCCACCGGCGAACGCAACCTGGATACGGCCCTGCATGACCACGCACCCCGCCGCACCGGTACGGGCCGGCCAGGTCCAGGAGGCCAGGCCCAGCGGCCGGCCCGGCTGCACCCGGTGCAGCAGGTCGTGCGCGGGCACCCGATCGGTGATCCACAGCTCCCCGGCGAGTGGGTCGATGCACAGCCCGCCGGGTGCATGCAACCCGCTGACCAGCACCTTGGAGCCGCCGGAGTTGCGCGGGTCGGGCCGGCCGAAGGTATCGATCCGTAACACCTTGCCGGCCAGCGACTGCGGGTCGCCGACCGCCGCGGGGTTACCGGCGTCGCCGGTGGCTACCAGGAGCATCCCGTGCGAGTCGATCGCGAGCGCGCCTGCGTTACCGGTCGGGCCGCGCGGGATGCCGACCAGCACCGGCTTGGGTACGTCGCCGGGGGCGATCCGGACCACCCGGTTGTCGATGGGGGTGGTGATATAGGCGTAGATCAGCTCGTCCTCAGCGTAGCTGGGGGACAGCGCGAGCCCGGTCAGCCCGCCGTCACCCGCCGGGTCCACTGCCAGCGAGCTCACCACCTGGGCCGGCCGGTGCCGCTGCACCCGCAGGATCCGACCCGTGGTGCGCTCCGTGGCCAGACCCACCAGCGCCGAGCCCGGCAGCACCACCAGCGCGGAGATCGGTTCCAGGCACGTCGCGACCACTTGCGGGTCGGGGTCCACGCAACCTCGCGGCGGCCCCGGCGATGGCTGGCCGCGCGGGGCCGGGCCGGGTGCCCCGGGTGGCCTCGGGGTACCCGGCCTCGGCTCGGCCTGAAGCCCGATCTCTGGTTTGGGGCGGAATGGGCCGGCACCTCGTTCCGGAAAGTTCGGGGTCACCGAGCAGCCCACCAGAAGCGCCGCCGCCGCAAGGAACACGGCGACTGCGCGGCGGGCGCCGGTCGGGCCCGGCACGGGGGATCGCACGGTCGGCCAGGCTAGGTGGCGACCCGTGTGCCGCTGGTGAGCGGGGTCACGGATCCCACACACCTGATGCGTGACTGGTCGGCTGGTATCCAGTTCATGTTAGCTTTGCCTTATTTAACCTAATTGGATTGTCTCGGAGTGTCGCTTTGGGAGCCCGACGCGGGACGGGAGTGGTCTGTGGTGCGGCGGTGGCATGGCGTGGCCCGGGGGACGGTGATGGTGACGGTCGCAGTAATGCTGGCCCTGGCCGGGTGTGGCGGGGGTGACAGCGGCAGCGCCGGTGGCGAACTCGTGATCTACTCCGGTCGCCAGGAGGCGCTCGTCGGTCCGCTGATCGAGCGGTTCGAGCAGCAGTCGGGTATCGCCACCTCGGTGCGCTATGGCAATACCGCGCAGCTCGCCGCGCAGCTGCTGGAGGAGGGCGCGGCCAGCCCGGCCGATGTGTTCTTCTCCCAGGACGGCGGCGCCCTGGGCGCGTTGGACCAGGGAAGTCGCCTCGAACAGCTGCCACCGAGCGTGCTGGACAAGGTTGCGGCCCGCTTCCGCGCCGACAGCGGCAGCTGGATCGGAACGTCCGGGCGAGCCCGCGTCATCGTCTACGACCCGAGGCAGGTCCCCGAGAACGATGTCCCGGACAGCGTCTTCGAGCTCACGCAGCCGCGCTGGCGGGGCAAGGTCGGGATCGCCCCGAGCAACGCCTCGTTCGAGACCTTCGTGACGGCGATGCGGGCGCTGCGTGGTGACGACGCCACCCGCGACTGGTTGACCGGCATGCGCGCCAACGACGTGCAGACCTTCGACAACAACGTGCTGATCCTCAAGGCCGTCGACGATGGCGTGCTGCAACTCGGCCTGATCAACCACTACTACTGGTACGAGGAGGTGGCCGAGAAGGGTGCCGCGGCGGTGCCCAGCCGGCTGAAGTTCCTTCCGGGCGGTGACCCCGGATCGCTGGTCAACGTGGCCGGCGCCGGGATCCTGCGTGGCTCGGACCACAGCGCCCAGGCCCGCCAGTTCGTCGAGTTCCTGCTCAACGAGCAGTCCCAGACCTACTTCGCGCAGCAGACCAAGGAATACCCGCTGGTGGCCGGGGTCCCCGCGGTCGCGGACCTACCGTCGTTGGAGAGCCTGCAGAGCCCGCAGATAGACCTGTCTGATCTGAACACCCTTGACCAGACGTTGAAGATGATCACCGATGCCGGCTTGACATGACCCCAGCGACGGGCACCGAAGTCGGTACCGACCGGCCCGTGGCCGCCGGGCCGGCGGTGACCGCGCCGCAGCGAGCCCGGGTTTTCCGGCGTACCGGGCGGAGGCGTCCTCCTGCGGTGCTTCTCGTCCCCGCCGGGCTGGCCGCGGCGGTCGCCCTGGCACCGCTGGTCTACCTGGTGATCCGGGCTGCTGAGGGTGGCCTCGGCACCGTGGTCGACGTGCTGGTGCGCGACCGCACGGTGTCGCTGGTGATGCGCAGCCTGGCACTGGCCGGCGCGGTGACCGCAGTCTGCCTGGTGCTCGGGATCACCCTGGCGGGGCTGGTGGTCCGGACCCGGCTGCCGGGGCGACGGGTGTGGGGTGTGCTCGCCGTGCTGCCGCTGGCGGTGCCCTCCTACGTCGCGGCGTTCGCCTGGCTGTCGATGTTCCCGCGGTTCGGCGGGTTCCTCGGCTCGACGCTGGTGCTGAGCCTGTGCTGCTACCCCTACGTGTACCTGCCGGTGGCCGCGGCGCTGGCCAGGATCGACCCGGCGCACGAGGAGGTCTCCCGCTCGCTGGGCGCCGGGCAGGTGCGGACCTTCCTGACTGTGACGGTCCGGCAGGTCCGGCCCGCGGCGGCGGGCGGCGCGCTACTGGTGGCGCTGTACGTGCTCTCCGACTTCGGCGCGGTGGCGATCCTGCGCTACGACGTGTTCACCCGGGTCATCTACACCTCCTACCGGTCCAGTTTCGACCTCACGCCGGCCGCCGTGCTGGGCTGCCTGCTGGTGGTGCTGACCGTGCTGATCGTGTGGGGTGAGAACCGCACCCGGGGCCGTGCCGGATATGCCCGGCTGGGTGGCGGGGCGGCGCGGCGCAGGCCCCCCACCGAGCTCGGCGGTTGGGCCGTGCTCGCGGTGGCCTGGTGCGGGGTGGTCGCCAGCTTGGCTCTCGCCGTGCCGCTGGGCGCAGTGGGGTACTGGCTGACCCGGGGCGCCTCGACGGGGCTGGACATCGCGGAGCTGAGCGCTGCGGCGGTGAGCACGCTGGGGGTCTCGGCGCTGGGCGCGGCAGTCGCCGTCGCGCTGGCCCTTCCGGTCGGAGTGATCGCGGCTCGCTACCGGGGGCGGCTGGCCCGGTTGCTGGAGCAGGCCGCCTACGCCGGGCATGCGCTGCCGGGGATCGTCGTCGCGCTGTCCCTGGTGTTCCTCGCGGTGCGTTACGCCCAACCGTTCTACCAGCAGCTCCCGGTACTGGTGCTCGCCTATGTAGTGCTGTTCCTGCCGGCCGCGGTAGCCGCGGTGCGCGCGTCGGTGGCGCAGTCCCCGCCCGGGCTGGAGGAGGTGGCTCGCTCGCTCGGTCGCAGCCCCGCTGGGGTGTTGCGCAGCGTCACCGTGCCGCTGGCCGGCCCCGGCATCGCCGCGGGCGCCGCGCTGGTGTTCCTTACCTGCATGAAGGAACTGCCGGCGACCCTGATGCTGCGGCCGATCGGGATGGAGACGCTGGCCACCGAGTTGTGGGGGCGCACCGACGTCGGCGCCTACGCCGCGGCGGCGCCCTACGCCACGGCCCTGTTGCTGCTCGCGGCGCTGCCAACCGCGCTGCTGACGCGCCGGTGGGGCTCAACGGCAGACACTGCGGGCGTGCCATGAGCGAACTGGTGGTACGCGGCGTCTCCAAGAGCTTCGGCACCACCCCGGTGCTGTGCGGGGTCGATCTCACCGTCCCGCAGGGCGCGCTGGCTGCGGTGCTGGGGCCTTCTGGATGCGGCAAGACCACGCTGCTGCGAATCGTCGCGGGCTTCGACACTGCCGACGCCGGGGAGGTGGTGATCGACGGTCAGATGGTCTCCGCGCCCGGGTCCACCGTCCCCCCGGAGCGAAGGCGGGTCGGCATGGTGCCGCAGGAGGGCGCGCTGTTCCCGCACCTGTCGGTAGCCGGAAACGTCGGCTTCGGTCTGCCCCGCGGCCGGCGCGCCACCAGGGTGGAGGAGATGCTCGAACTGGTCGGGCTCGGCGGCTACGGAACGCGGATGCCTGCCGAGCTGTCCGGCGGTCAGCAGCAGCGGGTGGCGCTGGCCCGCGCGCTGGCCCCCGGACCGGCGCTGGTGCTGCTGGACGAGCCGTTCAGCGCGCTGGATACGGGGCTGCGCGCGGCGCTGCGCGAGGATGTCCGCGTCGCGCTGCAGGCCACCCGCGCCACCGCCGTCCTGGTCACCCACGACCAGCAGGAAGCGCTCTCGACAGCCGATGTCGTCGCCGTGCTGCAGGGCGGCTCCATCGCCCAGGCAGGTAGCCCCGCTGACCTCTACAGCGCCCCCCGGGACCTCGACGTCGCCACCTTCATCGGCGAGGCGGTCCTGCTCGACGCCGTGCTGCGCGGCGGGGACACCGCCGACTGCGCCCTAGGCACGCTGCCGGTCCGCACGAACGGCTGGGCCGACGGGGCGCGAGGAACCGTGGTTCTACGCCCGGAACAGCTGCTGCTCGGCCCGCCTGACCACGGGGTGCCGGCCTGCGTCGAGGATGTGGTCTTCCACGGTCACGATTCACTGGTCAGGCTCGCGCTGGCCGACGGCTCGGTCTCGGTGCGGGCCAGAACGGCAGGCGGGCATCACCTGCATACCGACGACGAGGTGGGCATCACCATCTCCGGCGCAGCGTCCTTCTTCCCCAGCCAGGCGTAGAGATCCCGACAACGCCGGGCCATGACGCGGTAGCCGAGGTACCTCACCCGGGCGGGCTTTCGCAGCTTGGTGTGAGGATCGCCTGCACGTGGGGATCGTTGATGTTCTGCTGGGTGACGAAGGTGACGCCGGTGTCCTTGCTGGCGGCAATCTGGCCGGTCCGCACCGTCTGCACCATCGCGTTGACCGAGTCGAAGCCCATCCGAAACGGGTTCTGGACGACGAGTGCGGTGATAGCGCCCGACGTGACGCCGTTGACCTCGTCCGGTGACGCATCCCACCCGATGAGCTTGATCTTTCCAGCTTTGCCTGCCTGGTTCAGGGCGTTGACGGCGCCGACCACACCGGGCTCGCTCGACGCGAAGATCCCGTCCAGGTCGGGGTTGGCGGTCAGGATGTTCTCCGTGACCGCCAGCGCGGTGTTGGGGTCGCTGTTGCTGATCTGCTCGGCCACCAGCTTCAGGTTCGGGTGTTTCGCGAGTCCCTCTTTGAAGCCCGTGGCGCGCTCGTCATTGGTCACCGTTCCTGGCCGAAACGGGATGAAGGCGATTTTGTGCTCACCCGGACCCAATGCCTCGGCGAGCAGGTCAGCAGCCTTTCGCGCGGCCGCGATGTTGTCGGTCGCGAACACGGGCACGTTGTCGAGTTGCGGATTCGTTCCGGAGTCAATATTGATCACGGGAATGTTCCGGCTCAGCGTGTCCTGGGTGACCTGGGCGAGGACCTTCGCGTCGGTGGCCGCATAGACCAGACCGTCCACCTGCCGGGTCAGGAAGTTCTGCAGCAGGTTGACCTGGCCCGTGACGTCGGTCTCCGTGGTAACTCCGTCCCACTGGACCGTCACGCCGGTCATCGTCGACGCCGCGCATTGTGCCCCTTTGCGGACGCTGTCCCAGAAGTCGAGCCCGACAGCCTTGGGGACTACCGCGAGGGTGATAGGGCCGCTGGTCTTCACCGTCGGGTTCTCACCAGCGCCCGAACCCGGCACGGTGACCCCGGCGCACCCCGAGGTCAGCACGATGACAGCGGCCGCGCAGGCCAGCGCTGCCGGGAGCCTGACACGCATGGCACCTCTCTTCTCAGGGGTTTCTCGTTACGGGGTTCTCGTTGCACCTGACTCAACCCGCCGCTGCCCGCCGCCGGTACTGGTCCCAGAACACGGCGATCCAGATGATCACTCCGATGATGACCTGCTGGTAGAAGGTATTGATGTCCAGGAGCACGGACCCGTTGCGGATCAACGCGATCAACAGGGCGCCGAGCAAGGTACCGATGATCTTCCCCTCGCCGCCGAAAAGGCTGGTCCCGCCGATCACGGTAGCAGCGATCACGTCGAGCTCGAGCCCGATACCGAAGTTCGGTTGCCCGGAGTTGACCCGGGACGCGGCGATCATACCGCCGAAGCCGGCAAGAATGCCGGAAATGATGTAGACAATCGTGAGGTAGCGCTTGACCGGAATGCCGGACAGTCGCGCGGCTTCGACGTTAGAGCCTATGGCGTAGGAGTATCGCCCGAGTTTGGTCCGGGTGAGGACGAAATGCCCGGCCAGCGCAACGAGGACGAGGGCCAGGATCGGGATCGGTAGCGCGCCGAGCTTTCCCTGGCCGAGCAGCTTGAACTCCGGTGGTGCACCGGAGACGGCGACGGAATCCGTCACGATGTACCCGAGGCCACGGGCCACGCTGAGCATACCCAGAGTAGCGATGAACGGCGCCATTCCCGCCTGTGTCACGAGCAAGCCGTTGACCACGCCCGCGATGGCTCCGATCGCCGCGCCGCCGATGACCGCCAACGGAACCGGGACTCCGTACTCCACCACCATCATCGCGCCGAGCACGCCCGACAGAGCGGCCACCGAGCCGACGGACAGGTCGATTCCGGCGGTGATGATCACCATGGTCATGCCGATCGCGATGATCGCCACCACCGCCGACTGGACACCGATGTTGACCAGGTTGTTCGCGCTGAGGAAGGTGTCGGAAGCGAAGGACAGGTACCCGAAGAGCACCACCACGGCGCCGGCCGCCGCCAGCTGGGACACCGCGGAACGAACCCGGTCGCGCCACGCGTCGGACAATTACGCCACCGACCCGAGGGCACTTCCGGTGGCCAACTGCATGACCCGCTCCTCGGAGAACTGCTCGCGAGCCAACTCCCCGGCGATCCGTCCAGCACGGAGGACAATGATGCGATCACACATGTTGAGCAGCTCCGGGAGGTAGGAGCTGATAATGACAATCCCGCGCCCCTGGCTGGCCAGTCGCCCGATCAGATCGAACATGTCGGCCTTGGCGCCCACATCGATGCCCCGCGCCGGCTCGTCGAAGAAGAGCACCTGGCCCTTGGTCTGCAGCCACTTCGCCACCACGACCTTCTGCTGGTTCCCGCCGGAGAGCACCCGGACCAGACGGGTGATCGACGGCGTCTTGATGCCCAGCTGATCTCGCCAGGACAGCGCGATCCTGCGCTCCGCGCGCCGATCGATCATGCCGAAGCGCAGCGGTACGTTCGCCAGGGTGATGTTCTGGTCGATCGGGAGCTGCAGAGCGAGCCCCTCACCCTGACGATCCTCCGTCAGGTAGCCCAGGCCCGCCTCGATCCCCTGCTGTGGCGACCTGATGCGGACCTCGCGCCCTCCCACGACAACGCGCCCGGCGTCCGGGAGGTCCGCACCGAAGATGGCCCGTGCGAGCTCGGTCCGACCGGCACCGACCAGGCCGGCGAACCCGACGATCTCGCCGGCCCGAACCTCCACCGTGCAGTCGACGAGGTCGACGACCTTGCCCCGCCGGGAGATGCCTTCGGCCCGGAGCACAGCGTCCCCGATCTCGATCCTCGGTTTGGGATAGAGGTTGTCAATGCCCCGGCCGACCATCAGCCGGATCAGGCGCTGCGGTGACACCTGCGCCGAGGGCAGCGTCTGGACCACCCCGCCGTCGCGCAGGACGGTGACCCGGTCGGCAAGGTGGGCCACCTCGTCAAGGCGATGAGAGACATACACGATCGCGATACCGTGCGCCTTCAGCTCCGCGATCACCCCGAACAGATCGCTGCTCTCGGCCTCGGTGAGCATCGCGGTCGGCTCGTCCATGATCACGACTCGGGGAGTTCCACCGAGCGCCTTCGCGATCTCGACCCGCTGCCGATCGGCGACCGGAAGCGTGCTCACCAGACGGCCCGGGTCCACCGCGAGGTTGACCCGGGCGAGCAGTGCGCCGGCCCGCCTGCGATCGGCGCGACGAGACAGCACACCCAGCCGGGACGACTCGTCGCCCAGGCACAGGTTCTCCGCCACGGTCAGGTGCGGGGCCAGCGCCAGCTCCTGGTGCACCATCGACACGCCCAGTACCAGCTGCGCGAAGCGGGGACCACGGAACTCAACCGGCTTGCCCCCGACGAGCACAGCACCGCCGTCCCATCGCTCGACCTGCGCCAGCAGTTTCATCAAGGTCGACTTGCCGGCGCCGTTCTCACCAGCAATGACGTGGACCTCACCGGCCAGCACCGTCAGGCTGACCCGGTCGACCGCGAGCACTCCCGGATAGCGCTTGGACACCTCGCGCATCTCCAACATCGAGTTGACCATAACGGCGCCACCACTCCGCAGCTTCGTCTTCACCCAGGGGGGCGTGACCAGCGTGATCACGGTGTGCCGCCTCGGATCGGAGTATCTCGTCCCGCCGACGCCGAGCGCATAACAGACCGGGGCCAGGAGTCGTTCAGCCACGGGATGTACTCGGGCCTCCGATCAGCCCCGCCGTAGGTACTGCTCCAACGCCTCGCGGGCCAAGGCTGAGACAGTTTTGCCCTCTCGCTCAGCGGCGTCCACAGCCTGCCGGTGCAGCTGATCGGGGATCCGGAAGGTCACCTGCGGGGAATGGGTACGCCCACCCGACAACGTTGGGCGGCCGGGACGCACTTCACTCGGCGCCACCTGGATGTTCTCATTCAAGATGTCGGCGAGGGCTCGCTGGACATACTCCCGCGTCACGCGGTTGCCGTGGCGGTCCCGCAGATCCTCACGATCCAAGTCGACGTCGGGCTCGTTGGTGGGCTGATCACTCATATCACTCATCACGCTTCCTCCCTCGCCTGGTCGTAGTACGGACGGAACTTCGCTTGCAGATCCTGTACGTGGATGACGAGCAGGCAATCCGGCAAGTGGATCGCGCCGATCTCCAGTGCCCGACCGGTGGGGTCGCAATTATGCCCTGCACAATTGTCCACTGCAACGCGGCTGAACACGGCCAGGCGTGGATCTTGTCCATTGGACTATCCACCAACCCTGGTCATTTGGGTGCAGGACGAGCTGCGTCATCGGGCCAGCGACTACGCGACGATGTTGTCGGCCGGTTCCCGCTTCGCTGACGCCGTCGGCGACGGGCACGCCCACACGCAGCAAATCCGGTACGCGGCGAACACCCGGCGCACCATCCGAGTGATCGTCGCCGGCGTCCTGCAGCAGGTTGTGCTGCACCAGGCCATCGCCTCCAACTCCGTGCGCAAGCTGAATGCATCGAGTCCCCCAAGGGCCACCGCAAGGCCCCACCGCGTGGTCTGATCGCCGAGGAGCGCCGTCGGCTGTTTACCTTCGTCAACGCGGACAAGATTCGTGATCGATGCAGACCCACCGGACCTGATCCGCTTCGCCATCGGCTCCGGGCTACTGGTCGGGAACTGCGAGGGTCAGCAGGCAGCGGACGAATGCCGATCTTGAACCGTATCGGGTGTGGTGGAGGTTCTGCCATGTTCTACTCCTGCTCAAACGTTTGCAACCTCTCACTTGCACCACCGAGCAGCCTCGCCCGTGCTGCAACGCGACCTCTAGACTCACAAGCATGCCTTCCGCGCACGGTCTGATTCTTACCCACCACACCGGCGCCGAAGCAGCCGAGCTCATGGATGAGCTGTGTGACGTCTACGCCGACGCGTACGGTGCGGTGCCGGGTGAGGACACCTGGGAGAAGTCCAGTGCTTTCCGGGAGCGGGCGACAGCAGCGCTGCAAGGCATTAACTACTCGCTCGTGACTGCACATGCTGACGACCAGCTGGTTGGTTTCGCCTTCGGCTACAGCCTGCGGCCGGAAGGGGGGTGGTGGGACGGGCTCCAGTCGGCGCCGCCACCAGGGTTCACCGAAGAGACCGGCTCTCGTACAGTGGTGCTGTCGGAGATTGAGGTACGCCGTGCCTGGCAAGGCAAAGGCATTGGCCGGGCGGTGCACGACGCCTTCCTGTCACAGCGCGCCGAGAAGCGGGCGACGCTCGCCAGCAACCCCCAAGCCGCTGACACGCACGCGCTGTATGAGCGCTGGGGCTGGCAGAAGATGGGCATCGTGCCCGGCAAGCCGGGTGCGTACTACCGCGAGTATGTGCGTTTCGTGGTGCCGCTCCCCATGGCCGGGCGGTAAGCGGCCAACTGTTGATCCAGTTCGCGGACCGGTTTGGTGCGCTCCCACGGGGTCAGCAGGCCACGCACGTCCGTGATGCGCTGGGAAATCCGCTGCGAGCCGTTTCCGGAGGTGAGCCGGGCAACATCGGCAACAATGCTGCTGGCTTCGTCGACCTCCGCCTGCTGGATGCGCGCCTCGGCCCGATTGAGCAACCTGAAGGTGCGGTTGTGCAGGTTCGCCGGGTCAACCAGCGTCAGCGACTTGTCGAGCGCGATTATCGCAGCGTCGGGGCGTTGAAGCTTCAGAGCGCACTGGCCTTCGGTGCCCCAATAGAACGACTCGTCATAGAAGTACCACCAGGAAGCGCTCGGCTCGTCGGCCCGTACCGCTTGGAGGGCGGCGTATTCCTGGTCTAGGATCTCCCGGCACTTGTCCGGCTGGTTATCGGCCGAATATGCCCGGACGGCCACGTCGGCGGCGTAGGCGCGAGCCAGTGGACTGTGTGCCTGGTCGGCCCAGACGGCGGCTGCCAGGGCGTGGTCAATGCCGACGCGCGGCTTGCCCTGCCAGGTGGCGAGCTGACTCATGGTGCACAAAATGTACGTCACCAGCTCGACATTTTGGGCGTTGTGGGCGGCGTTGCGGGCGTCGTCGTAATAGTGCTGGGCACTGCGGTAGTCACCCAGGTTGAAGCACAGCCAGCCGACGAACTGGGTCAGTTCGGCATAGGCGGACACCGCGCGCTGCTGAAACGTCTCAGGTGCCGCTTGGGTCAGCCGCTGTACCATCTGCCGGTGCCCGATAGCACTGTGCAGGGTGAGTTGTGGACCGAGCGCATTGTCCTGCGGTCGGAGGTTGGTAATCATGCGCTCGCAGTAGCTAAGGGCTGCCAGGTCAAAATTTTCCGGATTCTGCATGGCAGGCACCACCCACTCGTGTTCATCGGGATTGAGCATCTCGAACAGTGGAGCGATGGCAGCGGCCGTGCAAGCCGTGCCCAGCTTGGACAGTAACACACGTCGGCTCACGGATGGATTGAGCTGCTGCATCCACATCACAACCACCTGTACTAGCTCAGTGAAATCGACCTCTTGTAGCCGCTGCACGAGTGGTGCTGCGTCGCGCGGCAAAACCAGTGGTGACAGAGCGCCCCATTCGTCTTGGCCGTGCTGAGCCGCCGCCCATGCTTCACTGTCAAGTCTACACTCACCGGCAAGGGCGGCTGGTGTTTTCTCCGCCGCATGGCGCAAACTTGGGCCGGTGGCTGTATCGAGATGGCGAAAGTCGGGCAAATCAACGAGCAAATCACTGACGGCGCACTCGTACAATTCCGCCAGCTTGCTCAGGTTGTCAAAGGAAGGGGCATGTCCGGTACTGCCCGGCCACTGCTCCCAATACGAAAATGACTTGAAGGTCTTCAGCTCATCGGGCCAACGCTGGTTCCATGCATCAGTGGCTTGGCGTTGGCTCCAGCCATGGGCGTAGCGCAGCGCCACCCGTGCATTGATCCGGTAGCGCTGCTGGAGCGCCGCTGCCACCTCGACCCATGACGCACCTGAGGCGCGCAGCGAACGCACCAACTGCTCGCGCTGCTGCTTCAGGCTGCGTGGCTCACCCATAACACTTCCTTGACGTCGCGCAGCCTCACTCTGTAGGCGGCTTTCGTATGTGGCAGATGGACGCTACCCGCTAAGTACGACCTACCCAACTCGGTGCGGAAACTCCCCAAGCAGTCCAGACATTCAGTGATCAGGGAATGGTCGTTGCCCGGGGTGAGTTGCCACCAGAACAGCGGGCACCGTAGTTGGGCATGGCCCCAGGACCGGGCTGAGCGCCGGCCTGGTGTGCGTCCCTCGTCTGGGACGCCTCACCCCACTTCCGCCAGTCCGGTCCTCCCCGGTCCTAGGTGCCGCCCCAGCGTCCAAGCAAGGACACCACACAGACAGGCTTGAGAACACGTGGAGCATGAAGGTGGCCTTGCCAGCCAGAACATCGATAACCAGCGTCACAGTAACCACCAGAACGGATCGAGTGTGTATCCCAGCCCGGCCGACGCTGTACCACTACGGCGGGAGCCGGCAAGCGCCTTCGAGAGTGCCGATCCCGCGCCGAGTAGTGGTCAGGGTGAGAACTTGTGATCCGGCAGGATCGGGAGTTGCTGGCCGAGCTAGCCCAGATCAACACTGCTATGGCCCCGCTGGCTATGCGCATCATGGACGACAGCGCGAGTGCAGCCGAACAGGCGCACTACGCCCGGCGTCTGATTGCCGCCGGTCAGCGTTTGCAGCGACGGGCTGATGAAGCGGTGGGAACGGTTATAGAGGGGGAGGTCCTTGCCAACGGGCCGCTGACACTTCCGGCATGTACCGTAGAACTTCGTTGGGAGCCGTGAGTAACGTTTGGGAAACACGGCATCGGCTAGCCTTAGAATACCTTGAGAAGCTAGCCGACCAGCTCCGAAGCAAAGAACAAGTAGCGCCAGTGGAACTCGAAGAGCAGGTGGTGCGGTTACTTACGGGTGTGGTCATGTTGCTCAGGAAACATCGTGTCAACAAACGGGGCCAGTGCAAGTATTGCGGATGGGCGAGATGGACATGGCGGCTCTGGCATAGGCGACCGCAGTGCACGGTGTATCTCAGCCTCGACTTCGCGATGAGACAACCTTTGGACGCGGTGTGGCGGCGGTTGCGGGCCGGACAGACGCGCTAGCTAGGGTTTTGTGCGCAAGGCTCCGGCAAAGTCGTATGTTGCGGCGTGTCTCGATTCGCGCAGCCCGCGGTGGGTCAGTTCGCTGGGGTGGTGTCGTAGGGCGTCGTCATCAGTTCCATGGTGCGGCCTCCCGGGTCGTTGAAATACACGCCGCGGCGCCCGTCGTTGTCGTTGATCTCATCGGAGTGTCGATGGTAGGGGTCGGCGTAGTAGGTGAGGCTGGATTTTTGGATGCAGGTGAAGGCTGCGTCGAACTCGTCTTTATTGAGCAGGAACGCGTAGTGCTGGGACTGGATGTCTTCAGCGTCGGCGTAGTGTCGCGAGCCCGGATGATAATGTGGTTGAGTTCGACGCTCATTGTACTGGTCCTTTCATGTATGTTTCTCCAGCGTCAGGAACTTCGAGATGGAGCGGTGTAGTCCGGCGGCGTCCAGCCCGTGCAGCACGTCGTGTTGTTCGGGTGTGCCGTAGCGGTGGTGTTCGATGCGGCTGACGCCCAGTGCGAGTGTCCGGTGTGGACGGTCTGACAACGCCTCGTCGATCAGCCGGGTCGAGGTGCCGGCCAGGTAGGGTTCCACCAGGACCACGGTGTCGGCCGCGGCCAGGTTGCGCACGCCGTCCAGGTCCAGTGGCCGCACTGTGTGCGTGTAGGCGACGGTGACGTCCAGGCCGATGGTGGCTGCCAGGACCGGGTCGAGCATCGGTCCGACCGCGAGTACCAGGGCACGCTGGCCCCGCCGCACCACATCCAGCTGTCCGTTCAGACTCGCCGGGCGGGAGGTGGTGTTGTTGCGGTTGGACAGTCGGAGGTAGACCGAGTTGTTGCTGTGTACCGCGGTGCGCAGCAGTGGCGGTACCTCGTCGGGGTGGCCTGGTACGTGCACGGTCCAGTCCGGCAGTGAGTCCAGGAGTGCCACGTCGCCGGGGGACTGGTGGGTGCGGCCGCCTTCGGTCCAGTCATAGGAGGCCCCGACGCTGACCAGCACCGCGGATACCCCCTGATGGGTCAGGTCCAGCTTGATCTGCTCGAAGGAGCGCTCGATCAGGAACGGCGCGTAGGTGTGGATGATCGGGCGCAGACCGGTCAGCGCCAGTCCACCGCCCACGCTGACCATCAGCGACTCGCGGATTCCCACGTTCAGCACTCGATCGGGGTGCCGTTGAGCCTGCTCGGTGAACAGGTCTGCGGAGATGTCCGCCAGGACGAGCGCCGTTGTAGGTTCCTGATCCAGCAGTTCGGTGACGGTTTCGACGAACCTGGTCCGCATGGTGATCTCTTCGGTGCCTACCGGCGCGATCATCGTGGTCACTCCTTCGGTTGCACCACGGCCACCACGACGTGCGGGTGGCCCGGCTGGGACGTGGTCAGGGCGGTGTGTAGGGCCTGGTGGTCGCGACCGTTCACGGTGGCTGCTGACCAGCCGTTCACGCTGAACCGGGTGGCGATCCCGCCGGGCCAGCCGTGGGTGGCGGAGTGGTTGTCGATCACGATCGTGGTCAGGCCGTGCAGGCCGGTGGCGCCGGCGTAGGCGATCGCCTCGTGGTTGGTGCCCTCGTCGAGTTCGGCGTCACCGACCAGGACGTAGGTGTGGCCGCGGGAGCCCCGGGTGCGTTGGCCCAGTGCGACGCCGACCGCGATCGGTAGCCCGTGGCCGAGTGATCCGCTGGAGATCTCCACGCCTGGTATGAGTAGTCGGTCGGGGTGGTGGCCCAGCGGTGAGTCGAGCTGGCCGAAGGTGTCCAACCACTCGGCCGGGAGGAACCCGGTGGCGGCCAGGACGGCGTAGTAGGCCATCGGGCCGTGTCCCTTGGACAGCAGCAACTGGTCCCGGTCGGGATCGTCCATGGTCGACGGCGCGACGCGCAGTATCCGGTCATAGAGGACCCACAGCACGTCCAGGGTGGAGGTGGCGCTCGCGGCGTGTTTCTCGTCGCCGGTCATCCGCGTCATCAGCGCCCGAAGGTCGTCATACCGGTACCGGTCGGTGATCCCGGTCCGGTTCGGTTGAGTCATCGTGGACATGAGACCAGCCTGCAACCTGAAGTATGATTCAGGTCAAGG
>JBOHHF010000483.1:0-2045 GCA_050700495.1 Pseudonocardiaceae bacterium
GCCGCACGGTGGCCAGTTCCTCAATGGTGCGGCAGGGCTGCTCCACGTACTGCAACCCGCCAGCGGCCTTATCGAGCTGCGGGATCACCGCCACTGCCGTGTCGGTGTCCCAGAACCCGTTGGCATCGACGCGGATCGCTCCCTGCAGGCCGAGAGCATCGCGCACAGCCTCGACCCGGGCCAGGTCTTCGCCAAGTGAGTCGGGATGATCGGCGACCTTGACCTTCGCCGTGCGGCACCCGGAGGTGGACACGATCTCGTGGGCACGTTCCGGGCCTACCGCCGGAACGGTGCAGTTGATCGGGACGCGATCACGGACCGGGGCCGGCCATCCCACTGTTGCGGCCTCGACTGCGGTGGCAAGCCAGCCCGCCGACTCCCGGTCGTCGTACTCCCGGAACGGGCAGAACTCACCCCACCCGGCAGGCCCCTGGATCAGCATCCCCTCCCGGACCGTGATGCCCCGAAACCGTGCCGTCATCGGGATGGCGTAGACGCGGGCCGTCTCGAAGTCGATGCCGTCGCTGGTCATGTGGTGATGTCCTCGTCGTCGTGGGTGCGGCGTAGAAAGCCGGTGATCTCCTCGTCCAAGTCGGCCAGGCCGACCGAGTGCAGTGGTCGGATCTGTTGTTGGAGCGACTGAATGCGGTGCACTGTTCTGCTGGAGCTGACCTTGCCTGCTGTGTTCAGCGCGTCCCTGGTCAGCGCTGCGGCGTGTTCATAGTCACCATCGAGCAGGTAGGCGGCGGCGAGATCGGTCTGCACGAGACAGCGGCTTCGCACGCGCCACGGTTCGTAGTTGTCCAACGTGCGGGTCATCAGCCCAATAGCGGGTGCTGGTTCGCCGCTGTCCCGGAGTGCTCGCCCCAGGTCAGCGGCGAGTTCCGCGTCGGTGTAAAAGCTCAGCCACGCCGGTTCACCATCAGGGCGGAACCGTTCGTAGTGCAGCTCAGCTTCCAGCACGGCAGCTCGACTCGCATTGCTGTCCTGGCCCAGCGCGTGTCCGCGCGCTTCCGCGGCGCTCAGTTGCGCTGTAAGAGTCGGTGCTGCCGTCCCGGCGACCGTTATCCCCGCTCGTGCCAGCGCTACCGCGTGGCGGGCGCAGCATGCCCCGGTCGCGTTCAGGATCGTCAACTCGCTCATGTTGCAGAGTATCTTCGCCGCGAACAGCCGGTTGCCCGCGTTCATCGCCAGGTTGAGGGCCTGAATGTGGTAGCGCTGCGCCAGGGCGTGACGGCCCACATCGACGGCCATTAATGCCGCCAGCCGAGCAGATTGTGCCACTGCCGTCAGCAGCACCCGGCCGGTCGAATCCGAGTAGCTACCGCGTAACAGTGTGGTCGCCGCGTGATGCAGCAACTGGACGGATCGGTCCCGTATCCGGCCCGATCCGTACCGGAAGTCCATCCGCCGCAGATGCGCAACGTTGTCGGTCAGGATCTCCACATCGGTCATGCCGATACGTCTGCCGCCCGCATCCCGCGCCGCGTCGGCCACTGGTGGCGCGGTCAACGCGAACAGCGCTGGCTCAGCGAAGGCCGCTGCGGCGAATGCAACCCCCGGCAGGAACTCCCGTCGCTTCACGTCCTCTCCCGACAATTCGACAACCGTATGGAGCGTGCTGTCCAGTCTTCCCGCATAGTGCAGAGTTTCATCCGCCGACGCCCCGCTCTGTCCTCCGTCGTCCTGTTGCGGAGACATCAGGCGGCCTCGCCCTTCGACCAGTGTGCCGGTATCGAGCCGGAGGAACGTCGGATGACCGTCGATCACCACAGGCAGCAACAGACCACCTGGTGACGCCACATGATCGCTGGGCTCCCCCGACCCCACCGTGGGCACCATGTCACCACCGGGCACCGACGGCGGCAACCGCAGGAGCTCGATCAACTCATCTCGTGAAACGGACAGCAAACGGGCAATCTTCGGCCAGAGGTACGGCGACGGCTCATGGTCTGCCGCCTCCCAGCGCACAACAGTGGACCGATCCACCCCCAGCGCTTCAGCGAACGACTCCTGCGTGTAACCCGCAGCCTTGCGGGCCTGGA
>JBOHHF010000484.1:0-1668 GCA_050700495.1 Pseudonocardiaceae bacterium
TTTGTCCTGGAGCGCCGTGGTCAGCTGCTGGCGCAGCTCCGGATCCAGGTGGTTGGCGATCGCCAAGGGTGGGCCGGGAATTGTCTCCGATCTCCACACCGTGGTGATCTGTCCCGGCTGGAGCAGGCCCTGCTCGATCAACTGCTGGTCGACCATCCTGTCGAGCGCGAAACCAGCATCGCACTGACCGTTAGCCACCGCGAGGACCGAGGTGTCATGACGACCGGAGAAAATCGGTGTCGTGTCTTTCTCTGGCTCGATACCCGCAGCGAGCAAACCAGCGCTGGGATACAGGTAGCCGGAGGTGGAGTTAGGGTCCACAAAGCAGACCTTCTTGCCGCGGAAGTCGGCCAAAGTCTGGATCGATGAACCAGCCTGGGTGAAGCCGTAAGACTGGTACCCTGGGCGCTCGCCTTTCTTGTCCACCCGAGCAGCCACTACGGTGATCTCGGCACCCCCCTGCTTGGCGAGCACGTAGGGGAGCGGTCCGATATCAGCGATGTCGATCTTCTTGTCGTGTAGCCTCTTGATGATCGCAGCGTAATCAGTGCCGATCTCGAAAAGAATTTCTTTGCCGGTCTCTTTTTTGAGCATTTCGATGATCGGTTGCTGGTCCCGCCACTGGTTAGGTGGTCGATCGCTGGGCACCGTAGCGAAAACCAGCACTTGTGGATCACCGCTACCGCCGCTTGCCTCGCCGTCTGCGGTACCCGCGATGCACCCGGACGCGGCCAGCAGGGTAGCGACTGCGGCGAAGAGCGCTACGAAGGTCTGACATGTGGGACGCACCGTAAACCATCTCTTCCGGTGGTTATCAGATACAAGTGTCCTGATAGGGTAATCCTGGGATGTCTCGATCCCACTCAGTGCGATCGAGACCGTGCCCAGTAATAGCGCAAGCGCGCTCCGTCGCATGATCTCGGAGCTGGTGGAGAGCCGTCAGGTCCCACAGGACCACGGTGGCGTCGAAACCACCTGTGGCCAGGGTGTTCCCGTCGGGAGCAAACGCCACGGCGGCCACCGAGCCCGCGTGGCCGGTCAATGGTTTTCCGAGCGGCCGGGGCTGAGCCCGATCGGCGAGATCCCACAGCACTACGGTGCCATCGTCGCTGGCCGTGGCCAGGGTACGCCCGTCGGCGGAAAACGCCGCCGAGGTCACCAGCCGGCGGTGACCGGTCAGCCGCGGCCCAAGACGCCTGGGCTCGGCCCGATCAGTGAGATCCCACAGCATCACATCACCGTCACCGCTGGCCGTGACCATGGTGCGCCCGTCGGTGGAGAACGCCGCGGCGGTCACCAGGCTGCGGTGGCCGGTCAGCGGCGGCCCAAGACGCCTGGGCTCGGCCCGATCAGCGAGATCCAACAGGATCACATCACCGTCGCCACTGGCCGTAACCGCGGTGTTTCCGTCAGGGACCGCCGCTAGGGAATCCACCGTGCTGCTGGGGCGGTTCCGGGGCGGTCCGATTGGGGGGCGGTCCGGGCGGGTCACGTCTCGCCGGATCACGGTGCCGTCGGAGCTGGTGATGTCCAGTGCCCGGCCGTCGGGAGTGAACATGACGGAGTCCACGGCGCTGGGCTGTCCGGTCAATGGCTGCCCGAGGCGCTGAGGCTGGGCCCGGTCGGTGAGATCCCACCGGATCACGGTGCCGTCGGAGCTGGCGGTGG
>JBOHHF010000485.1:0-1862 GCA_050700495.1 Pseudonocardiaceae bacterium
ACGGGCCGGACCACCATCATCATCTCCCACAACCTGCTCACCGTCACCGACGCCGACCAAATCCTCTACATCGACCACGGCCGCATCACCGAAACCGGCACCCACACCCAACTACTCACCAACAACAGCCATTACGCTCACCTCTACCACCTTCACCACCCTCCCACCCTGGCCACTCTCCAGTAGCCAGCCGGATGTAATGCCAGGCGGGATGTGACGGTGGCGGCGAGTGCGACGGTGGAGATCCTCACCCATGGTTGCTCCCCTGGTCGAGGACGTGGTGGTGATTGAGTACATCCACGCGCCCTGGTGGCGGTCCCCGCCGGCGCCTCGGTGGGGCCCGATGTCACCGCCGATGCGTCGCAGATCTGGGAAACCTAAGATCTGCTGTCACGGGCTCGCCATCAAGTCCCAACTGGCCGCCGGTCTGGATCACCGGTGCCGATGTGTTCGTCACCGTCTGTCGTTCGCTGACCCCCTTCACTCTGCGTGGTCATCTATGTACAAAAAGTTACTGTTGAAACCGTCAGTCCAATGGCTTACTTTGAGTGTGCGTTGAACCACGGGGAGTAAGGGGGGGCCAGCTCGGATCACTTGGGGGGTTGTTGAATGTGCGAAGGGTTGACGTGCTGTCGGTGCTGGCACCGGGGAAAGAGTCCGCTAGGACGCTTGCCCGCATCGACTATTGCCGCACCATGCCCCGAGACGTTCTCCGGTACGCACTTCGGATCAGATCAGCGATCTGAGGGCAGTAGATCGACGCGTCCTGTTATCCCTCGGTGCTGGTTCCGAGCCTTTTAGGCTCGCATTGCTCCTCCTCGACACGAAGGAGTGGCATGAATATTGCGGGAATCTTCTCACTTGGTGGCGGCTCTCACGGGGACGAGCGCCATTACTACGACGACGGTCAGTACAGCTACGGCGGCTACTACGGGAGCAAGAACTGCTGCCGTTTCGGCACCTACAACGGCTACAACCGCAGCTACAGGCGCGACCACCGCGGCGACGGCAACGATGGGCTCCTAGGCTTCCTCTTAGGGTGAAGCAGGTCGTATCAGCCTGCTGATCATCGGCGGTGGCCTCTACTCCCGTCAGTGGAGTGCAGGCCACCGCCGACGCCGTGCCCGGGGGCTGAGGCCCACTCCAGAGCCTTGAGAGCCGGCCCCATGCGAGCCAGATCTAGGGAAGCCAGATCCTCAGAGAGGCCCAATCAGAAAGGGGAGTGCTTTGTGCGGGAGGTGGTGAGGTCGCTGTTTCGCCCGGCGTCGGATGATGACGTCGAGGGTTTGGTGGAGGCGGCTCCGGCGGCGAGTCTGCGGGAGGTCTTCCGGCGGTTCTGGCCTGATGCCCGCCCGTTCTGGCGGTGGCTGTGGCTGTCCCTAGTGTTGATCATCGTGATGCCGCTGGTGGACGCCGGTGCGATCTTGATGTTCGGGGTGTTGGTCGACGATGTGTTGACTCCGAGGGATTTCGGGGCGTTTCCCAGGGTGGCCGCGGCGTTTGTGGGGATCACGCTGCTGGTGGGACTGCTGGGTTTCGTCGGTGAGTATCTGGGGGCGTGGATCGGAGAGAATTTCCTGCACCGGATGCGGACCCGGGTGTTCGCCCATCTGCACACCCTGTCGGTGAGCTTTTTCGACCGCCGCCGCCTGGGTGACCTCCTGAGCCGGTTGACCGGTGATGTGACCGCGATCGAAAACGTGGTGCTGTCCGGAGTCATCGGGATCATCTCGAACCTGATGAAGATCGTGGTATTCACCGGGGTGCTGTTTTACCTGGACTGGCGCCTGGCGCTGGCGTCGTTGGTGGCGGTGCCGGTGTTCTGGACCGCCGCCCGCGCCTTCGCACGTCGCATCAAGATC
>JBOHHF010000486.1:0-1827 GCA_050700495.1 Pseudonocardiaceae bacterium
GTCGACTACCAGGGGTTGGTCGACCTACGGCCGCTGGCGGCACGCCAGGCCGAGCGGCTCGCCGCCGACCCGATCTACCCGGCGCAGCTGTACGTGCCCCAGCGCTACCGGCTGCTCGACGACGATCCGGACGCCGCCGCCCGCGACAACCTGCTGGGGCAGGTCATCGAGTGGCTAGGCGCGGACGGCGCCCGGTTCGTCATGCTGCTGGGCGATTTCGGGCGGGGCAAGACGTTCCTGCTCCGCGAGCTGGCTCGCACGCTTCCCCAGCATCTGCCTGGCCTGCTGCCGGTGCTGGTGGAGCTGCGGAGCCTGGAGAAGGCACCGTCGCTGGACGAGTTGCTCGCCCAGCACCTGGTCCGGCAGAACGTGGAGTCCTTCGACGTCACGAAGCTGCGGTACATGATCCGCAGGGGGCGGCTGGCGCTGCTGTTCGACGGATTCGATGAGCTGGAACTGCGGGTCGGCTTCGACAACGCCGCCGGCTACCTGACCACCCTGCTGCGCGAGGTGACTGACAACGCCAAGGTCGCGCTCACCAGCCGGACGCAGCACTTCCGCTCCACGGCCCAGATCCGCACCGCACTGGGAGATCAGGTCGCCGCCCTGGCCGCCAGCCGGGTGGCCGTGCTGGAGGACTTCACCGACGAGCAGATCCTGCGGTTCCTGACCCAGCATTACGGCGGCGACGCCCAGCGCGCCCAAGCCCGGTTCGCGTTGCTCGGTGACGTGCGCGACCTGCTTGGCCTGTCCCGCAATCCGCGGATGCTGTCGTTCATCGCGGACCTGGACGAGCAGCGGCTGCGCGACGTCCAAGCTGAGCATGGTCAGATCAGTGCGGCCGAGCTCTACCGGGAGTTGGTCGAGTTCTGGCTGCTCCGGGAGGCGGGCCGGCACCAGCATCGGGGCGGTCTGCCCACCTTGGACGACACGGAGCGGTTAGCCGCGTGCACCGCCCTGGCCCTGCGGCTGTGGGCGACCACGGCCTTGACGATCCCGGTGGCAGAACTCACCGAAGTGTCCGCCACGCTGACCCGGCTCGCTGAGCGCGGATACACCGCCGACCAGGCGGCTCACACGGTCGGGTCCGGCACGCTGCTGGTGCGCACCCCTGAGGGGGAGTTCGCGTTCGTCCACCAATCGGTGATGGAGTGGCTGGTGGCCAACTCGGCGGCTGAGAGACTCCGAACCGGGGAAGGGGTCGACACCCTGCAGCACCGGACGATGTCGACGCTCATGCTCGACTTCCTCTGCGATCTCGCGGGGCACGACACGGCCCGCCGCTGGGCAGCGGACATGGTGGCCGATCCGGCCGCCGCCGAGGTGGCGAAGCAGAACGGGTTGGCCATCACCCAGCGGCTCGGTTCCGGAGCACGCCAGAACCTGGCCGGGATGGACCTGCGCGGCCAGGACCTCACGAACCGGAACCTTCGCAACGCCAACCTCCACGGTGCCTACCTGCGCGGCATGCGACTGGTCGACACCGACTTCGCGGGGGCGGATCTGCGGGACGCCAACCTGGCGGGTGTCCGGATGGTCCGGGGGACTCTCGCGGGTGCGCAGCTCGCGGGTAGCCGGTGGAACCAGGCAGCTCTGCTGGACGTGTCGGGACTCGACGACCTCGCCACGACCCCGGAGTTGGCCGCGGCCGCGGTTGCTGGGCGGGACCGCAGCCACGCGATCATCGCTCCCGGCGGAGCCGTGTCCGGCGTGGCGTTCTCCCCTGAGGGCAGGCTGCTCGCGGTGCCCCGTGGCCATGGTGTCGAGATTGTCGACGTGGCGAGCGGCGACACGCTGCGCGTCCTCAGCGGCCACACCAGCGGGGTG
>JBOHHF010000487.1:0-10134 GCA_050700495.1 Pseudonocardiaceae bacterium
CCTCAAGGCAACCCTGTCTGAGCGTCTCGACCAGCAGCGCCGCACTGGTCCGGTCTCCCCCGGCGGCGAGCTCGCCTCGGCGCAGCTCCCGACGCAGCCTGCGCAGCGCCAGCGGGTCCGCCCCACCCAGCGGCGAGGCGAGCAGGGTGACCGCCGTCTCCTCGTCCAGCGCATCGGGATCGACCGCGCAGCGCAGCATCCCCAGCAGCGGAAGTACCGCGCCGTGGCGGGCCACCGGCAGCTCCTCGCGCGGTACCGCGACCGGCACCCCCGCGGCGAGTAGCGCCCGGCGCAGCGCCGGCAGCGTGCGGGCCGTGGAGCGCACGATCACGGCCATGTCCGCCCACGTCACCCCGTCCAGCAGGTGGGCGCGGCGCAGCTGGTCGGCCACCCAGGACGCCTCGGCCGCAGCAGAGCCGAACACCCGGATCGCGACGTTGCCGCCGGACTCCTCCCCCACTGGGCCGTACAGCTCAGCCCGCGGGCCGGGCAACCGGTCGGCGAGCCGCAACACCGCGGACCGCACCGCCGGAGCCATCCGATGGTCCGTACGCAGCCGCACGATCGCGGACTCACCGGTGGTGAGCAGGCCCGGGTCGGCGCCGCGGAAGGAGAAGACCGTCTGATCCGGGTCGCCCAGCAGCAGCAACTCGCTGGCGGACGCGCCCAGCCCGGTCACCAAGGCGGCCTGCAGCGGATCGAGGTGCTGGGCGTCGTCGACAATCAGGTGGCGCACCCGGTCGGACTCCCGGCGCAGAACCTCGGCGTCGGTGTCGAGCACCAGCAGCGCCGCGGACACCAGCTCGGCGGCGTCCAGCGCCGGGGCAGTGGCTTGCGGGGCGACGGTGCCCACTGATCCGCGCAGCAGCATCACCTGCTCATAGGTGCGGTAGAAGCGCCCAGCGGCAACCCACTCCTCGCGCCCGCTCGTGCGACCCAGCGCGATGAGGTCCTCCGGGCCCAAGCCGCGTTCCGCAGCACGCAGCAGCAGATCCCGCAGTTCGGCGGCGAAGGCCGGCAGCCCCAGTGCCGGACGCAGCCGAGCCGGCCAGCTCCGCCCACCGGTTTCGAGCTCACCGGCGAGCAGCTCCCGGACCACCACGTCCTGCTCGGGGCCGGAGAGCAACCGGGGCGGAGGCAGGTCCTGCAGGGAGGCCTGCAGGCGCAGCACGGCGAAGGCGTAGGAGTGCACGGTGCGCACCAGCGGTTCCCGCACCGTGGGCGTGACACCGTGCGCCGCCAGCCGCTCGATGATGCGTTCCCGTAGGGCCGCAGCTGCTCGGCGACTGGAGGTGAGCACCAGCAGGCGCTCGGGGTCCACCCCGCGCCGCAGCACGCGGTCGGCGACGGTGTGCGCGACGAGCGTGGTCTTGCCGGTGCCCGGACCACCCAATACGCGCAGGGGCCCGCCACTGTGCTCGAGCACCCGGCGAGCATCCGCTCCCCAGGCGACGGCATGCGGACCAGTGGCTACGGAGCGAACCAGGATGGACACGCTGCGCATGCAACCACGCCGCTCCGACACTCCGTGGCGCGGGAGGATGGCTGCGATGGACGATGACGATCTGGAGCGGATCCGAGGCGTGGTGGCAGCTATTCCCCTGGGTTCGGTGCTGGCCTACGGACAGGTCGCAGCACGCGCCGGGCTGCCGGGTCGGGCTCGGCTGGTGGGCCGGATCCTCGCCGAAGACGGCCACGATCTGCCGTGGCACCGGGTACTGCGCGCCGACGGCACTCCTGCGCCACACCTGGCCGCCGAGCAACTGGCCCGGCTCCGCGCTGAGGGTGTGCTAGCCGAAGGTGGGCGGATCCTGATGCGCCGCTACCGTGCTCGGTGAAGCGGTACGCGTGCGTGCAACTCCGGCAGCCACGAAACTGAGCTAGCCATCGGTGGGCGGGCCTGCGACCGTGGTGATGATGCCGGCAGCATCGATCTTCCGGATCCGGTTGCCGTCGCTTTCGGCGACGTACAGCGCGCCGGTTGCGTCGAGGCTGACGCCGACTGGTGCGTTGAGCTGCGCCTTGGCCGCGGGGCCACGATCGCCGGAGGATCCCGCGGTGCCCACACCGGCGATCGTGGTGATCCTGCCGCTGGAGTCCACCTTGCGGATACGGTGGTTATCGGCGTCGGCGATGTAGAGGTTGCCTGCGCTGTCCACCGCTACCGCCCACACGTTGTTGAGCTGCGCGTCACGGGCCAAGCCGCCGTCGCCAGAGAACCCTTCTGCTCCGTTCCCGGCAACCGTGGTGATGATGCCCGCACGATCGACCCGGCGGATCCGGTCGTTGCCTTGGTCGGCAATGTAGAGGTTGCCGTCACGATCGATATCGACCTGGGACGGGGAAAACAGCTGGGCCTGGACAGCGGGACCGCCATCACCGGAGAACCCTCTGGTCCCGTTCCCCACCACCGTCGTGATGATGCCCGCCGGGTCGACTCGGCGGACCACGTCGTTCCCACCGTCGGCGATGTAGAGGCTGCCGTCATCACCGAGCGCCAAACCTCTCGGGTAGCGCAGATCGGCGGCGGTGGCCTGACCTTTGTCACCGGAGAAGGAACCCCCGCCGATCCCAGCGATTGTGGTGATCTTACCGTCGGGAGTCACTTTACGAACGCGGTGATTGTCCGTATCTGCGATGTAGACATTGCCGGCGGGATCGGCCGTGAGACGGTGCGGATTGTTGAGCTGTGCCTCGATGGCCAGGCGGCCATCACCGGAGTACCCGGCAGTGCCGTTTCCCGCGATCGTGGTGATGTCACCACCCGGATCCGCCCGGCGGATCCGGTGATTGCGGGAGTCGGCGATGTAGAGCACGCCGGCCTTGTCGACGTAGGCGAGCCGCGGGTTACTGAGAAGGGCTTGGGTTGCGGGGCCGCCGTCCCCGGGATAACTGGGACCCGCGCCAGCGACAGTGGTGATGGTGCCGTTCTGATCGATCTTGCGGACCCGGTGGCTGCCCCCGTCAGCAACGTAGACGTTGCCGTCGCGGTCGACCGCCACGGCAGCCGGGAAGGCGAGTTTGGCTGTAGCAGCGGGCCCCCCGTCGCCCGAAAAACCCCGGATACCACTGCCGGCGACCGAGCTGATCCTGCCGCCGACATCAACCTTGCGGATCCGATCGTTGCTGCTGTCGGCGATGTAGACGCTACCGGCCTGATCCACCTCGATGCCCGTCGGGTAGCTGAGCTCAGCTGCGGCAGCCGGCCCGCCATCGCCCGCGGAACCCTTGGTCCCGTTGCCGACGATCGACGTGATGGTGCCCGCCGCATCGACCATGCGGATCCGATTGTTGCCGGCGTCGGCGATGTACAGCTTGCCCGAATCGTCGACGGCAATCGCGAGTGGATTGCTGAGCTGGGCGTCGATGGCCGGGCCCCCGTCCCCGGAGAAGCCCCTGACACCAGTACCGACGACCGTGCTGATCACACCGTTTTGGTCGATCTTGCGTACTCGGCGGCCCACGGCCTCAGCAATATAGAGAGTGCCGCGACGGTCGATGACGACGTCCGTCGGGAACTGAAGCTGAGCTAGCGCGGCCGGGCCGCCATCTCCGGTTGAGTCCTCCGTACCGTTGCCTGCAATCGTTGTGATCATGCCCGCTGGATCGATCTTGCGGATCCGATGGTTGTCGGTGTCTGCGACGTAGAGGTTGCCCGCACCGTCCAAAGCCAGCCCCTGCGGACGCCGTAGCTGTGCATCGGTAGCAGGACCGTTGTCCCCTGAATCGCCCTTAGCGCCGGTGCCGACGATCGTCCTGATCGTTCCCGTCGGTTCCACCTTGAGAATGCGGTGATCACTGCCGACTACGCCGAGATACACGCCGCCCGCCGGGTCGATGGCCACTTCACTGACTGTCCCGATCAATCGGGTAGCCGTCGCCAAAGGTTCGTCGGGCGCTGGCGCCGGGCCGATCGTCCACACCCCGAGCGCGGCCAGTGCGGCAGTGAGAACGGCAGCGATCGCGGCGACTCCGACGACCTTGCCACGCCTGGCGGTCCAGGCGGAGGGTGCAACCGGCGTGGGCACTGCCGGCGTGGGCACTGCCGGTATGGGCACCGAAGTTGTGGGCACCGAAGTTGTGGGCACCGAAGTTGTGGACGCCGAAGTTGTGGACACTGGCGGCCATGTGGTGTTGTGGGGGCGCGCAGCCGACTCCGGCGGTTTCCACATCGTCGGTGACGCAACCGCACCGACATCGATCTCGTCACGCAGCGCCGCGATGAACGCTCCGCAGCTGGGGTACCGATCAGCGGGCTGCTTCGCGATCGCTTTGGCGAGGATGGCATGCACTCCTGCGGGCAGGTCGATCCGGTGGTCGCTGATCCTGGGCGGTTCCGCGTACAGATGCCCGGCTATGACGGACTCAGGGCTGCCGTTGAAGGGCGGCGAGCCGCTGATGCACGCGTAGGCGACGCAGCCCAGGGCGTACACGTCGATGGCGAGCGCCGACGGAAGGCCGCTGAACCGCTCGGGAGCCATATAGGAGAGCGTGCCGGCGACGAGGGTACCGCTCAGCGCAGTGCTCTCGAGTTGCCGGGTCAGGCCGAAGTCGGAGAGATAGGCATGTTCTGCCCGGCCCGCATCGGCGACGTGATCAATCAGGATGTTCTCCGGCTTGACGTCGCGGTGAACCAGACCCTTGGCATGGGCCGCGTCAAGAGCGGAGGCGACCTGGCCGAGGATCGTACAAGTCCGCTTGAGGTCGAGCCCGCCGTCAGCGGCCTCGATCATGGTGGCGAGATCGGGGCCTTCGACGAGCCGCATGGCCAGGTACAGCACCCCGTCCGCCTCGCCTGCGTCATAGACGGGAATGATGTGCGGGTGGTCCAACGCAGCGGCCATCAGCGCCTCGCGCTCGAATCGACGCTGAAACTCCCGGTCAACAACCAACTCAGGGGCCAGCAGCTTCAGCGCATCGGTACGACCAAGGCGCCGGTGCGTCGCCCGATACACCACGCCTCCGCCGCCACGGCCGACCAGCGCGTCGATGCGATACCCCGCAACCTGACTACCGACGCCGAGAGCCACCCCTCGCTCCCTTCCCTCGACGGTCAGCCCGAGGTTACCTGACCTCAGTGTGCCATGATCATCGATGAGCTGAGAGAGTGGCAACCCTTGGCTGGGCGAGGTTACGACGCAGCTACGCAGTCTAGATTTTGATTACAACGGTCCCGACTAATCCTCCCGAGGGTCAGGTCACCGCGACATCGATCGCGGTGACCGTGACTGGTTGGTTTACCGCCACCAGGGGATGGATCCAGCGACCCATCGCTGCCTGCCTCGGCTATCTGGTCGATGACGTTGAGGCCGTCCGGGGAGATGGTGGCGAAGACGGTGTAGCCGGATGAGGCCGATCGGGTCGGCCGAGGTCTGCATGGTCGCGGACACCGTGCCCTGGTGGTGGGACCCCCACCTCTCACTCCCTTCCCGCAACACTCAACCCGAAGCTACTGGAAACAGCATGTCATGATCGTCGACAATCTGAGATGAAAAGCTTCACCAAACTCGACGGGACTCAAAATCGCGCTAAGATACCTATCAGACTGACTCTTCCTGTTTTAGGACAGATCTGCTCCTTGAAGCGCAAATTCGCGCGTTGACGCACCGTGGTCTTAGCCGGACCTTGGTCCCCGGGGGCCAATCACTATCAGCCCTGGGGAACATCGATCACTCGGCGTGAGGTAACCGACATGTTACGATATGTAAACCATCCCAGAATTGTGTGACGTAGAGCCGCGGCCCGCGCCTGGTCCCCGTCATCCGCTGAGCGCGAACGGGCGTCGAGTGAACTCGTTACAGCAGGTCAAAGGGACGTCCATGCACTGTCTGACACACTTGAAATGTGAACGACATGTTACGCGCGTCGCACCGTCACCTCAGCGTTGATGTGAGCCTTTACGTCCTTCTTGAAGACCATCAAATCACCGCCTAGAGTAAAGTGGACCCCTGTGACATAAATTATCGCCCGAAGAGGTGACGTCCGTGCCCGATACCTCCAACGGTTACACGAGTGCTGGAACGGACACCGACTTCGCTGATTCACTGCTGCGTATCGGCAGGCATTTCCAGCGCGGGGACACCTCGGCCGATGGACGGACGCTGCACCAGATCGGCGGCCGGTCAGCTGACGTCTTTTACCGGGACCGCTGGGCCTACGACAAGGTGGTGCGCTCGACCCACGGCGTGAATTGCACCGGTTCCTGCTCGTGGAAGATCTATGTCAAGGACGGGATCATCACTTGGGAGGCGCAGCAGACCGACTACCCGTCGATCGGCCCGGACAAGCCGGAGTACGAGCCGCGCGGCTGCCCGCGCGGTGCGTCATTCTCCTGGTACACCTACTCGCCGGCCAGGGTGCGCTACCCGTACGTGCGCGGCATGTTGCTGGAACTGTACCGGGAGGCCAAGCAGCGGCTCAAGGACCCGGTGCTGGCCTGGGCCGATCTGGTGGACGACCCCGAGAAGGCCCGCCGGTACAAGTCGGCGCGCGGCATGGGCGGGTTCGTGCGGGCCGAGTGGTGGGAAGCCGTCGAGATCGTCGCGGCCGCGCATGTACACACGATCAAACGCTACGGCCCTGACCGGGTCGCCGGCTTTTCGCCGATCCCGGCGATGTCGATGGTCAGCCACGCCGTCGGCGCCCGGTTCATCTCGTTGATCGGCGGCGCCATGCTGTCGTTCTACGACTGGTACGCCGATCTTCCGGTGGCATCGCCGCAGGTGTTCGGCGACCAGACCGACGTGCCGGAGTCCGCCGACTGGTTCGACGCCGGCTACCTGATCATGTGGGGCTCCAACGTCCCGGTCACCCGCACGCCGGACGCGCATTACATGACCGAGGCCCGCTACCGGGGCCAGAAGGTGATCGTCGTATCGCCGGACTACGGCGACCACACGAAGTTCGCCGACGAGTGGTTGCCGGCGCGGCCGGGCACCGACGCCGCGCTGGCGATGGCCATGGGGCACGTGATTCTCAAGGAATTCTTCGTCGACCGGCAGACGCCGCGGTTCACCGACTACGTCAAGCGCTACACCGATCTGCCGTTCCTGGTCACCCTGGAGAAGCGGGGCGACGCTTACGTCGCCGGCAAGTTCCTCACCGCGACAGATCTGGGTGACACCGGCGAGGGCGCCGAGTCCAAGACCGTGCTGTTGGACGGGGTCACCGGCCAGCCGGTAATCCCAAACGGTTCGCTGGGTCACCGGTTCACCCGCGCCGGGGAAGGTCGCTGGAATCTCGACCTGGACGGCGTGGATCCGCTGCTGACCGTGTCCAGCGGCAGCGACAGTGACGTCACAGCAGAAATCAGCCTGCCACGGTTCGACACCGCCGAGCCCGGCGTGCTGCACCGCGGCGTGCCGACCCGGACGGTCGCCGGCAAGTTGGTCACCACGGTGTTCGATCTGCTGCTGGCACAGTACGGGGTGCACCGCCCGGGCCTGCCCGGCACCTGGCCGACCGGCTACGACGATGCCGAACAGCCGTGCACCCCAGCCTGGCAGGAGCCGATCACCGGAGTGCCGGCGGCCGCGGCGGAGCGGATCGGCCGGGAGTTCGCCGACAACGCCGAGCGGTCGGGCGGCCGGTCGATGATCCTGATGGGCGCGGGCACCAACCACTGGTTCCACTCCGACCAGACCTACCGGTCGTTCCTGGCGCTGGTGATGCTCACCGGGTGCCAGGGAGTCAACGGCGGCGGCTGGGCGCACTACGTCGGCCAGGAGAAGGTCCGGCCGATTACCGGCTGGTCGACGCTGGCCTTCGGCCTGGACTGGCAGCGGCCGCCGCGGCAGATGCAGGGCACCGTGTACTGGTACCTGGCCACCGACCAGTGGCGCTACGACCCGTTCACCGCCGAGGCGATGGCCTCACCACTGGCGAAAGGACGCTTCGCCGGGCGGACCGCGGCGGACAACATCGCGCTCGCCAGCCGGCTGGGCTGGATGCCCAGCTACCCGACGTTCAACCGCAACCCACTGGACCTGGCCGACGAGGCGCAACGCCTGGGCAAGGACGCCGCCCAGCACGTCATCGACGGGCTGTCCACCGGGCACCTGCGGTTCGCCTGCGAGGACCCGGACGCGCCAGAGAACTTCCCGCGCTGCCTGACCGTCTGGCGGGCCAACCTGCTGGGCTCCTCGGCCAAGGGCAACGAGTACTTCCTGCGCCACCTGCTGGGCAGCGACTCCAACCTGCAGGCCACCGACCACGACGGGGTGCGCCCGATCGAGGTCACCTGGCGCGACGAGGCGCCGGTCGGCAAGCTCGACCTGCTGCTGTCGCTGGACTTCCGGATGACCAGCACCACGCTGTTTTCCGACGTGGTGTTGCCCGCCGCCACCTGGTATGAGAAGCACGACCTGTCCAGCACGGACATGCACCCCTACGTGCACGCCTTCTCCCCCGCGATCTCCCCGCAGTGGGAATCCAAGACCGACTTCGAGGCGTTCCACCGGATCGCCCGCGGCTTTTCCTGGCTGGCCGAGAAGCACCTCGGGGTGCGCCAAGACATCGTGGCGGTCCCGCTGCTGCACGACACCGGCGACGCCACCGCCCAGCCCGGCGGACGGGTGCTGGACTGGAAAGCCGGCGAGTGCAAGCCGATCCCCGGCAAGACCATGCCGCGGCTGGTCGTAGTGGAGCGCGACTACCCGGCGATCGGCGAGAAGATGGCCGCGCTCGGCCCGATGGTGGAGCGCGTCGGCCTAACCACCAAGGGCGTCACCTTCCACCCGGACGCCGAGGTCGACTACCTCAAGGCGGCCAACGGCGCGATCATCTCCGGGCGTGCCGCCGGGCGGCCGTCGCTGGCCAAGGACACCCACGCCGCCGAGGCCATCCTCGCGCTGTCGGGCACCACGAACGGCCGGCTGGCCACCGAGGGTTTCCGCGCCCTGGAGCGGCGCACCGGCACCAAGCTCGCCGACCTCGCCGCAGAGAACGAGGGCAAACGGATCACCTTCGCCGACACCCAGGCCCGCCCAGTGCCGGTGATCACCTCGCCGGAGTGGTCGGGCAGCGAGGCCGGTGGCCGGCGCTACGCCCCGTTCACCATCAACACCGAGCGGCTCAAGCCATGGCACACGCTGACCGGCCGGCAGCATTTCTACCTCGATCACGACTGGATGTCCGAGCTCGGTGAGCAGATGCCTATCTACCGGCCACCGTTGGACATGACCGCGCTGTTCGGTGAACCCAACGTCGGGGCGACCGGCCTCAACGGGCACCGGTCGATCACCGTCCGGTATCTCACCCCGCACTCGAAGTGGTCGATCCACTCCACGTACCAGGACAACCTGCACATGCTCACGCTGTCCCGCGGCGGGCAAGCGATCTGGATGTCCGATGTGGACGCCGCCAAGATCGGCGTGGTGGATAACGAGTGGATCGAGGCGATCAACCGCAACGGCATCGTGGTCGCCCGGGTGATCGTCAGCCATCGGATGCCCGAGGGCACCGTGTTCATGTACCACGCCCAGGAGCGCACCGTGGGCGTGCCGCGCATCGAGAAGACCGGCAAGCGCGGTGGCATCCACAACGCGCTCACCCGGCTGATGATCAAGCCAACCCATCTGATCGGCGGCTACGCCCAGCAGTCGTTCGCGCTGAACTATCACGGCCCCACCGGCAACCAGCGCGACGAGGTCACCACCATCCGCCGGCGCAGCCAGGAGGTGACCTACTGATGAAGATCATGTCACAGCTTGCCATGGTGATGAACTTGGACAAGTGCATCGGCTGCCACACCTGCAGCGTCACCTGCAAGCAGGCGTGGACCAACCGGGGCGGCGTCGAGTACGCGTGGTTCAACAACGTGGAGACCAGGCCCGGACAGGGGTACCCGCGGCAATACCAGGACCAGCAACGATGGAAGGGCGGCTGGACGCTGACCAAGCGCGGCCGGCTGACGTTGCGCTCCGGCTCACGGTTCAAGCGGCTGCTGAACATCTTCGCCAATCCCGAGCTACCGAAAGTGTCCGACTACTACGAGCCGTGGACCTACGACTACGACAACCTGCTGTCCGCACCGCCGTCGGACACCACCCCAACGGCCCGGCCCACGTCGTTGATCACCGGCGAGGACACCGCGATCACCTGGGGCGCCAACTGGGACGACGACCTGGGCGGCGG
>JBOHHF010000488.1:0-6366 GCA_050700495.1 Pseudonocardiaceae bacterium
CGATGGCGCGGTGGGCCAGGGTGGTGGCATCGGGTTGGTTGGTCTTGGTGTGGATGGTGGCGAGGGCGATGTCGGCTAGCACGCCTTCGCGGCGGGAGGTTCCTTCTGCGGCCCAGTGGCGTACTGAGTTCGCCGCGAACCGCTCGGCGATGTCCAACCGCCCGAGCCAGAGATACACATAAGACGTCACACATTCCATGTCGGCGACGTCGTAGGCGGTCGTCGGCTGCCACTCTCGCGCTGCCTTGACCGACCGCTCAGCAGCCTCGCTATGCCCCATAGCTGCTGACACTCGCGCGGACTCCATGTTCAACCACGCTGCCGTTTCGGCGGCTCCTGGTGCTTCTGGGGCTTCGCCGAGTTTGATCAGGCCGAGCTGGCATGCTTTCAGGCCGTCGTTGTAGGCCCCGGCGTCGCGCATCTGAATGCCCGCGTGCCACAACGCGCATGCCACCTGTACCCCGTCGCCGGCACCGGCGGCCAGATCCATCGCGGTAGCGAAAAAGGCCCGAGCGTGATCGTGCAGGCCGGAGTCGACGCAGCACCACCCGGCGAGGGTGTGCAGGTCGGCCAGCGCTGAACGTAGCTGGGACTTGATCGGGTCACTGGCGGGGACCGCCATCAGCGACCGGGACCGGTTGGCCACGGTGGTCACCACGTCGGCGCCGCCGCCGTAGGTGCGGGCTCCCGCACGCAGCTGGGCGGTCAGCTCCGTGAGCGCGGCGACGTCAGACATTCCTAGCCGGGAGGGCAGCGGGGTTGGCGTATGGGGTGGCCTGGGTAGCTCCAGCACCTCCCCGAGCACGGGCGCACCCAGCAGGGCGTTAGTGGCGATGGCGAACATGGCGCGGCGCTTCATGTTCTCGTCGACGACCTCCTCCCCACCAGCCCGGGTCGCAGACTCAACCTCATCAGCATCGTAGGCCAGACCCATCCACCCGCGGGGCACGTCGAAGCCGTTGGCGATCCGGACCAGCACGTCGTAGGCCATGACCTGGCGACCCTTCCGGATCTCCGAGACCTCGGATTGAGACTGCCCGGTCAGGCGTGCGATGTGTTGCTGACTGATCCCTGCCTCGGTGAGTAACCGGTAGAGCGCGGTGATGTCCCGGTGCGCCAGCGACCGCCGGGCAGGACCGGTAGCCAGTAGGTGGCGGTGGTCAGCGCTGAGGATGCCGTTCTCGGTCGGCGTTGGCTGAGTCGGTGGGGTGGTGCGATCCGGCATGGTCGGCGCTGTCTTTCCTGTGGTGTGTCGCTGTGTGGTGGGCATGTCGTGTTCGGGTGGCGCGCAAGGATCGTAGCTGACGACAAGCTGAATTCATTAACATCTAGCTGATCGCAATCGGGCTATCGCCCTCCGGCGCTAGCGAGGTGCTGGCGTTCAAGAGTGACCGCGAGGCAGGCAAGGGTACCCCTCCCGGGGCGCTGAAAGGGGCTGTTTTCGGGGTGGTGGATGCTGGTCTGCCTCGCTGGGTTTGTCTGCCCTACCGCAGGTCAGGGGTAGGGCAGAGACCGGATGTGGGGGGTGAGGCATGTGCCCTGCGGCAGGGTTAGTGCCTCACCCCTGCCTCAGCCCGGGTCAGTCGCGGATCGCCCGGATTCGGGGCGTTGGGCGTCGAGCGCGGCAGTGACGTCGGCGGCCAGGATGACGCGCTGACCGGTCTGTCCCTCGAGGCTGCGTTTCTTGACCTCGACCCCCTGCTCTTCTAGCGCCGTGGCGAACTGCTGGGCCGACCAGCCGCCGTAGGCGGGTTCCCAACAGGCCCGCAGTTGATGGAGCACATCGGCCGAGCGCAGCTTGTCGTGGCCGTCCAGCACGGCAGCGACATCGGTCAGCAGGTCCCGGGCGGGTTCGGGGTCGGTGGGCTGGTCGGTGGTGACGGTCCGGCCAGCGCGCCGGATGATGATCATGGCTCGGGTGATCACGGTGTAGGCATCTTTGGTGGACACGTAGTGAGTGCGCACAATCGCGAACGCCTGGCCATTGGGAATGTCCTCCACCTCCCCGGTGGCCACAACGGTGCCCGCATCGGCACCGGGGCGCAGGTCTTGGGGTCGGGCGCCCCGGTCGGCGGCGTCGGCGAGGATCATCTTGGCGGTTTCGTGGTTGGGCACGTTGAGCGCGCACCGCACGTGCGCACCCTCCCGAACCCGCGCGGGCAGGGTGCGGTCGTCGGGACGCTGGGTGGCTTGCAACAGGTGGACGTTGACCGCGCGGGCCTGGTCGTGCAGCTTCTTCGCCGCCCGCCAGGCCCGGGCATCATCCTTGGTGCCGCCAAGGGGGTGCGGTGCGCCGTAGAGCACCTGACACTCATCAACGAACAGGTAGATCGGGTGGAACCCGGAGCCCTTGCGGCGGGACACCTCCCGGGGGATCGCCCCAACGATCCCGGCGGCGCGTTTGGCGTCGTAGCGGCGCGCGACCTCCCCGACGGCCCCTTCGAGCATCTCCGTGGTGGCCTCGGCGTGCTCATCAGCGCTGCCCTCGATCAGAGTCACCGCCCGCGGGGCGAACATCGACCAATCACCATCGCCCTTCAAGTCCGCGACGTGCAGCTCGACCGTGGGGTCCAGCGACAACCCGAGTGCGAGCAGCCGTAACACGGTGGATTTGCCTTGCTTGGAGGTGGTGCCGATCAGCCAGTGCTTTTGCAGCATGCCGACCGTGATTTGCTCGGCGCGCATGGTCACGCCCCAGGGCAGCCGGTCGGCGAACACGTCGACCTCACCGTCAGCCAGCAGCGGCCACGGTGGGGCGGGCTTGTCCATCGTTCCCTTGTCCGCCACCCACAAATCCAGCACCCGGGCGTCGGTGTCGGTCTCCCGCTGGGGCCACACCTCGTGGCGGTGTCGCCCGAGGTTGCCAGCCAGCAGCTCGACTTTGGTGCTGGTGAGCAGTTCGGCGGCGGTGACGCCCATCGGTAACCGGACCTGGGTGTAGGTCCCGCCGCCCTGCTCCCGGGGGGTGATCACGTATTCCAGCACCCCACCGTCGGACAGGTAGCGGGCCAACGCGGGGATCTTGACGTGCCGTAATGCGGCGGTGATCACGTCGGCGGTGATCTCGGCGTCCTGCTCGGCACGCTCATCGGGAGAGAACAGCCACCGGGGCGGCGCCGTCCCTCCCGGAAGGCCACGACCAGCACAGTGGGTAGCGCAGCCCACAGGATCGCGCGCACCACGAGGGACAGCGCGGTGAGTGTCCCGTTAAGGATGTGCCGGATCAGCGACCACCAGCCCGACCAGCCGATGCTGTCCGGGGTGAAGGCCAGCCACAGCCCGACCACGACCAGCAAGCCCGCCAGCACCCAGACCATCACCCACAGTGCCCGCAGCCCGGCGACCAGCGTGGCCGGAAGCGCCCGGAGCCGCTCAGCCCGGCCGTCTTTGAGCGCCACCAGCCGTTCGGTCCATTCGGCCAGTGATTCCCGTCCCCCGCCTGCCGGGCCAGCCGGATCTGCTCGCGCACCGGGCCATAAGTGAGCGCGTCGAGGGCGCGGCGCGCCCAACTCGCGTGACCCTGACCCACCGTGAAGCAGGCGCGGGCCGCCACTCGCGTGCACCGCGCGACCCCGGACACCACCGCCGTGGTGATCTTTTTCGGGTGATCGGACTCCCGGATCGCCGCCATCACCGCGAGGAGGGGCAGGCTCCTGCGCTGGGCGTACTCGGCTTCAGTGATCAACTCTCCGTCGAGCACCTCCGGTGCCCGTTCCACCTGCGCCGCCGACACCGGCCCTGCTTCCTGTGAGGGGTTCATCGCTGGTCACCTCGCCGGGTCCGGTGGTGGGTGGGGTCGTGGAGCAGTTCGGTGACCGAGAACAGGCGGGCGATCACGCTCCCGGCGAACAACGCGGGCACTCCCAACGCAACACCCCACACACGGGGATCGGTGGTCAACGACACCACCGCCCACTGCATCCCGACGATCACCGCGGCGGTGCTCAGGGCCCGGAGGAGGTTGCCACCCATCCGCGTCACGTGCTGGGTCTGCCTCGCGACCCGGTAGGCACTGCGGGCGCCGCTGCGAAACGCGGCGATCACCCCAAGACCGGCAAGCACGGCCACCCCAATCAGCACGACGTTCACTTGTGTGGGGTTCATCGGAGGTCGCCTCCGTCGTGGTTGCTCGGGGTGGCCGGACAGGATTCGCGGCGGCA
Organism: Pseudonocardiaceae bacterium; assembly: GCA_050700495.1. Classification (GTDB taxonomy): domain Bacteria; phylum Actinomycetota; class Actinomycetes; order Mycobacteriales; family Pseudonocardiaceae. The sequence continues at coordinate 4,161 of JBOHHF010000488.1, forward strand.
GCAGCGCCAGCAGTGCCGGTACTCACTCAGCGCCGGTTGCCCGGCGGCGGTGACGGGGTGGCGCCAGGTGCTGAAGTCGTGGCCCTCTGTGTCGCAGATCAGGACCGGGGCGCACGCCGAGCACAGCAACCCCCGACCCGAGCCAACCCGCCACCCCTGAGCGACGGCCGCGTCCAGGGCGGCCCGTTCAGTGCGGTAGTGCGCCCGGAGCAGGGGACCGCCCAGAGCATCGCCGCACTGGTCACAGTGGACACTGACGCTGCGCCCTCTGTCCTGGTCTGTTCCGTCTTGTTGGTGGCGGCGTCGCTGCCAGATCGGGTGCAGCGCGCGCCGGTCGTCCTCCGGTAGCGCGCCCCACACCCCGGTGGTGCTGGCACCGGCCGTGCGCAGTTCCAGCTCGAGGCACTGGTTGATGACCGGGCACCCCTCGCAGAGCCGCTGCGCCAGGGCCCGGTCACTGGGCGCGCAGTCCTCCCAGCCCGGTTCCTGCACGGGCCACAGACCCCACAGACACAGCCCCCTCCGTACGACCACAGTGGTCAGAAAGTCGGTCGGAACCGGCTGGAGCTGGTCTAGCCGCGCGGCGATGGCCGCGTAGTCCGGGGTGTCGTCGTCGTAGATCATCGCGCACCCCCGCTCAGCCGGGCGATCTCGCGGGCCGTGCGCCGTTCGGCGGCGAGGCGGGCGACGTCGACGCAACCGCCGGACTCGGCGGCCTCGCTCACCAACTGGTGGAGCGCGGCAGCGGGTACTACGTAGCGGGTCCGGACCCGGACGGCGGGGAAGGCGTCGTCCCGGATCGCCCGGTAGAGGGTGGCGGGGTCCACGCGCAGGATTCGCGCGGCTTCTCGGACCGTGTAGAAGGCCGGCGGACCGGCATTGGGCATATCGGTACTCATTGGGTTCTCCTGGTCAGAAATTTTGATTTCATCACCATTGTGATGATTTCAGCTCATATGGGCGCGCGATTCCCTAAAGGCGCAGCCGAAAACGGGGTGTCAAGCCGCGAGATCTCGAAGACCGGCTAGCCTCGCCGCGACGGCGGAGCGCGGAGGAATACGTGACGGAGGATTGGGTGGCGGTCGCCAACGCCATCAAAGAACGCGTGAACGAACTCGGATGGCGTCAACGCGAGCTCGCGCAACGCTCGCACGTCTCCCAAGCGATCGTGCGCGAACTCCAACACCACACCGTCGAGCGGCGACGGAGCGCCCGGACGCTGGAAGCGCTCTCGGTCGCTCTGGGCTGGCACCCTCAGCACCTCACCGCCGTGCTGCGCGGCCGCACCCCGCCCGAGGTGGGTGACCCGGTCAGCGATAACGGCAGAACGGTGTCCTCGCGCCTGGATGCCATCGACGAGCGGCTGAGCGAGATCACAGACCTGCTCCACGAGATGAACGCCAACCTGGCCACGGTGATCAGTCATGAGCACACCGGCCGTTGAGACGTTCAGAAGGGAACCCAATTGGTGAGTGACGTTCAGTTGCATAGCTACAAGGTCGTCGTTATCGCGCTTTTTCGATAGACGACAGCGGAAGACAGATAAGGACAGCGACAATGTCCATGGACATCCGGACATCGACGGACAAGCGCCATGTCCCTAATGCCGTCCTCATCCGCCTACGCGAGGAACAAGGGTGGGGCCGGCCACGGCTGGCCAAAAAATTCGAGCTGATCGGACGCCAGCACGGCATACCAACCCCGGAACCCGCAGCCATGGAAAAACAGATCTACCGGCTCGAAACCGGCCGCACGCTGTGACCCACCCCGATGTATGCGAAGCTGTACTGCCTCACATTCGAGCGAACCGCATCGGAACTATTCGGGCTCTTCGCTGTTTTCAGTGGGTTACTCAGCGTGAGGTCATGTAGGCGGGTGTGGGGTTGGTGAGGGTGGGTAGCTGGAGTCTGGCCGCGGTGAGGTAGACGATGGTGATCATCTTGGTTTTGTTGCGGTAGCCCCGGGCGCGGGCCTTGGCGGCCTGGGCCAGGGAGTTGATCCCTTCGAGCAGGCCGTTGCTGAGGTGGTTTGTGTGCCAGGCGATGATGCCGTCGAAGTGCTTCTCGACGAGGGTGACGAAGTCTTTGATGGGTTGCAGGCGGCAGCGTTTGGCGCCGTAGCACCAGCGCCGGAGGTACTCGGGGGCGTAGCTGGGGTCTTGGTCGTAGAAGGCCTGGAAGTCCTCGCGCCAGCGCAGCGCGCGGGC
>JBOHHF010000489.1:0-19168 GCA_050700495.1 Pseudonocardiaceae bacterium
ACGCGATAACAATATCGGGTTCAGTGCGTTTCTCGCGGTTTTCGAACGTTGACACGCCGAGCCATTTATGGCGTTGTAGAGCAACGAGCCAACGCCGCGGACCGCGCCTCTAACTTAGCGGCATTGGTCCAGGTGGCCCCACCGTCAACCGTCTTCATCATGGCCGGCGGCCTATCCTCGTCGGGCGGGCGATAGGGAAAGTTCGTTCCCGCGGCATACACCACGGACTCATTCACCACCGACAGCCCACAAATGGCCTGGGGCGCTAGCTCGGGGAGGTTCGTCACAGATCTCCACGTCGCACCGCCGTCATCGGTCTCGAACAGAAGCTTGCCCGCCGTCAGCGTCCCCGCCCAGCCGCGGAACTCGGACGTGAAGCCGACGCAGCGGAAGTAGACCTCCGGGTCGTGGAGCTGTTGCTCCCAGGTGGCCCCGCCATCCACCGTTCGGAGAATCTTGCCGTCGCTGTTCACCGCCCAACCCGACTCGGGAGTCACAAACCAGATGTCGTCGTGGCGTCTCGCACCCGGCGTGTTCGTCGGACGCCACGCCATGACATCCTCGGGGCACCCATCATCGATCCACTGTTCGATAAAGCCGATGTCATCCGCCAAGACCCGTGGAAGTCCTCCGGACGGCATGCGCCTGAAGGGACTACCGTCGAACGGGTCCTCACCTCTGAGCGCCTTGATGATGTTGGAAGTTGGTCCCTGACCCACCGAGATCAGATCCTCAGTAAAGACCTTCGTGGCGACGAACTCGTCACGGGTCTTCCCTCGCCAGAAAGGTCCGTGAGCACCGACACCCACATCAGGACCACCTACTGCGTCATCGAGAATCTTGATCACGCGCTGAAAACGATTCACGGAAGCACCTCCTCCGGCCTTGTCATACAATTGAGCTGACCGCGTGTCGAGTGCGCGAGACTCCACCTCCCGCGCAGCCGCGTGTGTCGCCCCTCAGAATTGAACATCCGACCCTGCCCCCGAAATCCTGCAGCGATGTCCGCCCGGACATACACTACGACACGAGTGGAACACAAGAAGCCGACCCACCACAACGTGCTTCGCCGGAACGGAGTAGCGTCGACGCTGGAATGATCACGATTTCGGCGTGGCGATCTAGGTACTCACAAGAAATCTCAGCATTCGTGCGATTCGTCAGGGCAGCAGACTATCGAGATAGTTAGCTTGCCGATGAATCGGCTGCGATACGGTCGTGGGTGGCGATATGAGACAATGATATGAGCTCGACGACCCACCCGGCACGGGCCCGCTGCCGCTCACAGCCGTCGCCGCACCGCCCGATAGGGGGCGGACCACTTCGGGTGCGTCACCCCGCGCGGACCGCGCTGGTGCTCATCGACATGCAGCGAGACTCCGTCGAACCAGGGGTTTCGGTGAGTCGCTGGGCAACGACGTGGGCCTGCTGCAGGCGGTGATCCCGCCACTGAAGCAGGTGCTGGCGGCCACCCGGGCGGCTGGGATGACCGTTATCCACACCCGCGAGGCCGCGTCTCCAGCGGTCACCGCCGAACCGACGCGGTGACCTCGATACCACCATGGCGACACGCCGACACATCACTCAGGAATTCTCACTCGAGGCGAATGCGCAGAACGCCCGGCCGCTCACCGAGGGCGACGGTCGCGGGCATGAGGCGCTGCACGAACTCGGCCGCCCCACGCGCCTGGCCGTGGTGCGGCGCTTCTCCTGGCTGGGCGTTCCACCAGGCGAATGGCGCACCCGGTGCTCGCATTGCCACCGCGGCGGTCGGAACATCCAGCCGTCGCGCCAGCGCGTCGAAGAGCGCCATGTCCAATCCGCCGTCGCGCGTGAGCAGCACGTACGAAATCTGCGAGGTTGACGTGGCCGCCGCGTGCCAGCGCCACGTCGCGGGGCGGCCGGCGGCAAGCTCTTCCCACGCCACGGTGAACTCCCGCTCCTCCGCGAGCGCGAAGATCGCCAGCGCCAGCGGTGGTTCATTCTCCATGCGCGGCCGCCACACTGCTTCACGTTGGGAGCCGCTGGCGACAGCTGAGGTAAGGCGGGTGTCCTGTTCCCAGAGCAGACTCGAGGCAGGAGAGCCAGTCAGCCGCGTGTAGAGATCCGTGAACGCCGGATACACCCGTTCGATGAGCGTCGCGGTGGACTCGCCGGACGGCACGTCTCCAACGTCCAATCGCTCGCAGTCAGAGTCGTTCGACGTGAATTCGATTGTGCGGCCCGCGAAGAAAACGGCGTACCCGTGACGGCCTAGACTGCGTGAAGCCTCGGCGCTGACGGCAAATCCCCCGAGGGCCGCCGAGAGTTCGTGGGCCAGGAGAGGATCCCACAGATCGAGGCCAGCCGTTGTCTCGTCGAGGATCCATGCCGCCGGACCGCCCGACGTGGCAGACGAGAATTGCGTCAACAGGCGCATCCCGGGGCTCAGCGCGGCGCGCAGCTCAGCCAGTGCTCCCGCAGTATGCGAGATGGCTCGCTCCACGCGACAGCCGCGACTCGCCAAGACGCGCGCCAACGCGGCCGCGGCCTCCTCTTCTTGCACTTCGGGCACGAAACTCCGCAGCAGGTGCAGCGCCACTACTTCTTGTCCTCGCGTTCTGGCCGGGGTGGAACCGGCGTGACGCCGGTGCGCGGAGGTCCCGTCAGCGGCGGGGTGAGTGTCCAGGTTTGCCCTTCCGCGGCCTGGATGACGATCTTCGCCACGACACTTCCCTCGAACGCCGGTCCAGGCAACGGGTCGGTGGGTAGCGGAGGCTTCGAATCCCATGCCGCCTTGATGTCCGCGACTTTGCTCCCCGGCATGTTGATGTGCACTTCGACGTGGGTGTAGCCGGCGTCCTTCGCCGCCTGCCGCGCATCGTCCGCCATCTTTCGCGCCAGGTTCGGATGGGCTTCCGGGACGGCGTTCTTCAACGAGAGCGGACGAGGCGGGCTGCCGATCGTACCGTCGATGCCGGGATAGTTGTGTCCGCTCGCGTTATCACCAAAGAGGTGAATCTCTTCGCCGGTTCGTCTGGACAGCTCAACAGCTTGGCTGATTTCGTGGTTTCCTGGTGGAGTTCTCTCGTAATGGAGCGTGACCTTCGTCCCTCGGATTACTTCCACGTTCTTCAACTGCGGGTGCAACGGATCGTCGGTGGCGCGCGCCGCCTGATGCGCCGCGCGGTCAACCTCCGCGACCGCTGCCTCATAGCGCTTGAGGAAGACCTCGGCCTGCGACTGGAGCTTCTCCGGCTTCATCTTGCCGAAGACGGTTTCCGGGTTGCCGCCGTTTTGGCGGATTTCCCCCGACCACAGATCGAGTCCGGGACGCAGTCTTTCCGGCAGCGCGGCGTGTGCGGCTGTTTCGACTGGACCCATCGCGGGATTGGGCGCAGGGACGGCAGGCCGGGGTGGAACCGGCCGACTCGGAAGGTGCACGTCCGGCCCCGGCGGCGTGAGACCCCGTCGAGCCAGCCGGGCGGACTGGCCGATGCCTTGGCCAGTCCGGTAGGCCCGGCTGCCGACAAGAAGCGTCGCCCCGGCCCCGGCCCCGGCTCCGAGTTGGGTCGACCGCGCCTCGCTTCCCATCGGGGCATTCGTTCCGAGCCGCTGCCCGGTGAAGCTTTCGACGAGCTGGCTGACACCTATCACGTCGCCAGCGGAATGGAGCATCGTTTCCGCCACCGGCACGCTATAGCCGGACCGCTCGATCTCGTCGCGGCGTGCAGTGTAGGACTGAATGCCGCTGTAACCCGCGAGCCCGACAAAGATCCATGTGGCCTGTCCGGCGGTAATGACATTCGCTCCCACGAACAGTCCGACGGCGGCGACAACGAACAGGCCCGTGGCGACCGTCTCGCCGAACGCGATGAGTGCGTTCTTGGCCAGAATCTCGTTGCGATCGATCGTTTCGTGGGCCAGCGGTTCGGATTGCGCGTCCACGATCTTGTTCGAGTAACCGCCTTGTAGCAGGTCGAGCAGTACACGTTTGGCGGACACCGTCGCATAGTTCGAGTCGGACATGTGTGCGGTGGCCCAGCGAATCAGATCGCCGGCTAGGGCATTCAGCACGTTCTGCAGCGCAGGATCGCCGGTGACCAGGATGTCCTTGCCTTGAGAGTCCAGCGGGATCGAATAGGGGAACGTGCGCGCGGAGTAGCCCCACAGCTTCATGCCGAGCGCGACGAACTCGTCGAACTTCGCGGCTGTGGCCTTCAGCGCCGCGGGCGAGGTGGCTGCGGCCTGCTTGTCGGCTTCAATCTTCCGCCTGGCCGAGGCCTCGATGCTCTGCTTGAGGAGCCCGACGGAGATGTCCGCATAGACCTTGGCTGGATCGGCCTTCGCGAAATCAGGATCGCCGTGGTGTTTGTCGAACCAATTCTGGAATTGCAGCATGGTCTGCGCGGCGAGCACCCGCTCCTTCTCCGGCAGCTTGGCGTTCTCGGCCAGCCGGTCTTTCATGAAGCGAATCCAGTGTTCCGTCCGCTCCGCCTCCGGGTCCTTGGGCCGCGGGGGAGGGCGCAGGCTTTGCGTCCAGAGGTCCGGCGGCGAGATCTGCGTGAATTCGGGTGAGTCGCGGTGTTCACTGATCCACTGATAGTACCGGGACACCGCGTCGGCCGGCTCTTTAGTGGTTCGAATGTAGGCGATGAAATTCGCGTAGGCCGTGGCGATATCGGGACGCATCGCCGTCTTCGCATCCGCACACGTCGGCGCCGTCATTCCCGGGCCGGTGACGCAGACGCGGGGGCCGCGGAAGAGTTCCGCCTCTACCAGCCGGTCGGCAATCCGCTGCGCGGCATCGTGTGGCGATCGGCCGGCGAGATCGATGGGAACGGTGTTGCGGCCATCCTCAATGACTATCGCGCCGTTAGCACCGATGTGATAGCTGCGTGAGTAGCGTGGCTCTGGGGTGGCATCCGTGGTGAGGCTGTAGACCGCGATGGTGATATCGTCGCCGGCCTTCAGGTTCGGCGGGTTCGGTGCAGGAAGGCGCTGAATCCATTCGCGCGCCGGGTATGCGCGCCGCTGCTGCACGACGTGCGCGAGTTCGTGCGCGAGAGAGTGTCGGCCGGTCGCACCTCCATCCAGCGCCACGTCGGAGCCGAGGACGATGTCGTTGCCGACGGTGAGGGCACGCGCCCGAAACGCCTCCGTCACCCGGTCGGCGCGCGCACCAGAGTGGACCCGGACCTGCGAAAAATCGTGACCGAAGCAGAGGCCGTAGTATCCGCGGTCCCTCGCTTGGAGCGGATTGCCACTCCCCCGCAGTGCGCGAAGTTGCGCGACGGCGCCCTCCGGAACCGCAGTGCGACCGCCGGAGTGCGGAGAGCCCGGCGAGGGGGGCGGCTCGCTGGCCGCCGTAGGACGCGTCGTGCGGTCGGCAAGGGCGTCCGCCTCGCGTTCGAGAGGATCGTGGATTGCGCCGAGCGCCAGCGTTGGATGAAGTCCACTGGGAGCGGCGCTCACCACATCGATCGGACGCACAGGTTGCAATAACCGCAACGCTGCTTGATTACCAACCGTCCGCAAGTACTGAGTATGATCTGTGTCCCGACTCGGCTCGGATACCGTCATGTTCGGCCGGACGAGGCCTGAGGATGCCCGATCTTGAGACTGACTCTGTTTATGTGCAAGAATTTTCATCGCGTATCCCCAATGCCCTCGGCGAGGAGCACTCGAGTGAGTTCGGTGCGGGATCTGACACCCAGCTTGCGGTAGGCGCGGGTCAAGTGAGCCTCAACGGTCTTGCGGGAGAGGAAGAGTGCGGCGGCGGCTTCGAGGTTGCTCATGCCGTGGGCAATGGCACGGGCGATCTGCAACTCCTGGGGCGACAAGACGTTGATCTCCTGACCGGTTGAGCGCGTGCGGTGGCGTTCCCCGGTGGCGGCGAGCTCAGCTGCGGCGCGCCGTGCCCAGGGGCGGGCACCGAGCATCGTGAAGGTCTCCATGGCCTCGAGGAGGGGCGCGCGCGACGCCGCCGGCCGGCGGAAGCGGCGGCGTGCTTGGCCCCAGCACAGCAGGGTTCGTGCTCGCTCGAAGGGCATGGCTCGGCGCCGATGCAGGTTGTCAGCTGCGCTGAAGGCTTCTTCGGCTTCGTCGAAAGCAGTGGCGAGCAGGCCGCGGCAACGAGCGGCTGCGGCCGCCGGCCAGGTGAGCCCCGTGGCCACGGCTCGCTGCTCCAGCTGCGCCGTAATGTCGTCGGCACGATCAGCCTTGTGCAGGTGCACCAATGTCTCGATCAGATCGGCGGCGAACGGGACGACGACGGGGTTGCCGAGCCCATGGTCACCAGCGAGCGTGCGAGACCGTTCGAGGTAGATCTCGGCTAGTTCGTGCTCACCATGGGTTAGTGCGTCGAGCCCGAGGATCGACATCATCTCGATCTCCTGCCAGGCGATCTCGAGTGGTCCCGCGGTGAGCCGCGCTCGGGTCATGAAATCCTCGCAGCCCGCGCGATCGCCGCGAGCCGCGTCGATCCGGGCGAGGCAGGCCAACGTGGCTCCGACCGAGGGCATCTGCTGTATCTCCTGCGCCCAGCGCAGACCCTCGGTGGCATCGGCGTATGCGGTAGCCCATCTGCCGGTCCAGCGATCGAGCTCGCTACGAGCGGCCAGCGCATGCGCGAGCACCACCACCGCGCCGGTGCGCCGAGCTGCGTCGACGACCGAGTTGAGCAACCGGTGGGCCTCGTCGTGGTCCTCTGCCCATATCCGGCACGCACCCGCCAGCGACAGGGCCTGGTGGTGTTCGACGGCCTCCGTGTGGTCCAGGGCATCGGCAAGGGCGTCGAGATGGGCTCGCCCCTCGGACACCCGCCCGACGATGATCAGGGCATGGGCGGCCGCCACTCCGCACGCAGGAGACCCCGGGGCCAGGGTCGTCGCGGTCTGCGCGTCTCGCACCGCGCGAGCCACCTTTCCCGTCATGACCGCGGGGAGCGTGGCTTCCGCGAGCAGGGCGCCAGCCCGGGTCGGATCAACAGGGCCCGCGCGCGAGGCTGCGGCGTTCAGAATCATGTAGGCCCGTTCGGCCTGTCCGGACCAGGTGTGAACCCGCCCCCGGAGCAACTCGACGTCCGCACGGAGTCGCGGGTCGCGGACCAAGCGCAGCGCGGCCTCGCAGTTCGCGGCGGCCACGCGAGTAGATCCACCGAGGTGCGCGGTGGCTGCTGCCTGCAGGAATCGGGCTGCCCGTTCATCGACGCAGGGGGTGAGGTCCGCGGCACGTGCCCAGGCGGCGGCCGCCACGTCGTAGGCTCCCCTACCCTCGGCTCGCGCAGCGATCCCGGCGAGCTGGTGTGCGATCGCCTCGTCGGGTCCGGTGCTGGCGGCCGCGAGGTACCAGGGGCGGTGATCGTCCGGGGCTACCGCGGCCAATAGCCGGTAGGTCTCGATCCGCATCGTCATCGGGGTACGTGCCCGTATCACTGAGCGGAGTAGCGGATGTCGGAATTCCGCCCCGTCACAGGTGACGTGGATCAGACCCGCACTTTCTGCAGGGGCGAGCGCCGACAGCGCGAGACCGTGTGCAGCGAGCGCCGGCTCGACCGCATCGATCGACGTGGAGTGACTCGTGGCGACAACGACCAGAGCAGCGCGAGTGGGTTCTGGGAGCGCGTCGAGTCGCTGGCCCCACGCCCGTTCGAGATGCTCTCCGGGCCGAGCCATCTCTGACAGGCCTCCGAGGCAGAGCTGATCTGGCCCAAAGGTGTTCGTGATCTCCACGAGACCCAGCGGATTGCCTGCGGTCAGTTCCACCAGTTCGGTGAGCAGATGCGGGTCGACCTCCAGGCCACGCCGGCGAAGCAGCTCAGCACACGCGTCCCGGGCAAGGCCGCCGATCCCGATCGAAGGCACGTCCGACACCGCGTCGAGCCCGGTCTCGTCGCGGTGGGCGATAACCATTCCCACCCGCTCTGCGTTGAGGCGGCGAGCGACGAACGCCAGGACGCGATGTGACGACGGGTCGATCCATTGGAAGTCATCGATCAGGACCAGCAGCGGCGCCGACTCGCTGGCCGCAGCAAGGAGGTTCAAAGTGGCGGCGCACGTGACGTAGGGGCTCGCGGGCGTCACGGTGGACACCGCGAGGCAGACCTCCAACGCACACCGTTGGGCGGCGGGGAGCTGCCCCAGGTACGAACGCAGTGGTAGTAAGAGATCACCGAGCGCGGCGAAGGGCAGTACGGCCTCGCATTCCGCGCCCTTGATCCACAAGACCGGGTTGCTCGATGCATCAGCGGCGAATTCGAGCAGCGCGGTCTTACCCACGCCCGGCTCGCCGTGTAGCACGAGAGCCGCACCCCGCGAGGACATCGCGGCGAACAGTGCCCGCAGAAGATCGCATTCCCGCTCCCGACCCACTAGCTCGTCCGGCTCGGTGCGTTCAGCAGGCCAGGCGGGAATGCCGGTCGGCGCTATGCGTGTCCGCACCGTTGTGTACTGACTACCCACCGTGGGCCCCTCCAGCTTCACAGCCCCCAGCAGAAGTCTGTAACCCCCATTCTCGCCGGGGAAGGACTACGGAATCAGTTCGATCGAATGGAGCACCAGAAGAGGAGTTTCCCCGAAGCGGTGACGATGAGCTGCGGATCGAAGCTGATTGAACCGCTAACCGCAGTGACGGCGCGGTGACGCAGCGGGGCTAGCCCTGGGTGAGGCAGCCGGGCTACCCTTGGCGACGTCTCTGAGGCAGGCGGTGCGACGGCATGCCCGAGTTTCCCGAGTTTACAGCGCCACGTCGATGTCACCTTTCTCGCTCCGCCGGGGCCCGGCCGCCTGCTGGATGGGATGTCCGAGCGGGCATGGCGGGTACGGCTTCAGCCGAGCGCGCATCCACAGCGGCCCGGAGTCGGCGCCACAACGCGGGCCCACGGGGCACTCGCGTACACGACCGGGCCCGACATCTCTTCAGCTGCGGCCGTACCGGGCCGGTACGGCCGCAGGGCGGGGATTGCTGGTCCGCGTCGTCCAGCAAGGCCGGCCGGTCACCGGCAGCGCAAGCCAATGACGTGAGCAGACAATCAAGTGGAGATTAGCCATGCGACTCTTTGAGGACAAACAGAAGCCAACTCAGAAGCTCAAGTCTGCACCCGTTGCGAGCCCTGGTCGAGCACAGAGCCGCGAGACAAGCTCCATCCTTCAGTTACGGCGCACCATCGGCAATCAAGCCGTGCAGCGATTGCTACAGGTTAAGCCACAACTTGCGATCAGCACTCCAGGAGACATATACGAACAGGAGGCAGATCGCGCCGCAGAGCAGGTGACGCGCATGCCGGAGCCGATAGTAGCGAGTAGCGACCAGAGAGAAGGGATCGGTCGGACAACAGCGCAGTTGGCCGAGCGCAAGCCCGCTGTCGGCATAAGCGTCGGGGCCAGTCGAGAACCGGACCTGCAGGCTCAGTCTCAGCCCAGCGACCAGGCTCTTTCATCGCAGGAGAGATCCTTCTTCGAGCCGCGCTTCGGCCATGACTTCAGTCAAGTCCGGATCCATGCCGACGCGAGGTCCGCCGAGATGGCCGACGCGTTGAACGCCGATGCCTTCACCGTGGGTCGCGACATCTATTTAGCCGCCGGGAAGCTGCAGCCCCGGACCATGGAATCGGATCGGCTGCTCGCTCATGAGCTGGCCCACGTGGTGCAGCAGTCACGGCGGGGGCCTGCTCTTCAGCCCAAACTCAAGATTACCGGCAAGGTGGGCGACGTCTCGCGTGCGATCACGCTCCTGAACAGCGGGCTGCTCTCGTATCGCGTCTCGGTGGGCACGTCAGGCGATGTCAGTATCACGGAGAACTTTGTCGAGTTACCTCCCAATGTGCAACAAAAAGCGCTGGCCGACCGGTTGACCATCATCATCGACGACCCCAAGGACGTGATCATGACCGTCAGCGCTGGCTCGAAAACGCTTGTGGGGAGCTACAGCACAGGAGACGTCGATATCGCCGATGTCGAAGCTATCGGCGTCAACGGGCTGATCCACGAGATTGAGGAGCAATACCAGAAACAGGTTAAAAGTTTGGCTTACGGGTCCGAGACGACAGGAGCCCACGGAGAAGGGATCAAGGCCGAGTCAGAGGTCAAGGGCGCAAAGCGTGGCCCGCAGAAAATCATTTCATCGACAGCGAACGCCGATGGAACGCTCGATGCCGTCATCGAAATCCCATATACTTATCCCGATGGCAAAGTAAAGAACATGGTTATGACCATAACGAGAAATAATGTCGTATCGGTCACGTGGAAGTAATGATATCCGTACAGATGTGGCTAGATCGCGAATGCAAGGAATATGCCCGCCCGTCGTGTGTGAAAACGCACTTCATCGTGCCGTCGCTGTCCAATACCGTCTAGCGGGATGGCCCACACGGCGTGCCTGACGGGAGGAGTACATTGTGACCGAGCGTCATTCTACCGAATCGCCGGGCTCGACCACTGTTGCCGGCTTGGTCGATCACCTCAGCAATGCCGACATCCGCTGGGATGGAACCTTTGTCGGGCCCCTTCCAACAATCGTCAGCGACGAGGCACGGCAATTACTTGCCATTGGCGATGATGCCATTCCACGGCTCATCAGCGCGCTTGAGGACGAGTCTAGGTTCGTCGCGATCCATGTTTTGCTCACGCTGCTATCCAGCGTCGAGTATCAAACCACACCTTGGAACGGTCTTGCGATTGAACTTTCAGCCAATGGTGAGACCCGCATCGATGTGCGTCAGCGATTCGAGTTGGCACGACGTTGGCGAGCCTGGCGGCAGACCACGCCACGCCCGCGCTCGCTCCTCTCGGAGTAGCGCCGCCCTGGTAAGCCAGCCAGGCAGCAGTCACACGCGCAACGTCGGGCTGCGGGGAGCTGCCCTTGTGTACTGGCTACCCACCGCGGCGTCCTCCGGCCTCACCGCTCCCAGCAGGAGTCTGCAACCCCCATTCTCGCCGGGCCAGGACCGCAGAATCAGTCCGATCACATGGAGCATCGGAAGAGGGACTTCACCGAAGCGAGGAGCGAACCGCGGGAGTTATCTCACCTCCCGAGCCGACACAACAGAGGGTTGTGCAGCAGCCCTCGAACGCGACCCGGGCGGTGGTGCGGATGAGCAGGCACGGCGGTGCAGCCTCGGCGCCGGCACGACTCGACGCCGTCGAGATCAAGATCACCGTAACCGCTGGGCAGGTTGATCACGTCCGCAGTGAGCTCGGTCTGCGCGAGGGCCGCGGCCGAGAGGTCTACTTCTGCGAGGACCTCGGACTGGGCACCAGCATCGGGCTGGGGACCACCGGTGGCAGGGTTGCTCTCCGGCTCCTCGACGCCGGCGTCGTCCTGCGACTCCGGCAGACCCAGGGCCGACCCGACGAGGTCACCGCGAAACTACGCCCGCTGCGCAGATCGCAGCTAGCTCCGGACTGGCTGGCGTTCACCGCTGAGGGTGACGATGAGCTGCGGATCGAAGCTGATTGGGCGGGTGAACGCCGGGTGCTGGCTGCGTCACTGGAAACGAAGCACGACGGTGGCTGGCTTGCCCAAGCACTGCGGGACGACCGGCCAGTGCGCCACCTCTTCTCGCCCCGGCACATCAGATTCCTCCACGAGTGTGCGGACCCTGACATCGATTTCACCGCGCTGTCGGTGTTGGGTCCGATCCGTGCCACCAGGTGGCCACGGACACCGGTCACAGGATTCGAGGTGGCTGCTGAGCGGTGGTTGCTGCCGGGCACCAGCGATCCCGCTACCGACTTCCTTGAGCTGTCGATCCGGGTGGAGCCCGAGGGTGCAGAGATCGCCGCAGCCGGTTTCGAGGCGGCGATGGAGCAGCGTGGTGTTGTGATCGACACAGATCAGGAGACCAAGACCCGACGCGTTCTGGAGATCCTCGCCCGTACTCGTGAGCCGCTCCGCTGATGGCACTGGTGGCTGACCGGATGACGACACCGGATGACGGCACGGGATGTAGGGATCTCCCCGAAGCGGCGGTGGGGCGGCGGACGCGACCATCGCACGCGGCGGCCTTGACGGGTAGTAAGGAGAATCGCAATGCCCGTAAAGATCACGAATCTACTGACCTCGCGCCCGATAGTAGTACCTCTCACCACCGGTGCCACTTTACGCCTTTCCCCGGGACAGACCTCAGAGGAACTGGCCGATGTCGAGGTCAAGAACAATGCCAAGGTCGACAAGTTGCAGGAGCAGGGTGTGATTGAAGTCGGGGACACCGAGGTCGGGGACACCGAGGAAGCGAAGGACGAAGCCGCAGCGGCGGAGCCGGACTCGCCTCCCGAAGAGCCGGACAAGCCCGCCGCGAAAGGCGAATCCAAGCCTTCCCGCAGAAGCTCCCGGCCGGCCGAGTAGATGTTGGCGATCCACACCGTGATAGGAGAGGAAACATGGCAACGGTGACCTATCCGGGCGTCTACATCGAGGAGGTTTCCAGTGGTGTGCGGCCGGTCGAGATCGCCAGTACCTCCACGGCCGCGTTCGTCGGCCTGGCCGAGATGGGGCCCGACGACGCGACCCGGGTCACGAACTGGACCGAGTTCCAGCGCCTCTTCGGCAGCTTCATCACGGACGGCTACCTGGCTTACAGTGTCTTCCAGTACTTCAACAACGGCGGGCGGCAGTGCTACATCGTGCGGGTCACTCCCTCCGACGCCGTGGTCGCCAACGTCACCGTCCACAACAGAGCCGCCACGCCGGTCGCCGGCCTCACGTTCTCAGCGAAGAACAAGGGCGCCTGGGGCAACAACCTGTTCCTGACGATCGACGACGGCACGCTCGACCCCGGTAATGAGTTTCGCGTCAGCGTACGTCGGCAGGCCGACCCGAACGTGGTGCCGGCGAACTTCCGGGACATCACACCGCTGGAAATCTTCGACAACCTGAGCATCGACCCCACCGCGCCCAACTACGTCGTCACTGCGCTCAGGCAGGGCTCCACGCTGGTCGACGCGCAGGTGCTCAACGCGAACACCAGCGTGCAGCGCGGCGTACACCGGGGCGGGTTCGGGCCCACGCTACCGCTCGCCGGGAACCTCAGCGTCCAGATCAACCTGGACAAGGACGGCTTCCAGGTGGTCACGCTGCCGACCGCGACGGGCACGGTGACGGCTCTGGGGGACGTGGCGACCGCGATACAGACCGCGGTACGGGCGCTGACCAAGAAGAAGACCTCCACTGACGCCGCAGCCTTCACCGGCTTCACCGCCGCGGCCGAGACGGTGAGCGGGCAGTCTCGCCTGGTCCTCCAATCCGGCACGACCACGGCTACCTCCTCCGTGCAGGTGCAGTCGGCGGCCACTAACGACGCGACCTCGCAGTTGAAGCTGGGCCCCGGCAACGGTGGGCGGTCGGAGGACGGCCTGGCGGTGCGCCGCCCCGCCAGGGCGGACGTGGTCCAGATCGGCGACGCCGCAGTGTCCCCGCCCGTGACAGCGGCCACCCTCGGCAGCGACGGAACCGCCGCCGTGACCGAGAGGACGTTCAGCGGCGCCTTCCCGCGCCTGGACAACGTGACCGACTTCAGCCTGCTGGCGGTGCCGGGAGAGGGCACCACCGCGATGGCGTACGAGGGTATGGCCTACTGCGCCAACCGGCCCCTACAGGACGTCTTCTACCTCGCGGAAACCGCGGACCACGACGATAGCGCGGAGGACGCGGCCATCTTCCGCAACAAGCTCACCACCGTCAACTCCTACGGCGCGCTGTATTTCCCCTGGGTCAGGGCCCTCGATCCGACCGGTCGATCCCGGGAGCCGATCCTGCTGCCACCCTCGGGCTACATCGCCGGGCTGTACGCGCGTATCGACGCCTCCCGCGGCGTCTGGAAGGCGCCGGCAGGCACCGAGGCCAGCCTGAACGGCGCGGTGGGCCTGGCCGTCGAGCTCAGCGACGTCCAGCAGGGCAACCTGAACCCGCTGGGTGTCGACGTCATCCGCCGCTTCCCAGGGGCCGGCATCGTGGCCTTCGGAGCCCGCACCATCTCCTCCGATCCCGAGTGGAAGTACGTTCCCGTCCGCCGGACGGCCATCATGCTGCGGGTCAGCATCTACAACGGCACCCAGGGGGCGGTCTTCGAGCCGAACGACGAACCGCTGTGGTCCCAGCTGCGCCTCAACGTCGGGTCGTTCATGATGACCCTCTTCCGTCAGGGAGCGTTCCAGGGCTCGACGCCCTCGCAGGCGTTCTTCGTGAAGGTCGATGCGGAGACGACGACCCAGGCGGACATCGATAACGGCATCGTCAACGTCCTGGTGGGCTTTGCGCCCCTGAAGCCGGCGGAGTTCGTCGTGGTGCAGATCGGCCAGCAGGCGGGACAGGCGTGACGGATAACGGCGACGCGCACCGAAAGGAGAGGGCCCGATGGCCAAGTTCACCGTCAACGCCACCCGGTTTGACCCGTACCTGGGGTACCGATTCAAGATTATGTGGGACGGTAAGTACGTAGCCGCCCTGAACAAGTGTGGCGCACTGACGCGGACAACCGAAGTAACGCCCTGGTATGAGGGGGGCGACGCCAGCGGGCCACACCAGATCCCGGGCAAGACGACGTATGCCGCGATCACCCTGGAAGCCGGGATAACCCACGACATCGAGTTCGAGACCTGGGCCAACAAAGTCAATAACTTCCAGGGCGACGCCGCCATGTCGCTGGCCGGCTTCCGCAAGGACATCACCATCGAGGTCTACAACCACCAGGGCGCGAAGGTGCTGGCGTACAACGTCTTTCGCTGCTGGGTCTCGGAGTACCAGGCGCTGCCTCAACTGGATGCCGGCGGCAACGCCGTGATGATCACCACCGCCAAGCTCGAGAACGAGGGCTGGGTACGGGACACGTCGGTTACCGAGCCCACGGAGACATAGGAGGTGTTCCGTGGGCATGCTGCCAGGCGGGTACTGGGACGCCGCCGGCTGTCTGCACCGCGAGTTTGAGCTAGCGACGCTCACCGGGCGCGAGGAGGAGCTGCTGGCCCAGGCATCGCGGTCGGAGACGGCCTCGCTGGTGACCACTGTGCTCGGCCGCTGCGTGCAGCGGGTGGGGGCCATCAGCCCGGTGTCTGAGGACGTGGCCCGGCGGCTGCTGGTGGCCGACCGTCACTACCTGCTCCTCAAGCTGCGGCAGGCGACATTCGGGGATCAGGTCCGTGCGGACCTGATGTGTCCCTGGCCCGACTGCGGCGAGCGGGTGTCCATCGATTTCTCCATCGACGGGGTGCCGGTGGAGGAGCCGGCGGACTCCGCGCCGGTCTACACGATGACGCTCTCCGAGGCGGCAGCAGGCGAGGGCGCGGACCGCTCCCGCGAGGTGGCCTTCCGCCTGCCCAACGGGGGCGACCAGGAGGTGCTCTCACCCCACCTGGCGCACAGCGAAGCGGGCGCTCTCACGGGGCTGCTGGCGCGCTGTGTCCAACGGATCGGCCCGCTCGCACCGCCCGGGGAGGGCGACGTGGCGGCTCTGTCCCCGCTGGCCCGGGCGGAGATCGAGGAACGGATGGCGCGGATGGCGCCGAGAGTCGAGCAGACCATGGAGGCACGCTGCGCGGCGTGCGGACGCCTGTTCATCGCGCCGTTCGACATCCAGCGGTTCTTCTTCGGAGAGCTGCGCACCGACGCCGACGCACTCTACCGGGAAGTGCACTACCTGGCCTACCACTATCACTGGAGTGAGCGCGAGATCATGGCGATGACGCGCGACAAGCGACACACCTACATCGACGTGCTCGCGGACGCGATCGAGGGGCTGAACCGTGGCGCCTGACGGGTACCTGCGTCGCGTGCTGGTCGACGGCGCCCGGCCCTTCCGGTACCGCGGCCGGGTACGCGTGCTGCTCGGCGAGCCCCCAGACACCGGCGTCACGGTCGTCTTCGCCCCGGTCCTGCCCGGACGGGGCTTTGTCTACGCGCGCTCGCGACCCGCGGGGGATTTCTCCTGGTCCGACGAGGTGCCCCCCGCACCGACGAGGTGGCTCACCCAGACCATCGACGACCTCGGGATTGACCCGCCCGCCGGCGTGGCAGGTCCGCCCTCAGACGGACCTGCCCGGCGCTGGGATCCCGCCGCCGGGGCGCCGTCGCCGGGCGCTGCGGACCGGGAGCCCGCGGTTGGAGCCGCCGGGTTGGATCAGAGACCCCCGGCACTGCATCCAGCGCCGGAGGGCCCGGCGCTAGAGGGTCCAACCCAGGAGGGTCCAACCCAGGAGGGTCCGGCGCAGGAGGTCCCGGCGGTGATCATTACCGGGACGACCGCCCGGCATCGGCCGGCGGCACCGGGCGGTGGGTGGCGGGGAGCGGACGGTGTCCCCGGTGGATATGCCCCGCCCGTCGCGCCCGACGCGCCGCCGTACCCGGCGCGCGACAGCGGGCCTCCTGTGCCGGAGAGGGCCGGCACAGGGGGCAGGCCGGACGGGCAGGGGCAGGATCAGCCTGGGCCGGTCATCGGCGGTGAGCCACGCTGGATGGCAGCACCCGCCACGCCCGCCACGCGGCATGAGCGGCGCGGGATGGCAGCACCGGCCATTCCCACCACAGGGGATGCGCTGCCACAGACCCACGCCCGACCCGCCTCCCCGGACCTGCTCAGCCCCGACGCACCCCTGCCCCGGCGCGACGGCGGATCGGCGCAGGCGTCCAGTGCCGTCGTACCCGCGCACCGCGCCAGGGCGGCGACGGGCACTAAGCCGTTCACCGTCGAGGTGCCGGTCTCGGCGCGGGAGGACGGGGAAGCACGAGGCGCGCAGCGATCACCGGCCGAGCCCGCGCACGAGCCGCAGCGGAGCACGAAGGAAGCCGGGACGCCGCGGTGGATGGTCCGGGCACAGCGCCCCACGAATCTCCCTCATGCCGCTGACGACCTTCCCGGCGCTGCGGAGCCGCCCCGCCGCCGAGCCGCGAGTCGCCCACCCCCTGCGTCGGAGGAGTCCTGGGTCCGACCGCCCGAGCCGCCTGCCCCGCCGCCACAGATCACGGTGGTCGCGACCGCCACCACTGCGGCCGTGGTCACGCACGCATTCTGGGAGCGCGCGTACCTGAGCCGGCTCCGGGCGAGGATCCTGCGGTGAGCGCGTCGACCGCCATCGGCATGGTCAGCGCCTCGCTGCGCAATCTCCTGGTCGGGGAGATGCATCTCAACCCGGCCCTGGACGTGACCATCCTGGCGCCGTACGAGATCGGCAGCGACCGGCGGGTCAACCTGTTCCTCTACAGGCTCGCCGAGAACCCGTTCCTGAAGAACCAGGACTTCACGGTTGCACCGGGGAACCCCAACCAGCTCGTGCCCACGCCACTGTCGCTGAGCCTGTTCTACCTGATGACTCCGTACGCGCCCAACGACCCGCAGACCGGCAACGTCACCGCCCACCAGATCCTCGGCGAAGCCATGCGCGTGTTCTACGAGAACCCGGTGGTCCCGAATGGCTACCTGGACAACGGGCTCATCGGGGCTCGGGAGCACCTGCAGATCGCGAGCAACGAGCTCGACCCGGAGGAGTTGAGCCGGATCTGGACCACGTTCTCCCAGCCGTTCCGGCTGTCCGTGCTGTACCAGGTCTCCACCGTGCAACTCGACACCCTCCCGCAGACTCAGCGGCCGATGCCCAAACGCGTACGTCGGGTCGGAGTGCCCGGCGTGCGGCAGCCTCCAGAGCCACCGGCGGTCAGCGCAATGTCCCCGGATGCGGGCGCGGCCGGCAGCACCGTGACCTTCACCGGAGAGCACCTGGCCGGCTGGCGAGCCACCGTCTCGATCGGCGGTCAGGGCGCGCTGGAGGCCCAGGTGCTCACCGGCGACCAGTTCACGGCGACCGTGCCGGTCGGCCTGCTGCCCGGCTTCTACGACGTGCAGGTGGATGTCTCGCGCCTGTTCCGCCGCACGTTCCTCTACGAGGTCACACCATGACCGCCACCGCGCGCCCGTACCGGGACAACGTCGAGCACCTGCGGGACGAGCTGCGCTGCCTCGACCTGCTGATCAGGCTGCGGGCCGCTCAGCTGGCGCTGCAGAATCAGCTCGTACCCGAGGCACAGGCGGCGCGCACCGTCTACATCACCGCGAAGGAGGTCGACTGGCTGCTGGCCGCGGACGGTGACCCGGCGCGGGACGGGGGCGCGGCTGAGGAGGCGCGTGCCGCCTTGGCCCGCCTCTCCGCCGAGATCGAGGCCCGGATCGAGCGCAGCGCCGCCGACGGCGTACCTCTTGCGCTGCCCGCACTCGGTCGGCTCTTCGGGCTCTCGCCCGTCGAGCTGCAGGCCGTCGTCGTCTGCCTGGCGCCGGAGCTGCGCCGCAAGTACGACCGGCTCTACGCCTACCTGCAGGACGACATCACGCGCAAGCGGCCCAGCGTCGACCTGGTCCTGGAGCTGGTATGCGAGACGGAAGAGCAGCGCTGGCGCGCCCGCGCCTCGTTCTTCGAGACCGCGTCCCTGCTGCGGGCGGGCTTGCTCCAGCGGGTGGACGACCCACACAGCCCGTCGGGCTCCAGCGGGTTGGCCCAGTTCCTCGTCCTGGACCCGCGGATCTGCCAGTTTCTCCTGGGCGGCGGAGACCCGGGCACAGACCACCTGGACGACCGACTCGCCGGCCGGGCACGGGTCGACCCCCCAGCGGGTCGGGACGGGGAGCCGGGAACTGATCCCGCGATCACCGCCAGCGTGCTCCGCCTCGTCGAGCACCACGTCACGCGGGCCGGCCCGGACCCGCGGGCGTTGGTCCTGTATCTGCACGGCCCGGCGGGCGTCGGCCGGCGCGACATGGCACTGCGAGCCTGCCAGCACCTGGACGTCCCGTTGCTCACCGTCGACGCGGCGGCGCTGCTGGCGCAGGGCACCGAGGCCGAGGGTCTGCTTCGCCTGGCGTTCCGCGAGGGCCTGCTGCGGGGGGCGACCATCCATCTGGAGCACGCGGACGCGCTCACCCGGGACACGGCCCACCCGCTCCTGCGGTTCCTGGCCGCCACCGTCACGGACCACGGCGGTCTGGTCGTCCTCAGCGGCGAGGAGCCCTGGGCGGCCGGAGACGTGTTCGCCGGCTTGCCGTTCCAGCCGGTGGCGCTGCCCGTACCCGATGTCCCGCTGCGGACGGCGGTGTGGCGGCGGACTTTGGCCGGGCGTACCCCCGACGCGGCGGCATGGGCCGGCCAGCTCGGCGCCCGGTTCCGGCTGACCCCGGGACGGATCCGGGCGGCGGTCGAGGCGGCGGACAACC
>JBOHHF010000490.1:0-1514 GCA_050700495.1 Pseudonocardiaceae bacterium
CCGCCACACTGCCAAGATTCAACGCCACGGATCTCTGAAGATCACAAGAGCCCGGCAGATGTACGACGAGACCGGCGAAGATGGCAGGCGAAAGTGCACCGTGGCCCAGATCGCCGTCGAGTTCGGCGTAACCCGACCCACCATCCATCGCCACCTCGCCAGAGCAAACAGATAGATCACGGCGCAGACAACCCATCAGCCAGCGCGAACCCGTAAGCGTTCAATCCTGGCGGATCCGCCCTTCACCTCGACATAGACCGACACTCGCCGGAGCAGCTCTTCGGAGCTGCTGGCCCGAAAGCACAACGGCCACCCACGTCGAATCGCCCTGCTGGACAACGACCTGCCCGGTGATCTCGGCGAGGCTATTGCACGCCGACGAACTCGGCCAGCTCGCGTAGTCCGCGTCGACCGCGACGGTCACGCCGCAACATTTGGCGCAGCATGTCGTGGACGCGGTGGGTGAACATCAGTTGCTCGGGTGCGGCCGCTCTGGCGGCGGTCAGTGCGATCAGCGCGTCGTCGTCGTGGCGGCGCAGGTAGCGCGACCAGGCAACGGTGATCAGGTGCGAGGTGCGGCGCTCGGCCAGCGCCGAGGGTAGTGCAGTGTCGTCAACGTGCTCTGCTCGGCGTATAGCGTCGATGGGATCGCCCATCTCGGTGGCGAGCCATACCCGGTGAATGGCCACGTTGGTGGGCCCGAACGCGAGCCAGAAATCATTGCGATCGCCGGTGAGTGCTGCGGCCCGGTCGCACTCGCGGAGGAAGTCACGTACCGCTACGTGATCACCAGCGCTTGCCGCGCCCACCGCGCCCTTGAGCATCAACGCTCCGTACATCGAGGCGTGCCGCGGGGACTGACCCAGCCGGGACCGGAGCGTGTCGGCGGTCGCGAGTGGTAGGTCGATGGACTCCTGGAGGCGCCCGTTGTGCCGCAGCACCACCGCCAGCCGCCAGGCCGCCCCGGCAACGAGCAGATCATCCTCGCTGCGGTCGGCAGCAGTCATGTCTCGTTCCGCGGCTATCCAGGGCAGGTCCTTCTCGCCGATCCGGTCGAGCATCCCGGACGTGACCCGCCAGACCAGGGAGAGCTGCCCGAACGCGCGTTGCTGCAGTGCGCCGGTGCTGGTGTGGGCGGCGTTCCAAGCGTCGGCGATGAGGTCCGGGAGCAGCGAACCGAGCCGTGACCAACGCTCGGTCTGTGAGCAGACAAATGCCTCGTCGATCCGCACCGCTAGCTCGGCGTGCCCGACTGCTGGTCGATCGGGCACGCCGAGCACTCGTGCCGACCCGTTGTATCGGAACATCGCTGCCTTGATCGCGGCGACGGTGTCCGGCGCGGTGCCGATCACCGCATCGCGCAGCTCGCGACGCCGAGTGGTGAACGCGGCAGGGAGCAGCTTTGCCGGCTCGATGCCCAGGGCATCGGCGACGGCGACGATGGTGGATAACCGGTCCAGCTCCTTGGCGCCCCGCTCGAACTGGGCAAGCCACTCGACACTGCGCCCCAGCAG
>JBOHHF010000491.1:0-8440 GCA_050700495.1 Pseudonocardiaceae bacterium
GTTCACCGCACCCACCCGTTTGGCGTCCTCGGTGGCGATCATCACCATGGCACCGGACAGCCGCCCGGTCTCAGCACCTCCCCGGGGATCGAGAACCCGGCTGGTCAGGGAGACCCGGATCTCGTGGGCGGCCTGCTCGGCGGCCCGTTCAGCGGCGCGCGCGGCGAAGCGGAAGCTGTAGGACAGCACGACGAACACCACCGCCAGTACCGCGATCCACCAGATCAGCTCATCGACGGCTCCGGTGGCGACGGCCCGGTCGATGGTCACTCCGATGAGGACCGGGACCATCGCCTCGCCCGCCTGGTGGCTGATCCCGAGAACCGAGCCGATGGCGACAGCCCGCCGCTGACCCACCACCGCCTTGCTCAGTACCTCACCACTCGTCGGGGTTCTGGTGTGCAACCCCACACCGGCTCCTCAACCCTTCGCCGCGAGCACTGGGGTGGGCAGGTCAGCGGACGAGGCGCCGGCCAGGATCGAGGCCAGGATCTCACCAGCCCGGACCGCTGTGGTGGACTGCAGGCTCGCGGTGATCCCGTGCGAGTGCTCGGTGCCACCCTGCAGGTAGATGCCGGCGCGGACGTGCGGTGCGGTTCGTACCCGGTAGTCACGCATCAGCACGAGACGCCCTTGGGGATCTCGCTGGCACAGCGAGCCCGCCTCGCCGAGCAGGTGAACGGGGTCGACCGGTTGGTAGCCGGTGGCGTAGATGAGCGCATCGAAGGCAAACGTCTCGGTCTGCCCGGTCGGCAGGAACTCCACGGTGACCATGACCCCGTCAGGGGTCTCCTGGGTGCTGGTGACGCGGGAGGCGTTGCGGATATGCAGCCGCCGCCGACCGTGTACCCGCTCGCGGTACACCCGGTGGTAGAGATCCTCGATGAGGTCGATGTCGACGACCGAGTAGTTGGTGTTGCGGTGGTAGTCGAACAGCATCCGCTGAACGTCGGCCGGGGCGTCGAAGTAGTGATCGACGGCAGCCGGGTCGAAGATCCGGTTGGCGAAGGGGCTGTCATCAGCGGGTGCATAGCCATAGCGGGCGAACACCGCGTACACGTCGGTCTGGGGCATCATGCTGTGCAGGTGAGCGACCACCTCCGCGCTGCTTTGCCCGGCGCCGACCACCAGCACCCGGCGCGCTCCGGTCTCGACGAGATGGTCGACCCGGTGCATCAGGTCGAGGTTGTGCCAGACCCGATCGGACGGCACCGCGCCCTCGGGCAGCTTGGGCTGCAGACCGGCAGCGACCACCACATTGCGCGCCCGGCACGCCACCAGTTGATCTGCCGACATGCGGGCTGTCACCTCGAGCCAGACGACCTCACCGTTGCGCTCCACTGGCTGCACCGAGATCACCTCAGCGCCGTAGACGACCTGACCAGCCACCCGGGCCGCGGCCCACTCGAAATAGCCGTGAAACTCCGCACGCAACGGGAACAGCGTCTTGTGGTTGATGAAGTCGACCAGCCGGTCCCGCTGCTTCAGGTAGCACAAGAAGCTGAAGTCGCTGGCCGGGTCACGCATGGTGACCAGATCCTTCAGAAACGACACCTGCATCGTGGCATCGTCGATGAGCATCCCGCGGTGCCAGCCGAAGCTGGGCTGCTTCTCGAAGAACGTCGATCGCACCGGCGTGGCGTCCATTCCCCGGTTGTGCTCGTCGATGGCGACCGCGAGGGTCAGATTCGATGGACCGAATCCGATACCAACCAGGTCGTACACGTTCTCAGACAGATCATGGCTCGGAGTGACCAAGGCACTGCTACCCTTCGAGATGGGTTCGTCACAGCCCCGACTATCGTCAACCTTCAGAGGCATAGGACTGGGCATCCCGCTCCATCTGCTCGATCAAGCTCTTCGGTCGCATGTCTGTCCAATGCTCCTCGATGTAGTCCAGGCAGGAGCGTCGAGTCTCGGGCCCGTGCACGATCGTCCAGCCGGAAGGCACGTCGGCGAAGGTGGGCCACAGCGAATGCTGACCTTCATCATTGATCAAGGCGTAGAAGGTTCCGTTCTCGTCGTCGAATGGGTTGGTGGACATGGCGTGCGCTCTCCTCACCGCGACTGATCTTGGGATGGCGCCGTTCTGAGGTGGCGCTGAGTGATCGAGGTCTCGTAGGCTAGCCTACGCTAATCAAAGGGCGATACGTCCGTTTTGGTGAGAATCGCACGCGAGGAAGGTGGTCGGGTTCGTGCTCGACGTCCGGCTGGTGAACGCCAACATCATCACGATGGATCCCGGCTATCCCCTCGCCCACAAGCTGGGACTGTGGAACGGGCGCATCGTCGCCCTCGACGGCGCCGCGGCCTGCCTGCCGGCCAGGCAAGAGGTGGACCTGCAGGCAGCGACAGTGCTGCCCGGGTTCATCGACGCACATGTCCATCTCTCGTGGACCGGGCTGCGGGCCCGGAGCGTCAGCGTCGCGCCATGCCGGCGGGTCGCGGACGTGCTGGCCGCCATCAGCCAGGCCAGCCGGGACGGGCCACGCGGCACATGGCTGGACGTCGTCGGGTACGACCAGCGTCCGCTGGGCCGTCATCTGACCGCCGCCGAGCTGGACCCGGTCAGCGCCGGCCGCAAGCTGTTCGTGATGCACGACTCCGGCCACGCATGTGTGGTCAACAGCGCGGTGCTGGACCTTCTCCCCGCTGGTGTGCCGCATGACCATGGCGTGCTCACCGAGCAGGGCATGGCCGCGGTGCGGGCGCTGCGAGCGCCCTACCCCATCGACGATCTCGTCGATGCGATCGAGATCGCGGCCCGCACCTGCCTGACCGAAGGCGTCACCGCCTGCGCCGAGGCCGGCATCGGGGCCGGTCTGATCAGCCACAGTCCGGTCGAGCTCGTCGCCTACCAGCACGCGCTGGAGCAGGGCCGGTTGGCGATCCGGGTGCAGCTCATGGTCGCCGGGGAGCTACTGCACCCGGTCGACGCGCACCCTAGCGATGACACTGCGCGGGCTATAGACCTGGGGCTGCGCACCGGATTCGGCTCCGACCGGCTCTCGATCGGTGCGCTCAAGGTCTTCCTCGACGGCGGGATGATGGCCAGGACCGCCGCGCTGAGCAGCCCGTATCGCGGGCTGGAGCACTGTGGAACGCTGTACGCCGAGCCCGAGTCGCTGACGCGACTGATCGTGGACGGGCATCGCGCCGGGTGGCAGTTGGCGATCCACGCCATCGGCGATCAGGCCGTCGATGTCGCGCTGGACGCGCTGGCGCACGCGCAGCGGATCCGACCGCGCCCGCAGGCCCGGCATCGCATTGAGCATGCTGGGCTGGTCCGCCCAGATCAGCTTGCCCGGTTCGCCCAGACCGGGGCGATGGCGGTGGTCCAACCGAGCTTCCTGTGGTACCTGGGGGACGACTACGCCGCGATCATGGGCGCCGACCGCGCGCCGTGGCTGTACCGCGGTCGGGGGTTCCTCGACCAGGGGATCACGCTGGTGGGCAGCTCAGACCGACCGGTCACGCCAGGCGCGCCGCTGCGGGCGATCCAGGTGATGGTGCAGCGGGCCACCGAGTCTGGCCTGATCATCGGACCCGACGAGGGCATTGGCGTCGACGACGCATTGCGGTGCTTCACGGTCAATGCTGCCCTGGCCTGCCGCCAGGAGGACATCCTGGGCAGCATCACCCCAGGCAAGCATGCCGACCTGGTGGTGCTGTCCGACGATCCACGACGAGTCGACATCTCCAAGATCGGCGACATCAGTGTCGTCGCCACACTGGTTGCGGGTGAGGTGGCACACGGGGCAGATATCCTCACCAGCACATTGCGCACTTAGATAACCCTTGCTTTACCTGACTCCCCTACCGCCAACGTACGGTTGCAGGATTGGCAGCAGGAGGTCTCGATGGCGCTACGACGCAGGATCCGGTGGGGCGTTCGGCACGGGTTGGTCAGGCGGACGGTGCGGCGCCAGATGCGCGCCGGTGACCTGGGCTCACGGCTGATGCTCGACCCGGCGATCCGCGAGGACCCCTTCCCGTACTACGACCAGCTGCGTACCCAGGACCGGATCGTCAGCAGCAGGCTCGCACTGATCACCGCGCACCACGACATCTGCCGCGCCGTGCTGCGCAGCCCGGACTTCGGCCAGATGCGCCTCGACCGGCTGCCCGGGCCACTCCGGCTGGCCATGAGGATCGGCGGCCGCCCGGTCCTGGGGCCCGTTGAGCCACCATCCATGCTGGCAGCCGATCCGCCCGAGCACACCCGCTACCGCAAACTGATCACCCGGGCATTCAGCGCCCGGGCCGTCGCCGCGATGCGCACCCGCATCGAGGAGATCGCCGAGGAGCTGCTTGACGAGATCGCCCGATGTGCCGGCCCCCGGGGTGCGACCGTTGATCTGGTGGAGCGCTACGCCAGCCTGCTGCCGGCCACCGTGATCGCCGAGATGCTCGGGGCACCGGTCGCGATGCGCCGCCAGTTCCTCGGCTGGGGGGCCGGGGCAGCATTGTCGCTGGACCTCGGATTGAGCTACCGCGACTTCCGCCGCTACGAGCACGACCTGGCCGCGCTACACCGCTGGATGCTCAGCCACTTCGCCGAGATCCGCCGAACACCCCGCGATAACGTCCTCAGCGCCCTGGTGACCGTACACGACCAAGGCGATCAGCTGAGTCTTGACGAGCTGAGCAGCATCGCGATGCTGCTGCTCGCCGCCGGTTTCGAGACCACGGTCAACCTGCTGGGCAACGGCACCGTCGCGCTGCTGCGCCACCCCGACCAACTGGACGTGCTACGTGCCCAGCCGCAGCGATGGAGCGGTGCTGTGGAGGAGATCCTGCGTTATGAGTCGCCCGTGCAACGCACCGGGCGGGTCGCGTTGCGCGACACCGAGGTGGCCGGACGTAGGATTCGAGCCGGTTCGGTGATCATCCTGCTGCTCGGGGGCGCGAACCGCGATCCCGCGGTCTTCACCGACCCCAACCGCTTCGACGTCCAACGGTCCGAGGCAGACCAGAACCTGGCGTTCTCCAGCGGCATCCACTACTGCATCGGCGCCAGGCTAGCCCGGCTGGAGGGCGAGGTCGGGCTGCAGGCTCTGTTCCGGCGGTTCCCCGATCTCGCCCTCGCCAGTCCCCCACACCGACGCCCCACCCGGGTGCTACGCGGCTACGACTCGATCCCGGTCCACCCGGTTATCGGGTCATCTGATGCACGATCTCACAGGTACCGCCGAGCGCCTGAACCCACGATCGGACCTTCCTGACACAGGAGATAGGACTCGATGCTCGAGGTGCTGCGCGGCGCCGCCCTGGTCGCGGCCACACTGGCGACGGGACTGCAGGCGGGCGTTTACTACGCTTTCGCTGTATCCGTTATGCCGGGGCTGCGCCGGGTCGGCGACCGGGCATTCATCGAGGCAATGCAGCAGATCAACGTGGCGATCGTCAACCCGTGGTTCTTTCTCAGCTTCTTTGGGGCACCGGTGTTGACCATCGTTGCCGCCGGGCTGCACCTTCCCGCGGCGGTGCGGGCTGCGCTGCCCTGGATCGTTGCTGCGCTGGTACTGAACGGGGTGGGATTCGTCCTGACGGTCGGGATGAACGTCCCGCTCAACGATGCCCTCGCAGCAGCCGGATCGCCGGACCGGATCGCCGACCTCGCGCAGGTGCGGGCTAGCTTCGAGGCAGCGTGGGTCCGCTGGAACATCGTGCGAGCCGTCGCCTTCACCGCGGCGTTCGGCTGCCTCACCTGGGCACTGGTTATCTACGGGCGCACCCGTGCCGGGGGTTGACTGCGGCACCGCTGATCTCGTGGCGGCGGGATCCTGACGTCCGTGCTTGGCGGCGCGATCGGATGTCGTCAGGGACGAAGCGGATTGATCCAGCGCAACTCGGTGAACCGTGCGAAGTCGGTGTCGGCTGAGCAGATCGCGACCCCGTACTCGATCGCCAGCGCGGCGAGGTGGGCGTCCGGGATCGCGTTAGCGGACAAGTGATACCGCCGGACCAATGACCCGAGCACGGCAGCGTGGCGGTCGGTGGGCGCCGGGACCCATGCGGCCGGCGCCGCGAGCCAGTCCTCGACCCGGCTCCACGCCTCCTCGCCGGTCAAGGGCTCCGCGTAGGCTCGGGCATGGGTTCTGATCCGCACGAAGGCGAGCAGCGACGGCCATGGCAGTCCGATCCGCACGTCGCCGTTGAGCGCGGCCGTGACCCAGGTGCATGCCTGATCGTGGAACGGACTCGACTCGTCCTCGGCGAACAGCAGCAGGTTGGCGTCGAGCAGCATCAGGTCGCCGCGGGCCCATCGAGAATCTCGAGTGCCTCGCCAACATCGGTCACGTCGATCTTGGCGTGCCCGGCGGACGTCCGCTGAACGAACCGGTGAGCCCGCTCCTGCCGGGTGACCCCCCGCCGGACGAGCTCGTTGACCGCGGCGCTGATCCCGATGCCCCGTTCCCGGCGCAGCTGCTCAACAGCCGCCGCGGTATCGGCGTCGAACGTCACCGTCGTACGCATGCGACCAGGGTAGCATCATGATGCGATGATTCTTCGCTGCACATCATGGACACCCGCAAGACATCACGAAGAGGTGGACCGCAGGTCAGCGACCAGATCACGCTCTGTGGTCGCACGGTTCTTGGAACCGCTAG
The DNA here is from genome assembly GCA_050700495.1 of Pseudonocardiaceae bacterium. Lineage (GTDB taxonomy): Bacteria > Actinomycetota > Actinomycetes > Mycobacteriales > Pseudonocardiaceae. Next base: position 6,615 of record JBOHHF010000491.1, read on the forward strand.
CATAGGGGTTGGACGTCCGTCAAGCCCTCGGAGGAAGCGCCTTGCCCGACATGCCCACTGGTCAGCTCCTCCGGTTGTACCGCATCGACCGCAAGAAGAGCACGATCAACGTGGCCACGCACGCCGGTATCACGGTGCGCTACCTCGAGATGATCGAGGCCGGAACCAAGACGCCTTCGCTGCCCGTGCTACGCAAACTCGCCAAGGTGCTTGGCGTACGCACCTCCGCCCTCATCAGCGAGGCACCAAGCGAGGATCACGACGAGCCGATCAGCTCCCGGCTGGCTGAGATTGAGCGGGCACTTATTACGTATCGTTCCATTGGCTTAACTGAACCGGGGACACCGCCTGATCTTCCTGCGTTGACCACGGTCGTTTCAAGATCGTCTAATGGGATCGTGAGCGCGGGAGCGCTCAGAGGGGGGACTGACCCACCCGGTTTGGTGATCGTCGGCGTGTCGTGCCTGGCTGGGCAACGAAGCTCCGGTAGCAGCAGGAGTCCTTCCAAAGACTTCTTGCCACCGGAGCTACGTTGCTGCTGCATCCTGCCATTGCCGAGTCGGGTTTCGCCGCGCTGGGCGCGGCGAGGTCGATGGCGAGCACCGCCGAGGAGCTTCCCGCGCCGACGGTGGTGGCGCCCGACCTGCTGCAACGGTTCGCCAAGATCTCCGACGGGCGCCGTGATCAGGGTCGGATCCACCCGGTCGCGGTGGTGCTCGCGCTGTGCGCCGGCGCGGTCGTGGCGGGCATGAGCTCGTTCACCGCGATCGCCGGATGGGTCGCCGACGTCCCGCGGGAGCTGCTGGCCCAGCTCTACTGCCACCGGAGCGAGCCAGCGCCGGGACCGCCGTCGAAGGCCACCATCTGGCGTGTCGTCACTGGCGCCGACTCCGCCGCCGTGGACGCCGTGGTCGGCGCCTGGCTGGTCGAGCAGGCCGCCGCCCGAGACAACGCCGCCCGAGACAACGCCACCTGGGAGAACACCGGGGATGAGCCCGACGCGGCGCTGGTTCCGATCGCAGTTGACGGCAAGACGGTGCGTGGCGCCACCGACCCCGACGGCAACCAGGTGCACTTGCTCGCCGCCGCAACCCACCAGGACGCCCTGGTCGTGGGTCAGGTCAAGGTCGGCGCGAAAACCAACGAGATCCCCATGTTCGCCCCGCTTCTCGACACCCTCGCCGACGCCGGTGTCGATCTGGCCCACACCGTGATCACCGCCGATGCACTGCACGCCCAACGCGCCCACGCCGAGTACCTCCACAGCCGCGGCGCCGGGTTCGTCTTCACCGTCAAACACAACCAGCCCCGGCTGTTCGCCGCGCTCGACGCCCTGCCCTGGGCACAGGCCCCGATCGCGCACCGCGACGTCGACCGTGACCATGGCCGAATCACCACCCGCACCATCCAAGTCCTGCCCGGGCCGGCCGACCTGCCCTTTCCCCACCTCAACCAGGCCTGGCTGATCGAACGCTACATCACCGACCCCGCCGGCACCCCGATCTCGGCGGTCGCCGCGCTCGGAGTGACCAACCTGACCGCCACCCGCGCCACCCCCCAACTGCTCGCCACCGTGGTCCGGGGACATTGGGGCATAGAGTCGCTGCACTGGCTGCGCGACACCGTCTACCACGAAGACGACTCCACCGCCCACACCCAATCCGGCCCACAGAACATGGCAGCCCTGAGAAACCTGGCGATCGGGGCCCACCGCCTCACCGGCCGACGCGACATCACCGAAGCAACCCGATCAGCAGCCCGCTTCATGGACCGCCCCTTCAAGATCCTTAAACTCATCCCCACATGACGATCTTGAAACGACCCTG
>JBOHHF010000492.1:0-14149 GCA_050700495.1 Pseudonocardiaceae bacterium
GTCGACCAGCACGAGCCGCCGTTACCTGGCAAGGTCGACTACGAGCAGGCGAAGGGTTTCGCACAGTCCTGGCTGCGCGGCCAGCCACACAAGGCGGCTATCGCCAGCACGATGTTCCGAGACCGCATCTCTCAACTGCGGTCGTGAGCGGTGAGCCCGAGACGAACCACCCACAGCCGCCCATCAGGGGAGGAGAACGACGTCGCCATGGCAGCCGAGCACCCGATTCCACCCGACCCTGAACCGCAACCAGTTCCGCCACCAGAACCGGTGCCGGTTCCGCCGCCGCCCACCCCCGTTCCGCCGCCGCCCGGGCCGGTTCCGCCGCCGCCCGGCCCGGTGCCGGCTCCACCCGTTATGTGATCGTCGGGGTGGCACGCGACGAGTGACGTTACGACGCGAGGCGCTGTGGACGGACCTCCGCCGCAGCCGTTGCCGGTGCTCACGGCATCTGGGAGCCTTCGTCTGTGGCCAAATCAAAGGCAGCGCGCTGGGACGAGCCCTCGCGCACCGAGGTCCCGCCTCGGGTCAGCGACCTGCTGCGCCTGCCCACCGGCCCGGTGGACCTCAAGGCCCTTCCCACGGGGGTGACTCCCGGTTTTACAGGCTCGGGTAAGACGGCCGCCAAAACGGCGATGCGCCACCTTGGACCGCGCTTAGCGAACCTGCAAGAGCAGCTCTACGCCGAGGGGCATACGGGTGGCCGGCGGAGCCTGCTGCTCGTACTACAGGGCATGGACACTGCGGGTAAGGGAGCCACGGTCAAGCATGTCCTCGGCCTCGTCAATCCGATGGGCGTGCAGTATCACGCCTTCAAGAAGCCGACGGTCGAGGAGCGCCAGCACCACTTCCTGTGGCGGGTCAGGCGGCAGCTGCCGGAGCCTGGCATCCTCGGCGTCTTCGACCGTTCCCATTATGAGGACGTGCTCGTGGTTCGGGTGCATGAGCTTGTGCCGCCCGAGATTTGGTCGTGCCGCTACGGCATCATCAATCGCTTCGAGGACAAGCTGGTCGCCTCGGCCACGAGAATCGTGAAATGCTTCCTCCACATTTCAAGGAAGGAGCAGCGCAGGCGGCTGATCGCACGGCTCGGCACCCCAACGAAACGCTGGAAGTACAACCCCGCCGACGTTGACGAGCGCGCCTACTGGGATGATTATCAGCAGGCGTACTCGGACGCGCTCAAGAAATGCAACACCGAGGCCGCACCGTGGTATGTCGTGCCGGCCGACCACAGGTGGTACCGCAATTGGGCGATCACAAACATTCTCGCCGAGCAGCTCAAGGAGATGGCGCTCACCTGGCCAATCCCTGCGGGCTGGGACCTTCAGGAGCAACGCGCACGGTTGGTGGCGGACTTATGACCTGCGTCACGTCCGATCGCGCCGAGGACTAACGCCGGTATCGACTAACGCCGGTATCAGGGAACCGGTCATTTCTCCGCCACAGATGGGCGTCAATATCCGTGGGTGGCGAGGTGTTCATGCACGAGGCGGATGGCCATGGAACCTTCGCCTACCGCCGAGGCGACCCGCTTGATCGACCCGCTGGCACCGATGAAGACGAAAAGCTCGCGCGCCTCCAGAGTGCGCTTCTCACCCGAGTCGATGTCCTCCACCGAGACCGCTTCCGGGGAGCATTCACCAAGCAGCTCTCGCACCTCGATGTGCAGCAGTACCTCGATGCGTTGGTCCCGTTCGATCCGGTCGGCCAGGTAGCGCGACATGTAGTCCGTCAGGCGCCGCTTGCGGACCACGAGGCGGAGCTGTCCAACGTGTTCGGCGAGGAACACGGTGGCCTGCCCGGCGGAGTTGCCGCCGCCTACCACGACCACGGGGTCGGAGGCACATAGCTGCGCTTCCATGAGGGTCGCGGCCGTAGTAGACGCTGGTCTTTTCGAACTCGTCAAGTCGCGGTACCGGCAGCTTGCGGTACCGGGCTCCGGTGGCCAGCACGATCGTGCTGGCGGATACGACCGATCCGTCGGTGAGCCGGACTCGATAGTGCCCGTCGTTCCCGCACAGCGCCTGGGCGGACGCGGGCACGCTGATACGAGCCCCGAACTTCCGGGCCTGGATCGCGGCCCGGTCAGCCAGCTCGGCAAGCCAGATCGCGGTGTTGCTGGTCGCGTTGTTCCCGGCGGCGGCTCTCGGTCCGGTGCAGGAGTGGCTGGTCCGCCGGGGCTGGCCGCGTCCGCTCGCGGCGCTGGCCCTCGTGATCGGTCTTCTCACGCTGATCGCCGGCGCAGTGGCCGGCTCGGTCCCAGAGCTGGTCAGGCAGATTCCGGCTTTGATGGTCGACTTCCTCTCGTCGTACCTTGCGGCGTTCGTCCGGGTCGAGTCCGGCCCCACACACCGTCGTCCTGGCTGTGGTGCTGCGCCCAGCGCAGGCATTCGGACCGGACGGGGCAGCGCTGGCATACCGTCTTGGCCCCTGGACGCCTGCCGCTCAGCCAGTACTCCGGTACCCATGGGGAAGAAGAGCTCCGGGTCGACGTCGCGACACGCCGCTCGATCCATCCAGTCGTTCATCCTTCAATCGTGTACGGCAGCACCGTCATCGACCTCGGCCCGGAAGCGCTAAAGCAGAACCCGAGCATCGTTTCGCCAGACCAGTCGGCCACTCCGGCAGCTCCTGCCAGCGAGCGACAGCCCCGAGGAATATCGAGATGCCCCACGTAGTTGAGCCCACTAGACTCAATCTTCTCGCAGGGGTGTGACAATCTTGACCGAGACTGTGAAGTTGCCGGTTCTGCCGCTCGACGACGTCGTGGTGTTGCCGGGAATGGTGGTTCCGCTGCGGCTCGCCGACGCCGAAGTCCGGGCGGCCATCGAAGCTGCTCGTGCCGCTACCAATGCCGACTCGGGCAGCCAGCCGCAGGTGCTGCTCGTGCCCCGGCTTGATGGTAAGTACGCCTCGGTTGGTTCGTGGGGCGTGGTGGAGCAGATCGGCCGGCTGCCCGGTGGGGAGCAGGCCGCAGTGGTGCGGGGCACGTCGCGGGTCCGGATCGGAACCGGCACGACGGGCCCGGGCGCCGCGTTGTGGGTGGAGGCCACCGTCCTCGGCGAGACGGCGGCCTTGGATGACACGGACCGGGCTCGGGAACTGGCCCGAGAGTATCGGGGCCTGGTGACCACGATCCTGCAGCGCCGGGGCGCCTGGCAGGTGATCGACTCGGTGCGCCAGGTCGACGAATCCGGCGCGCTGGCCGACCTCGCCGGGTATGCCTCGTACCTGACCAAGGCGCAGAAGCTCTGGCTGCTGGAGACCCCGGATGTGGTCGCGCGGCTGGAGAAGCTCATCAGCTGGAGTCAGGAGCACATCGCCGAGCTCGACGTTGCCGAGACGATCAACAAAGACGTCAAAGAGGGTATGGAGCGCCAGCAGCGGGAGTTCCTGCTGCGCCAGCAGCTCGCCGCGATCCGCAAGGAGCTGGCTGAGCTGGATGGCAAGCCCGCCTCCGAGGAGCAGGACTACCGGGCCCGGGTGGAGACCGCGGAGCTGCCGGAGCACGTGCGCAAGGCGGCGCTGACCGAGGTCGACAAGTTGGAGCGGACTGCCGAAGCCTCACCTGAGGTCGGCTGGATCCGCACCTGGTTGGACACCGTGCTGGACATGCCGTGGAACTCCCGCACCGAGGACAACTTCGACATCGGCGTTGCCCGTGAGGTACTGGACGCCGACCACTTCGGCCTGCACGAGGTCAAAGACCGCATCACCGAGTACCTGGCGGTGCGCCGCCGGCGAGCCGACCGCGGCCTGGGCGTCGTCGGCGGCAGGCGCAGCGGGGCGGTGCTCGCCCTCGTCGGCCCACCTGGGGTCGGTAAGACATCGCTCGGCGAATCGGTGGCCCGGGCGATGGGCCGCAAGTTCGTCCGGGTCGCCCTGGGCGGCGTGCGCGACGAGGCGGAGATCAGAGGGCACCGCCGGACCTATGTCGGGGCGCTGCCGGGCCGGATCGTCCGGGCTATCACCGAGGCGGGCACGATGAATCCGGTGGTTCTGCTGGACGAGGTGGACAAGCTCGGTTCGGACTACCGGGGCGACCCGACGGCCGCGCTGCTCGAAGTGCTCGACCCGGCGCAGAACCATACGTTCCGTGATCATTACCTCGAAGTCGAGCTCGACTTGTCCGACGTGGTGTTCCTGACGACGGCGAACGTCCTGGAGCTGATTCCCGCGCCCTTGCTCGACCGGATGGAATTGGTGACTCTCGACGGGTACACCGAGGACGAGAAAGTCGCGATCGCCCGTGACCACCTGCTGCGTCGCCAACTCGACCGGGCCGGACTGAATCCCGAAGAGGTACGCGTCGACGACGCCGTGCTTCGCCGGCTTGCGGGGGAGTACACCCGTGAGGCGGGGGTGCGGCAGTTGGAGCGTTCGATAGCCCGGATCCTGCGCAAGGTGACCACCCGGTTGGCGCTGGGCCGCAGCGAGCTTCCGGTCCACATCGGGCCGGACGATGTGCAGGACTATGTCGGTCGGCCCAAGCACACTCCGGAGTCCGCGGAGCGCACGGCTGTGCCGGGGGTGGCGACCGGACTCGCGGTCACCGGCGCCGGCGGTGACGTGCTGTTCGTGGAGGCCTCGCTGGCTGACAAGGAGACCGGATCGACGGACGTCACGCTCACCGGGCAACTCGGTGACGTGATGAAGGAATCCGCTCAGATCGCGCTGTCCTACCTGCGTTCGCACGGGGCGGAACTGGAGCTTCCCGTTGGTGACCTGGCCGAGCGGGGCGTGCACGTGCACGTGCCGGCCGGGGCAGTACCCAAGGACGGGCCTAGTGCCGGGATCACCATGACCACCGCGCTGGCCTCATTGCTGTCCGGTCGGCCGGTGCGCGCCGACGTGGCGATGACCGGTGAGGTGTCGTTGACCGGACGGGTGCTGCCGATCGGCGGCGTGAAGCAGAAGCTGCTCGCCGCGCATCGGGCCGGGATCACCACCGTGCTGCTGCCGCGGCGCAACGAGCCCGACCTGGACGACGTGCCAGAATCGGTGCGCGAGGAGCTCACCGTGCATTGGGTCGGTGATGTCCGCGAGGTGCTCGACCTTGCCCTCGAACCGGCCACCACCACCACCACCGCAGCAGCCGCCGCCTGACAGGATGCCAATCCCCTGAAACCGTGGAGGCTTGAACTTGGTGGATCTTGTCGTTGTGGTGGTCGTTCCGTCGCGCCGCGCACCGGTGGGGCAGGGCTTGGGCCTGCCCGCGGTGGGTGCCTGCCAGGGGCCGTAGAGGTCTCCGGGGTCAAGGGCGGCCCTCGGCCGTCGCGCAGCGATCGCGTCAGCGACTCTTGAGGCTGGAGGGGCGGCCCCGTATCCTGCGCGGCGCGGAGAAGGGCAGCGGCGGCGTGGCCGCCTCCATGTGGTGGGGGTGATCGTGGTCATGCTGGGCCGGCTTGAGGGTTGACTGGCTGGGCGAGCTCGTCGTCGACTGGTGAGATCATTCCGATCGAGGAGTGACGCCGTTGCCGGTTGTAGTGGTCGATCCAGGCGGGGATCCGGGCCCGGGCGGCCGCCTGGGTGGCGAAGGTCTCCCGCGAGCGCAGCTCGAAGGTCAGGGTGGAGTGCCACGCCTCGATCACCGCGTTGTCCAGGGCTGACCCGGGCCGGCCCATCGATTGGCGGATCCGCAGGCGCCCACAGGCATTCCGGAACAGGCCCGCGGTGTACTCGCTGCCGCCATCGGTGTGCATGATCACGTCGGGCACCTGGCCACCGCGCACCGCCACCGCCCCATAGGCCAACTCCGCGTCGTGATGCTCGGACAGGCCAAACCCCACTATCCGCCGTGAGCCCATGTCCAGCACCGACGCCAGGTGCAGCTTGCCCTCACCGGTGGGGATCTCGGTTCCATCGCCATACCATTTCTGGTTGATGCCCTCGGCGGCGAAGTCCCGTTGCACCAAATCCGGGGAACGCCAGCGTCCTCTGCCGGGCCGGGTGGTCGACCTGCGCTGCTTGCGGCGCCGCGCGGCAAGACCCTGCTTGCGCATCAATGCCGCGACAGTGTTCTCGCTGACCCTCCAGCCCTCATCCCGCAAGTCCGCGGTGATCCTGGGTGCGCCGTAGGTGCCCTCGTGAGCTTGGAAGAGCCGGCTGATCTCGGCTTTGAGCCGTTCCCGGTGCCTGGCCCGCGGCGGTACCACCCCAGCCTTCCACTTGTACAACCACGACTGCGACACCCCCAACGCCTGGCACGCGGTGGCGTGCGGGACACCGTGATCGTCCCTCTGAGCAGCGATGAACGCGGCCACGGCTAACCGGCCCATCGCTTCCCCGACCCAGAGGGCCACACTGCGCTTGAGGACATCACACCGCATCTGCAACTCCGCGCAGTGCTTACGCAGCCGAACCAGCTCTGCCCGTTCGTCCTCGCTGAGCCTGCCGCCACCGCGCTCCCGGCGCCGCCGGTCGGCGTTGACCCAGTTGCCCAGCGTTCCGTCATGAACTCCCAGCTCCCGGGCCACCTACGCGATCGGCTTACCGGTCTCCCGGACCAACCGCACCACACCCTCCTTGAAGTCCTGATCGAACTTCCTACGTGTCTCTGACACCGCCGCCTCCTTATAGGCGATGTCTCCACGTTACGAGGGGAAACGCAAAACGACTGGCCGATCGCCGAGGTCGTCGCGGGCTACCGCTCCCAATCCGAGGCCGAGTTCTCCTTCCGCCAGCTCAAAGACCCCCACCTGGTCTCCTTTTCCCCGATGCACCACTGGACCGACCACAACATCCGCGTCCACCTGTTCACCTGCGTGATGGCCCTGCAGATCGCCCACCTCATGCGCCGCCACGCCACCCACGCAGAGCTGAGCATGAGCGTCCGCGAGCTGCTGGACACCTTGGCCACCATCGAAGAGACCGTGCTGATCTACCCCTCCACCGGAGGCCGGCCCAAGGCCCGCCGCATGCTCACCGAGACCACACCCACCCAGGACCATCTCATCGAGGTCTTCGACCTCACCCGATGGGCACCCCGAACTTAGGTCATAGACCCAGACAAGATCAAAACACACTCTGACCAGCGAGAACACCGACCTAGATCACGCTAACCGGGAAACTTGGGCTAGCAACCTAGGAGGGCGCTGAATAAGGGTGGTTCTGGGACTGGCCGCTGCGCGGGCCGAGGTCCGAAAATTGGTGGGAGTCGTACATGAGGACTGGTCGGTGGTGTGGTAGAGCGGTCCGGATCGTGAGAGGGCGCCCCGGCGGGCCGGTGGGGGCTCGTCTCGGCTCGGCGACGGCGCTGTTCGGGGCCTGCGGGGTGCCTTGTCAGGCGGTCTGGGCCGCCAGAACCCGGACTCCTGCCGCACGAGTGAGTCCACGGCCCAGGAGGTTACGCAGGTTGAGTCCGGCGGTGCGGCGAGTGAGCCACGCGTTGTTCTTGGCGGTGCCGCGATAGCGCAGTTTCAGGCGTCGGCCGTCACGATGGGCGATCTGGGAGATGACCCGTTCCACGGTGGGCCGGAACTTCCGATACTTCTCACGCAGGCCGGGTTTGTCGGACCAGTCACAGCGGGCTTGGCGGAGCAGGTCATCTCGTTGGTGCAGAACGATCTTAGGGCCGGTCTTGGACTTCGTGTACTGCTCGCGCAGAGGACACCCGCGGCACAGTGCACCGAAGCTGGCCACGCGGGTCCGGCTGATCGGGCGGGTGTTACCGGCCGGGCAGCTCACCGTGCCTGTTTCCTCGTCGACGGTGAAGTCGTCAACGGTGAACCCACCCTCAACAGGTGCCTGCAAGGGTTTGGGTTTGATCACGGCCTCATCGCCGGTGTCATCGATCGCGCCGCGGAGATCCCCTGTGCCGTAAGCGGAATCTCCGTACCACTCCCGCGTGCCGTCCTCGCCACCACCATCGGCGGCCAGGAACTTCTCGGCCACCGCCGGATCGGAGTTCTCGGTGCCGGCGGCCTTGGTGAGCACCTCGTCGGTGATGATCCCGGTCTCCGGTTCCGCTGCCGCGTGTGCCCGGTACCCGTCCCGACGGTTCTCCGGCGATTTGCGAGTGTGCCGCGCGTCTGTGTCCACAGTGGACACGACCCGGTCGGGAGCGACGTTGCGGGCGATGCGCCACCGCCCGTCGGTGCCATCAGACCCCTCCGCCGGTTCGACGTCCTGCCCAGCGACCAACGCCAGCAACGCCAACGCCGCCCGCGCTGGCTCCTCCCACTCGTCGGAATCGACCTCGGCGAACGCCGCAAGCACCGCGTTCGCGTCGTTGACCAGGGCCGAAACCAGCGCGTCCTTCGCGCCGGGCTCGTCCCAGTCGATCACCGGTTTACCCAGGCGGCCGTAATCGTGTCCGGTGCACACCGCCGCGATCACCTCGGTGGCACCGGGCACCACCCGCCCGACCCGCCGGATCGCCGCGATCAGCTGGGTGATGGTGTCCTGGGTGGCGACCGCGTCGGCCAGGATCGTGGAATCCACCACGCGTTTGCGGCGGCTCCGCACGATCCCGGTTTCCTCGACGATCGTGCGGACCGCCTCGTTGATCCGATGCGGTCGTTGGGACTTGGCCAACCGCTTGCGCCAGTACACCAGCGTCGACGGATCGAATCCCTGATGGTCCAACACCATTCCGGTCGCGACCTTCCACCGCAGGTCACACCGGGCCGCCTCGGCCGTCTCCCGATCAAAGAGATCATGCACTGTCTGCAACACCAGAATCGAAGCCATCACCGACGCCGGGATCGAGGGCCGCCCCCGCCCCCAGAAAAACAAATCCTCAAACTCCCCATCAGGAAACACATCCTGGCGATGCTCGGCCAGGAACGCGAACATACTCCCCGCCGCAACCAGATGACCGACCAGAGCCTCCGCGTCCAGAAGCCCCCCGTCGACACGCTCCACACCCTGCACGAACCAATTCTCCCAGCTCAGAGCAATACTCCGGGACAACACGCCGATTATTCAGCGCCCTCCTAGTGGCAGGCACTCGTCCCAGGTCATGAGCTGGGCGTGCAGGTTGGCGTAGGAGTCCGAGCCCACCACCGCGATGTCTCCGGACCGCAGCTCGGCGGCCAGGTAGGAGAACACGCACACCTCCAGGTGCCGGCGGGCGCACAGGGGAGGACTTCCCGCGGACGGATCTCGCCGTATTGACCCCAGCACGTTGAGGATCACGGGTTGCGGCTTCCTTGTGAGTGGCAAACAGTGTTATAGCACCCAACGGCACTCACGAGGGGTCCATTAGGATGCATCCTAATGGACCCCTGCACCTACCGTCCGGCACCGGGGACGATCCCTGACGCCCCGGGTGTGTACCGGTTCCGGGACGAGCACCGCAGGGTGATCTACGTCGGCAAGGCGAAGAGCCTGCGCAGCAGGCTGAACTCCTACTTCGCCGACCTGTCCGGGCTGCACCCGCGGACCCGGCAGATGGTCACCACGGCGACCTCGGTGGAGTGGACGGTGGTCAGCACCGAGGTCGAGGCACTGCAACTCGAATACAATTGGATCAAGGAGTTCGACCCCCGGTTCAACGTCCGCTACCGCGATGACAAGACCTATCCGGTGCTCGCTGTGACGCTGAACGAGAACTACCCACGGCTGCATGTCTACCGGGGACCCCGCCGTAAGGGTGTCCGGTACTTCGGACCTTACGCGCACGCCTGGGCGATCCGGGAGACACTTGACCTGCTCACCAGGGTGTTCCCCGCCCGGGTGTGCTCCAACGGAGTCTTCAAACGGCACGGTCAGATCGGCCGGCCGTGCCTGCTGGGCTACATCGAGAAGTGTTCGGCGCCGTGCGTGGGAGATGTCAGCGCCGAAGAGCACCGCGCCATCGTCGAGGATTTCTGCGACTTTTTGTCCGGACGGACCGACAAGATGATCCGGCGGCTGGAGCGGGAGATGGCGGCGGCGGCGGCCGAGCTGGAGTTCGAACGTGCCGCGCGGTTGCGAGACCACCTGGGGGCGCTGCGCCGTGCGATGGAGAAGCAGGCGGTGGTGTTCGGTGACGGCACTGACGCGGACGTGATCGCGTTCGCCTGCGATGACCTCGAAGCGGCGGTGCAGGTCTTCCACGTCCGGGGTGGGCGGGTCCGCGGCCAGCGCGGCTGGGTGATCGGGAGGGTCGAGCAGGTCGACCTAGTCCAGCAGTTTCTCACCCAGTTCTACGGCGAGCAGGCCGCGCTGGCGGGATCTGCCGACGATGCCACTCAGCCGGTGCCACGGGAGGTGCTGGTCCCCGAGCTACCCGAGGATGCTGACACGCTGACGGAATGGCTTTCCGGACTGCGCGGTGCGCGAGTGCAGCTGCGGGTGCCGCAGCGGGGGGACAAGCGGGCGCTGGCCGACACCGTGGCGCGAAACGCCGCGGAGGCCTTCGCGCAGCACAAACTGCGCCGCGCCGGCGACCTGACCGCTCGCGCCGCGGCGCTGCAGGAGATCCACGAGTACCTGGGCCTGGATGCAGCCCCGCTGCGCATCGAGTGCATCGACGTCAGCCACGTGCAGGGCAACGACGTGGTGGCCTCGCTGGTGGTGTTCGAGGACGGGCTACCGCGCAAGTCGGACTACCGGCGCTTCGCGATCCGCGACGCCGCCGGCGGGGGGCGCTCCGACGACGTGGCGAGCATCGCTGAAGTGGTCCGCCGACGCTTCGCGCGATACCTGCAGGAAAACGAGCAGCCCACCAGCAAGCCCGGCCTGGATCCCGAAACGGGGCGTCCCCGCAAGTTCGCCTATCCACCGAACCTGCTCGTTGTCGACGGCGGCCCGGCGCAGGTGGCCGCAGCGGCCGAGGCGCTGTTCGAGCTCGGCGTGACCGACGTGGCGATCGCCGGGCTGGCCAAGCGGCTGGAGGAGGTCTGGTTGCCCGGTGAGGCCGACCCGGTGATCCTGCCGCGCACCAGCGAGGGCCTTTACCTGCTGCAGCGGGTGCGCGACGAGGCGCACCGGTTCGCGATCAGCTACCACCGGCAGAAGCGGTCGGCACGGATGACCAGCTCGGACCTGGACAGCGTCGCCGGGCTCGGGCAGACCCGGCGGACCGCGCTGCTCAAGCACTTCGGCTCGGTACGCCGCATCCGGCAGGCCAGCGTGGACGAGCTCACCGAGGTAGCGGGGATCGGCCCGAGCATCGCCCGGGCGGTGCTCGCCACGCTGGGCACTGAACAGGACAACAACGGAGCGGCGCCGTGACGGCGGCTCGGGGGGGTATTGAGGTCGCCGTGGTCTCGGGGCTGTCCGGGGCCGGTCGCAGCACAGCGGCCAAGGTGCTCGAGGACCTGGGCTGGTTCGTGGTGGACAACCTGCCGCCCGAGCTGATCGCCACCATGGTCGAGCTCGGTGCGCGCTCCCAAGGCGTGGTGACGCGGGTGGCGGTCGTCATGGACGTGCGCAGCCGAGCGTTCACCGACGACCTCGCTGCGGTGATCAAGGATCTGGATGCCCGTGGCTACCGGCCCAAGGTGCTGTACTTGGAGGCCACTGACGCGGTGCTGATCCGTCGCTTCGAGCAGGTCCGGCGCAGCCACCCGTTGCAGGGCGATGGGCGTCTGGCCGACGGGATCGCCGCCGAGCGTGCGCTGCTTGCGCCGCTACGCGACGAGGCCGACCTGGTGCTGGAGACCACCGGGGTGTCCGTGCACCAGCTCCGAACCAAGATCGAGCACGCCTTCGGGGGCGAGGCCAGCAGCCGCACCCGGATCACCGTGGTGTCCTTCGGCTACAAGTACGGCCTGCCGATGGACTCCGACCTCGTGATCGACGTGCGGTTTCTGCCCAACCCGTTCTGGATCCCGGAACTGCGGGACTTCACTGGGCTGGACGCCGACGTCCGCAACTACGTGCTGTCCCAGGAGGGTGCCGAGGAGTTCCTGGATCGCTACCTGGAGCTGCTGCGGCTGATCAGTGGCGGGTACCGGCGTGAGGGCAAGCGCTACCTCACCCTCGCGGTGGGGTGCACGGGTGGCAAGCACCGCAGCGTCGCCGTGTCTGAGGCGATGGCCATGCGGCTCGGCCAGGAGGACGGCATCACCGTCAAGGTGGTGCACCGGGACGTGGGCCGGGAGTGAGTGCCCCAAGCCTGAGTCACCCGGATCTCAAGGTTGTCGCGCTGGGCGGCGGCCACGGACTGTATGCCACGCTGCTGGCGTTGCGCGCCGTCACAGCGGACGTCACCGCGGTGGTCACGGTGGCTGATGACGGCGGCTCGTCCGGGCGATTGCGCCGGGAGCTGGGTCTGCTCCCGCCGGGCGACCTGCGGATGGCGTTGACCGCGCTGGCGGTCGGCGACGGCAGCGGGGCTCGCTGGCGGCAGGTGTTCCAGCATCGCTTCGGTGGCACCGGGGCGCTGGCCGGGCACGCTGTGGGCAACCTGGTGCTGGCTGGGTTGCTGGAGGTCCTCGGCGATCCGGTCGCAGCGCTGGACGAGGCGTGCCGGCTGCTGGGAGTGACCGGTCGGGTGCTGCCGATGGCCGCCGAGCCGCTGGACATCGAGGCTGACGTGGCCGGCCTGGATGGCAACCCGGAAACCCTGCGGCGGATTCGCGGCCAGGTGGCGGTGGCCACCACACCAGGTCGGGTGCATCGAGTCTGGCTGCGTCCGCAGCGGCCGCAGGCCTGCGCCGAGGCGATCCGCGCGGTCGTCGACGCCGACGTCGTGGTGCTCGGGCCGGGGTCGTGGTTCACCAGCGTGCTACCGCATTTGCTGGTTCCCGACCTGGTCGATGCGCTGGCCGGTACCGCGGCCCGCCGGATAGTGGTGCTCAACCTGGCGCCGCAGCCGGGTGAGACCGCCGGGTTCTCCCCCGAGCAGCACTTGTCCGTACTGTCCAGTCACGCACCGCCCGGTTTCACCGTGCATGCGGTCCTCGCCGATATCGACGCTGTGGCGGTGCCGGCTCGGCTGCACCGCTGCGCCGAGGAGCTTGGCGGGCTCGCGTACCTTGACCGGGTCGCCGAGGATGGATCCGCCGATCGTCACGATCCGGTAGCACTGGCCGCGGCGCTGCGTCGGATACTGAGACCTGCTCGTCAGGGTCGAAGCAGCAATAGCTGAGTCCTGCTTGCCAGGGCCTGCAACGGGAGGAGAAGCGCCGGTGGCCATGACCTCCGCCGTCAAGGACGAGCTGAGCCGGCTACGGGTGACCAAGACGTGCTGCCGCCGGGCCGAGGTCGCCTCACTGCTTCGCTTCGCCGGTGGCCTGCACATCATCGCCGGGCGCGTCGTGGTGGAGGCCGAGCTGGACACCGGCGCCACCGCACGGCGGCTGCGTCGGGAGGTGCACGAGCTCTATGGGCACAACTCCGATGTGCACCTGATCACGGCCGGTGGGCTGCGCAAAGGCACCTGCTACGTGGTACGGGTGGTCCGCGACGGGGAGGGGCTGGCCCGCCAGACCGGGCTGCTGGACCTGCGCGGTCGCCCGGTGCGAGGGTTGCCCCCGCAGGTCGTCTCCGGTGGTCTCTGCGATGCCGAGGCCTCGTGGCGCGGAGCGTTCCTCGCGCACGGGTCGCTCACCGAGCCTGGCCGCTCGGCTGCGCTGGAGGTGACCTGCCCTGGGCCGGAGGCAGCGCTGGCCCTGGTTGGGGCGGCCCGCCGGCTAGGCATCCAAGCCAAGGCCCGCGAGGTCCGGGGTGCCGATCGGGTGGTGGTCCGGGATGGGGACGCCATCGGAGCGCTGCTCACCCGGCTCGGTGCGCACGACACGGTACTGGCCTGGGAAGAACGCCGGGTGCGCCGTGAGGTCCGCGCCACCGCCAACCGGCTGGCCAACTTCGATGACGCCAACCTGCGCCGGTCCGCCCGCGCGGCGGTAGCCTCGGCGGCGCGGGTCAGCCGGGCACTGGAGCTGCTCGGTGCCGACATCCCCAGACACTTGCTCACTGCGGGCAGGCTGCGGCTGGAGCACCGGCAGGCGTCGTTGGAGGAGCTGGGCCAGCTCGCTGACCCGCCGATGACCAAGGATGCCGTGGCGGGCCGGATCCGCAGGCTGCTGGCGATGGCCGATCGGCGGGCCGAGGAACTCGGGGTGCCGGACACCGAGTCCGAGGTCACCCCCGACATGCTGGACGCGTGACGTTCCTGGGCGCCTTCCTCGCTGGGAATCAACCGGTTGCGTACACCCTGCAGCTCCCCCTCCCGGGGGGCCTGCGCGGTGGTATCCGGCCGATAGGGTGGCGC
>JBOHHF010000493.1:0-11190 GCA_050700495.1 Pseudonocardiaceae bacterium
CCCCTACCGGGTGCTCATCCTCGACGACGCGACCTCCAGCCTGGACACCGTGACCGAGCGGCAGGTCGGCACGGCGCTGACCGCCGGCGGCGGGGGACAAACCAGACTGATTATCGCGCACCGGGCAGCCACGGCTGCCCGGACGGATCTGGTCGCCTGGCTCGATCGTGGCAAGCTACGCAGCCTGCGTCCGCACCGTGAGCTGTGGCGCGATCCGGATTATCGGGCCCTGTTCGGCTCCGAGGTCGTGCCAATCCCAACGCCGGACCTGTCGGAATCGCCGGGTCTGCCCGCAGTCTCGGTGCCAGTCCCATGACCCCTGCCAGGAACACCGTGCCCCGAGTCCTCCTGGGAGCGCTGCGCCGCCATCCCCGCGCTCTTGTCCGGCTGGCTGCCTGGTCTGTGCTCCAGATGCTGCCGCTGCTGCTGTCGGGCTACGGCGTGGCCCGCGCGTTGGATGACGGATTCCTCGCCGGCCGTCCCGGGATCGGGTTGGGGTGGCTCGGCGTCCTGGCCGTGGCGGTGCTCGCTGGGGCGCTGGCCACCCGGCACGTCTACCGGATCCTCGCCGAGATCGTCGAGCCATTCCGCGACGGCCTGGTGGAGCGGGTGGTGGCAGGCGCGCTGCAGCGATCCACCGTACTCGGCGGGCGACCCGATTCGGGCGCGGTCGCCCGGCTTACCCACCAGGTAGAGGTGGTCCGGGACACCTTCGCCGGCTTGCTCCTGCTCACTAGGAGCTTTGTGGTCAGCGCAGCAGCTGCAGTGATCGGGATGGCTGCACTGACCGGGATCGTCGGGCTGCTGGTGCTGCCGCCGCTACTGGCCGGTCTGGGACTTTTCGTGATCTCCTTGCGGTCCATGATGACCCGGCAGCGGGTCCACGTGCTCACCGACGAACGGGTCGCTGAGTCGGCCAGCACTGTCGCGCACAGTCTCCGCGACGTGGTCGCCTGCGGCGCCGAAGACCGGGCTTGCGGGCAAGTGCAGCAGCAGGTGGACGCGCACGCGGAGGCGGAACGGACGCTGGCCCGGATGGCGGCGGTACGCACGTTGTCGGTAGCAGTCGGTGCCTGGCTACCGGCCGTGGGCCTGCTCGTGGCAGCGCCCTGGCTGCTCGCCACCGGCGCGACGCTCGGCACGATCGCCGGCGGCCTGATCTACCTGATCCAGGGTCTGCTTCCGGCGCTGAAGGCGCTGGTCGACGGCCTGGGCGTCGGAGGTTTGAAGCTGGTGGTCACCCTGGATCGGCTGGTGGAGGCGGGGGAGCAACCGCTGCCTGCCCGCGCCCCGCAGCAGCATGCCCCCAGCGGTCATGACCTGGTGTTCAACGGTGTCACCTTCTCCTACGGCAGCCACGCTGCACCGGTGGTGGATCGGCTGAATCTGGTGATCCCGGAAGGCCAGCATTTGGCTATCGTCGGGCCCAGCGGTGCCGGGAAATCCACTGTGGCCGGGCTGCTGGCCGCGACGCACGTCCCGCAGCGAGGTGAGGTCCGCCTAGGCGGGGTGCCGGTCGCCAACCTCAACCCGCGGACCCTCGTCCACCACCGGGTGGTGATCCCGCAGGAGGCGTATGTCTTCGCCGGGACAGTCGGCGAGAACCTGTGTTATCTGCATCCCGCGGCGACCCGAGCCGAGCTCGATGCCGCGGTGGACTCGCTGGGCTTGCGCTGCGTGGTGACCCGCCTCGGTGGATACGACGCCGCGGTTGACTCCGGAATGCTCTCCGCCGGTGAACGGCAACTTCTCGCTCTGGTCAGGGCGCATCTGACCAGAGCGCCCGTGCTGATCCTGGACGAGGCCACCTGCCACCTCGACCCGGTCGCCGAGGAGCGGGTCGAGCGCATCCTCGCGGGACGCGGTGGCACCCTGATCGTCGTCGCGCATCGGATCAGCTCCGCATTGCGGGCTCATCGAGTGCTCCTGATGGACGGGACAGCAGTGGTGTCAGGTAGCCACCGCGAGCTGCTCGGAACTGCACCGCTGTACCGCGACCTGGTCGGTCACTGGAATATTGCCTGCGACGTTGCCTAGCTGGATATTGCTCAGGCGAATATTGCACAAAACGATGACGGGCCAGAGCTCACTGCCACCGGCCCGTCATCATCACGCTCTGCGCTAGTATCAGATATTGAGCCTGTCAGATCCAGCCCGCCTCGTGGGCGATGCGAATGGCGTCGATCCGGGTGCGCGCGTCCAGCTTGGTCATGACGCGCGAAAGGTAGTTGCATACCGTCCCGCGGCTGAGGAAGAGCCGTTGGGCGATCTCGGTCGGCGACGCCCCGCCTGAGGCAAGGTCGAGAACCGTGAGCTCCCGGGGAGTCAGCGGGCTACCCGCCACACCGATCGCGGCGACCGCGAGGGCCGGGTCGATCGTCCGTTTCCCCTTGGCGACCTGGCGGATCGTGGCCAGCAGCCGCCGGGGTTGCGCTTCCTTGTCCACCGCACCGGCCACCGGCACATCCAGTGCACGACGGACCAGACCCGGCCGTCTTGCTGTGGCCAGCACGACCACCCGGCACTCGGGTAGCCGCTCGTGCAGTGCGTGGGCGGTCGCGAGCACGTCGGGCCCACTCTGGTCGACGTCCACCACGACGATATCGGGCCGGTGCCGGATTGCGGTGGGGATCACGCGGTCGCCCATTGCCATTCCGGCGATCACCTCGATGTCGTCCTCGCTGGACAACACCGCGGCGAGCGCTCCGCGAAGCAGACTCATGTCGATGACGAGGAATACCCGGATCGCGTTGTGAGCGCGACCACCGGCCACCGCTGGCGGTTCCGGGATGCCGGGGTATTCATCGCAGGCCACAGCGGTGCTCGCCGCGAGGTTGCGCGGGATCCGTGAGCTGGCCTGGTGTTGTGGGATCATGGGATGTGAACGAGATCGGTGATGCGGTGAAATGCGCATGGTCGCCAACGTGCTGCCATTGGGCTGTCCTCTCCCCAGTGCCAGGGAAGAACGCGGGATCCGCATCCATCCCAGACGGTTGACCACGCCCTGCTGCCCCCTACGAGTGGTCCCCGAGGATCCACTCCGGGGTCCCCGGAGGGACCCTGTACTGCTTGTCATCGCCGCTTCGCCCCAGAGTGTTACATCGAGTACAATCCGTAACCAATATTACTCTCTGTATGCAATTAGTGCTCTGCTCGTCCGCTGATCGTCGGCTGATCGTAGGCTGCGGGTCGTGAACTCGGTGCGGGATCTGCTCGCGGCGGACCGCGCACACGTGTGGCATCCCTACGAGCGCATGCCGGGTCGGGCCGATCCGCTCGTGGTGCGCTCCGCCGCCGGGGTCCGGCTGCAGCTGGCCGATGGGACCGAGCTGGTGGACGGGATGTCGTCGTGGTGGGCGGCCATCCACGGTTATGCCCACCCGGTGCTCGACGCTGCGGTGCGGGGTCAGCTCGGCCGGATGAGCCACGTGATGTTCGGAGGTCTGACCCACGAGCCCGCGATCCGGCTGGCGCGCCGCCTGGTGGAGATCACGCCACAGCCGTTGCAGCACGTGTTCTTCGCCGACTCGGGCTCGGTGTCGGTGGAGGTTGCGATCAAGATGTGCCTGCAGTACTGGCGCTCACTTCGTCGGCCCGGCAAGCACCGGTTGCTCACCTGGCGGGGGGGATACCACGGCGACACCTTCGGCGCGATGAGCGTCTGCGATCCCGACGGCGGGATGCACTCGCTGTGGTCAGACGTGCTCGCCCGGCAGGTCTTCGTGCCCGCGCCGCCGGCCGAACTGGGCCCGGAGTACGTGCAGCTGCTGGCCGACACCGTGGCCCGCCACGCCGAGGAGCTGGCCGCGGTGATCGTCGAACCGGTCGTGCAGGGCGCCGGGGGGATGCGCTTTCACGACCCGCGCTACCTCCACGTGCTGCGGGAGATCACCCTGGCCCACGACGTGCTGCTGGTTTTCGACGAGATCGCCACCGGGTTCGGCCGTACCGGGGCGCTGTTCGCCGCCGATCACGCCGGGATCAGCCCGGATGTGATGTGCGTGGGCAAGGCGCTCACCGGCGGTTACCTCACGATGGCGGCCACGCTGTGCACCCCGCGGGTGGCCGCGGGAATCTCGGGTGGTGAGGTCCCGGTGCTCGCCCACGGACCGACGTTCATGGGTAACCCGCTGTCGGCGGCGGTGGCATCCGCGTCGATAGACCTGCTGCTCGGTCAGGACTGGCGCGCCGAAGTGCGGCGCCTGGAGGCGGGGTTACGGGCTGGGCTGGCGCCGGCCCGGGAGGTGCCGGGCGTGATCGACGTCCGGGTGCTGGGGGCGATCGGGGTCGTGCAACTCGACCATCACGTCGACCTACCCGCCGCCACCGCTGCGGCCGTGGCGCAGGGCGTGTGGCTGCGCCCTTTTCGTGATCTTATTTACACCATGCCGCCCTACGTCACGCGCGACGACGACCTAGCGCAGATCACCTGTGGAGTCCTCGCCGCGGTCGCCGCCGGCTGACGGGAGCCTGCGTGCTACCCAACTCCGCCGCGACGCTGGCGACGGGCACGAAGCCGCCCAGCGCCTATTGCGGTCGATCTCTACCGCCGCTCAACAACGGAGCACAGTGGCGTCTGCGCCCGTTATGGTGACGCTGAGCGAGTCATCACTCGTCGCGGCTCCTCGAGACCCCGTGGGAGAGTGTCATGAGTACTGCTCCAGAGTTTCCGACGACCGCAACGGGCTACCAGTCGGTGCTGTCGGCCGCTATCGAGCGCGCGGTCGGCCCGCAAGCCACCGAGATCGACCGCACCGGGGCATATCCGCGCGACAGCGTCCAGGCGCTGGGTGACGCCGGGTTACTCGGCCTGCTCAGCGCGCCGGGAGTCGGAGGTGGTGGCGAGTCACTCGCAGCGGCCGCACACGTCGTCGAGGCATTGGCCGGCAGGTGCGGCTCGACGGCCATGGTCGTGTTGATGCACTACGCAGCCGTCGCCGTGATCGAAGTGCACGGGCCGCAGGACGTCCGCCGCGCGGTCGCTCGCGGTGACCACGTGAGCAGCCTGGCCTTCTCCGAAGTCGGCTCTCGCAGCCACTTCTGGGCGCCGCTGGGCACGGCCACCGCGTGCGACGGCGATACCGTGCAACTCGATGCTCGCAAGAGCTGGGTGACCTCGGCCGGTCATGCCCACAGCTACGTATGGTCGAGCCGGCCGATGAATGGCCCGATGAATGGAAATGGCGCCCTGACCCTGTGGCTGGTACCCAGCAGTGCGGCCGGGTTGAGTGTGGGTAAGTACGACGGACTGGGCCTGCGCGGCACTGCCTCCGGTCCGGTGTCCGGAGTGGGTGTGGTTGTTCCTACCAATGCCCGGCTCGGCGACGACGGCGCGGGGTTGGACATCGCACTGGCCACCGCGCTGCCGTCATTCCTGGTGCTGACCGCGGCGTTCTCGCTCGGCGTCATGGAGGCGCTGGTCGCCGAAGCAGCCGCGCACCTCGCCCGTACCCGGCTGCAGCATCTCGACCAGACCCTGGCGCAGCAGCCGATCCCGCGGGCGGCGTTCGCCCGGCTGCGCATCCGCACCGACGGCGTTCGGGCGTTTCTGCAGGACACTCTCGCGGCCTTGGGCGCCGGGCGGGAGGATGCGACGCTTCGCGTGCTGGAGGCCAAGGCGATGGCCGCGGAGGCGGCAGCTGAGGTCGCCGACGGCGTGCTGAAGCTGTGCGGCGGCGCCGCGTTCCGCAAGGAACTCGATGTGGAGCGGCGGTTCCGTGACTCGCTCGCCGCTCGGATGATGGCGCCCACCACTGACGCGTTGCACGACTTCGTCGGTCGCGTCTGCCTCGGCCAACCGCTGTTCGATGTCGTGGAGCCGACGTCGAAAGAGTAATGATGGAGAATATTTCATCCAGGCCTCACCCGGAATTCATACTCGATCCGGAAGATCGGTGGTGACGGGGAGGAACTGGCTAGTTACGGGCAATGACGTCCGCGATGTCCGCCGCCCCGGACGGTCCGGCAATTAGTGGGGCGTCGCAGCGCGGCGATGCACCGTGCGCTCCGGGCCGTTGTCGACTGCTCGCCCAACCGTCGATCCGGAGGCCCTCACTTGCGCCCCCCAACTCTCGCTCGCGTCCCGCTGCCTGCTACGCGCCGCCTTACGTGGACTGTGCTGCGCTACGACGTCACGGCCTCGCTCGTCGTGTTCCTCGTCGCGGTGCCGCTCTCTCTCGGTATCGCGGTAGCGACCGGTGCCCCGGTGATGGCGGGGCTGATCGCCGCCGTTGTCGGCGGGGTCGTGGCCGGGCTGCTCGGCGGGTCACCCCTGCAGGTGAGCGGTCCCGCTGCCGGGCTCACCGTGGTGGTGGCCGATCTGATCACGCGGTTCGGTTGGGGCGTCACGTGTGCCATCACGGCGGCAGCCGGATTGCTGCAGGTGCTGTTCGGGATCAGCCGGGTGGCCCGGTCGGCGCTGGCGATCTCTCCTGCGGTGGTGCACGCGATGCTCGCCGGAATCGGGATCACGATCGCGCTCGGTCAGTTGCACGTGCTGCTCGGCGGGTCGGCAGGCACTGATGCGATCACGAATATCGTCGACCTGCCTGGGCAGCTCGTCGATATCCACGATCACGCCGCAGTGGTGGGCCTCGCGGTGATCGCTGTACTGCTGATCTGGCCGCGGTTACCGCGCCCATTGCCGCGCGTTCCGGCGCCACTGGTGGCAATTGTCGGGGTGACGGCGCTGTCCACCGTGCTCGCCTCCGACGCCGAGCGGGTGGTGCTGCCCGGTTCGTTGCTGGATTCGTTGAGCCTGCCCGACGTGCCGGGTGGCATGTGGGGCGGTGTGCTCACCGGTGTGTTCACCGTGGCACTGATCGCCAGCGTGGAGAGCCTGCTCTCGGCGGTGGCGGTGGACAAGATGGTGAAGGGCGGGCAAACCAACTTCGACCGGGAGCTGATCGGCCAGGGCGCGGCGAACACCGTGTCCGGAATGGTGGGTGGCCTGCCGATCACCGGTGTGATCGTCCGTAGCTCCACCAACGTCGCCGCCGGAGCGCGCACCCGGGCGTCGACGGTGCTGCACGGCGGGTGGGTACTGCTGTTCTCAGTGCTGCTCATCGGGCTGATCGAGCTGATCCCGCTGGCCGCACTCGCCGGGCTGCTGGTGGTGATCGGCCTGCGCCTGGTCAAGCTGGCGCACCTACGCTCGGCCCATCGCCAGGGCGAGCTGGTGATCTACCTGATCACGATCGCCGGCGTGGTGTTTCTCAACCTGCTGGAGGGGGTGCTCATCGGGCTGGGGCTCTCGCTACTGCTGCTGTTGCGTCGGGTCGTCTGGTCAGGCGTGCATGCCGAGAAGGTACGGTCGGGATCCGATGACGAGCCGGCCGGCTGGCGAGTAGTGGTCGAGGGCACCCTGAGCTTCCTGTCCATCCCCCGGCTGTCCCGGGTGCTGTCGCAGGTACCCACCGGCAGTCATGTGGTCGTGGAGATGGTGGTCGACTTTCTGGATCACGCCGCTTATGAGCATCTTGCCACCTGGCAGCGACAGCATGAGGCCAACGGCGGCACCGTCGTCGTGGACGAGGTCGGGCCGGCGCGGCGCAACGGTGATGGCGGCGATGGCCCCGCTCGGCGGTTGGGGATGCCTGCGCTGCCGCGCGCCTTCTCACCGTGGTGGGTGTGGCAGGACCAGCACGCCGACCACGACCACGGTACGTTGCAGCCGCTGCTTGTCGGGGTGCGTGAGTACCACCGGCGCTCGGCGTCGGAGGTGCTGCCGCACCTGGAACAGTTGGTGGACGGGCAATGTCCCCGGGCCATGTTCCTTACCTGTGCCGACTCGCGGGTGGTGCCGAACGTACTCACCAGCAGCGGGCCAGGTGACCTCTTTACGGTGCGCAATCTCGGCAACCTGGTGCCGCCACCCGGGTACGGGTCCGAGTCGTCGGTCGCGGCGTCGCTGGAGTACGCGGTGCACCACCTCCAGGTGCCGTCGATCATGGTATGTGGGCATTCCGGCTGCGCAGCGATGCACGGGCTGCTTGACGGCGTGGCCATCGACGGTGCGTTACTCCGGTGGTTGCGCTGGGGCCTGCCGAGTTTGCAGGCGCTGCGCGACGGCCACCCGGTCGGTGTTGCCGCTGCCGAGGACGGGCGTGACGAGGTCGACCAGCTCTCGATGGTCAACGTGGCCCGCCAGGTGGAGGTGATCGGCAGGCACTCCGCGGCACGTGACGCCATCGCGGCGGGTCGGGTGCAGGTGACGGGCCTGTTCCTGGACATCCGCACGGCCCGGCTGCTGCTGCTGGACCTCAAAGCCGCACGCTTCGTGCCGGTGCCCGATGACCAGCTGCTCGCAGTGCAGCCAGCCCTGGGGCCTTCCGTCGACGCCTCGTAGGCTCGCGGGTCGTGACGGTGCTTCCAAGGTGACGGTGCTTCCAAGGTGACTGTGCTTCCAAGATGACGGTGCTTCCAAGATGACTGGGGCCCTGGACTGGCTGGATGAGGTAGCCCGCGCGCGTCAGGTGGCCGGGTTGCGGCGCGGCCTGCGGCCGCGGCCTGCAGCCGAGCGGGTCATCGACCTTGCTTCCAACGACTATCTGGGCCTGGCCAAAGATCCTCGGGTGGTTGAGGGTGCGGTGGATGCGGCGCGCACCTGGGGTGCCGGGTCGACCGGATCCCGCTTGGTCACCGGCTCCACTGAGCTGCACGCTCAGCTGGAGGACGAGCTTGCCGCATTCTGTGGGGCGCCGGCGGCCCTGGTGTTCTCCTCGGGCTACACCGCCAACCTCGGCGCGGTGACGGCGCTGTCCGGCCCGGGCGCCCTGGTCTTGTCCGACGCCGCCAGCCACGCCTCGCTGGTGGACGCTTGCCGGCTGTCCCGGGCCCGGGTCGTGGTCACTCCGCACGCTGACGTGGCGGCGGTGGACACCGCGCTGGCTACCCGTTCCGAGCGGCGCGCGTTGGTCGTCACCGATGCGGTGTGCGGCGTCAACGGTGACCTCGCGCCGCTCGCCGACCTGCACCGGGTGTGCCGCCAGCGCGCGGCGGTGCTGCTGGCCGATGAGGCGCACGGTCTTGGGGTGCGCGGGCCCGGCGGGCGAGGGCTGTTTGCCGAATGCGGCCTGGCCGGTGAGCCCGACGTGGTGGCCACGGTCTCGCTGTCGAAGTCCCTGGGCAGCCAGGGCGGAGCCGTACTGGGTTCCCGCGCGGTAGTCGACCACCTGATTGACGCCGCGCGCAGCTTCCTCTTCGACACCGGCCTGGCGCCCCCCGCAGCCGGCGCGGCGCTGGCCGCGCTGCGCGTACTGCGCGCCCAGCCTGCACTGCCCGGCCGGGTGCTCGACGCTGCGGCGGCCATCGCCATCGCAGTCGGTGCGCCCCTGCCCACGTCCGGGGTCGTCCCGGTGATCCTCGGCGAGGCCGGGCGTGCGGTTGGTGCGGCCGCGGAGTGCTTGCGCCACGGCCTGCGGGTGGGGTGTTTCCGGCCACCGTCAGTGCCTGCCGGGACCAGCAGGTTGCGGCTGACAGCCCATGCCGCGCTGACCGACGCCGACCTGGGGCAGGTCGCGCAGGTGCTCACTGCGGTACTCGCCGGTGCTCGCGAGGTGACGCCCCTCCCCGCGTGTCGTGCTCCGGTGCCCGGTGTGTCGTGCCCTGGTGCCCGTGAATGACCGCCGACGCTCGCGCCGAGGTACTCGCTCCCGCCGAGGCGCCATCGTCACGGTCTCCCGCGGGGACGGTGTCGTGACCGCCGGGCCGCTGGTGGTGACCGGAACGGGCACCGGGGTGGGCAAGACCGTGGTGACTGCGGCGATAGCTGCGCTTGCCGTCGCCGCCGGCCGCCGCGTCGCGGTGCTCAAACCTGCGCAGACCGGCGTCGGAGCGGGAGAACAGGGCGACGTCGACGAGGTGCGGCGGCTGGCGGGCCCTTCGGTCGCGTGCCGGGAGCTGGCCCGGTTCCCCGACCCGCTGGCGCCGGCGACCGCCGCCCGCCGCGCCGGGCTGCCCCCGGTGACCCTGGCAACCGCCGTCGCCGCGGCCCGGGAACTGGTCGCAGCGCATGACCTGGTGTTGATCGAAGGCGCTGGGGGATTGCTGGTACACCTGGATGGCACTGGTGCAACGCTCGCCGACGTCGCCGCCGCCTTGGCCGCACCGGTCGCCGTCGTGGTCGCGGCCGGGCTCGGCACGCTCAACCACACCGCGCTCACCGTCGAAGCGCTGCGCAGCCGCGGTCTGCGCTGTGTGGGAATGGTGATCGGCGCTTGGCCCGCCAAGCCTGACCTCGCCGCTTGGTGCAACCTTGCCGATCTTCCTGCCGTCACTGGCCTGCCGCTGCTTGGCGCCCTACCGGCGGGCGCCGGGCGCCTTACTGCAGCGGAGTTCCTCCCGGTCGCCCGGCGTGGACTTGAATCAGGATCCCTCCCCGGATGAGTACAGGTAGTCAGCGGCTAGCTGGCATGGCCGATATCTTGACTAGCTACGCATGCTTGTTCCAGTCTTACCCCTCAGATCGGGTAAATGGTGGTTCGGCTCAGTCCAAGTAGTCGCGCAGGACCTGGGAGCGCGAGGGGTGACGCAGCTTGGACATGGTCTTGGACTCGATTTGCCGGATCCGCTCTCGGGTTACCCCGTAGACTTGGCCGATCTCATCGAGGGTGCGTGGCTGGCCGTCGGTGAGCCCGAATCGCAGCCGCACCACACCGGCCTCACGCTCGGATAGCGTTGCGAGCACGGACTGCAGCTGGTCCTGCAACAGCGTGAACGAGACCGCGTCGACCGCTACGACAGCCTCGGAGTCCTCGATGAAGTCGCCGAGCTGGGAGTCGCCCTCGTCGCCGATGGTCTGGTCCAGCGAGATGGGCTCCCGGGCGTACTGCTGGATTTCCAGCACCTTCTCCGGGGAGATGTCCATCTCCTTGGCGAGTTCCTCGGGCGTGGGCTCACGGCCCAGGTCCTGGAGCAGCTCGCGTTGGATGCGACCCAGCTTGTTGATCACCTCGACCATGTGCACCGGGATCCGGATGGTGCGAGCCTGGTCGGCCATCGCGCGGGTGATCGCTTGGCGGATCCACCAGGTGGCGTAGGTGGAGAATTTGTAGCCCTTGGTGTAGTCGAATTTCTCCACAGCGCGGATCAGGCCGAGATTGCCTTCTTGGATCAGATCCAGGAAGGCCATGCCGCGGCCGGTGTAGCGCTTGGCCAGCGACACGACCAGGCGCAGGTTGGCTTCCAGTA
>JBOHHF010000494.1:0-1406 GCA_050700495.1 Pseudonocardiaceae bacterium
CAGGGTCGTTCCAAGATCGTTTGATGAGTTGACCGGCCCCTCAGGGCAAGATTGGTGATCTTCGGCGTGTCGCGCCGGTGGGCGAACGAAGCTCCGGTAGGACGAGTGGTCCTTCCACAGACTTCTCGTTGCCACCGGAGCTTCGTTGCTGGTTCATCCTGCCATTGCCGAGTCCTATGCGACAGCACTCACTTGTTTGGTGTCGGGCTCGGGGAATGAGCCTGAGCTGTGCGCCGCCGCGGTCGAAGGCCCTGACCTGCTACGACGGTTCGTCGCAGTGTCCGATGGGCGCAGCGAGCAGGGCCGTGATCACCCGGTCGCGGTGGTGTTGACGCTGTGCGCGGCCGCGGTGCTGAGCGGGATGCGCTCGATCACCGCGATCGCCGGCTGGGTCGCCGATGTGCCCGCCGAGGTCCTGACCCGGCTCTACGCCCGACCCGCGCGGTCCCCGTCCAAGACCACACTGTGGCGGGTCCTCACCGGCGCTGACGCCGCCGCGGTCGACGCCGTGGTCGGGGCCTGGCTGCTCGCGCAGGCCACCGCCCGCACGGCGCAGCAACGCGGCCCCGCCGCGGACGAGTCTCCCGGCGAGGCGCTGGTCGCGGTCGCGGTGGACGGCAAAACCGTGCGCGGCGCGGTCGACGCCGACGGCGCTCAGATGCACCTGCTGGCCGCGGCCACCCATCAGGACTCGCTAGTCCTGGCCCAGGTCGAGGTCGGCGCGAAAACCAACGAGATCCCCCTGTTCGCCCCGCTGCTCGACCAGCTCGCCGACCTCGGGGCCGACCTGAGCGACATGGTCATCACCGCCGATGCCCTGCACACCCAGCGCACCCACGCCGAGTACCTCCACGCCCGCGGTGCGGAGTTCGTCCTGACCGTCAAACACAACCAGCCCACGCTGTTCGCCGCCCTCGACAAGCTGCCCTGGCCCGACACCCCGATCGCCCACCGCGACGTCGACACCGCCCACGGCCGGATCACCACCCGCACCATCCAGACCCTGCCCGCCCCCACCGACCTGCCATTCCCGCACGTCAACCAGGTCTGGCTGATCGAACGCTACGTCACAGACCCCACCGGCACACCGCGCTCCGCGGTCGCCGCACTCGGGGTGACCAGCCTGACCGACACCCGCGCCACCCCCGAACAAATCGCCGGCCTCGTCCGCGAACACTGGGGCATCGAGTCGCTGCACTGGCTGCGCGACACCGTCTACCGCGAGGACCACTCCACCGCCCGCACCGGCTCCGGCCCACGCGTCATGGCCGCGCTCCGCAACCTCGCGGTCGGCGCCATCCACCTCATCGGCAGACGCGACATCACCGAGACCATCAGATGGACAACCCGGGTCATGGATCGATCCTTCAAGATCCTCAACCTCATATGATCTTGGAACGACCCTG
>JBOHHF010000495.1:0-4091 GCA_050700495.1 Pseudonocardiaceae bacterium
GGGTAGGTCCCCCAGCAGGCCGGCCAGTCCACCGGGCAGGACTGCGCCCGGCATCGAGGCCAGCGCGCCCCGGAGCTTGTCGCGCAGCCCGGCGGGTGGGGCGGGCGGTGCGGCGCCGAGCGTGCGCTGCAGGAGCGCGAACGCCTCTGCCAGCTGACCTGCGCGGGTGAGCCTCAGTGCTTCGGACATGCCGGCGGTGCGGTGGTCGTCCATGGGGGCCCCTTCGGGGAGGTGACCTCGGCGTCAACCAGTCGGTCGGCGCCGTATGACGGCAGCAGCCGCGCCCGGCCGGCGGGTGCGGCAGCAGCTCAGGTGGCGGTGTGGGGCGAGCAAGCCTGACATTTACCATCTTAGAGCCATCCTATCACCATCTCATGGGATGGTGATAGTCTTCAGTACGAGCAAGCTGGCTGCCGGTGGCGCCGAACCAGCGCTGCAGCGCTGATGCGGGGGATGCCTCCGGAGCGGTGCCCACCCAGCACACGTAACCGTCGGGACGGATCAGGATCTGATCGACGTCCGGTGCGGCACCGGTGTGCGTCCCGATTCCCGGTTCTGCGCCGGATCCGGGGGGCTCGACGGGTCGGGCGACGACCCGGTCGACATCCGCGGGCAAGGGATCCGCGGTGCCGGCGTCGCCCAACTCCAGCAGCAACCCCCGACCGGTCCGCAGCAGGGCGCTCACTCGTGTCGTGGCGCCCCCGGCGGTGCGCAGATCCAGATCGGGCATCCGAGCTCCGACCAGCGGGTCGGCCTGGGAATCGCCCAGGTCGTAGCAAATGTCCAGTCCCGACATCAGGCCGGCCAGGTACCGGTTGGCGTCGGGCAACCCGGCCAGGTGGCGGACGATCTCGCGCAACGCCAGCACGTCCTCGGCGTCCGGTGGTGGGCTCATCAACACGTTCTGCGCCCGCACCGTCGCGATCACCCGGGCTGCCACCGGGTAGCGCTCGGCGTGGTAGCTGTCCAGCAACCCGTCCGGGGCGTCGCGTCGTAGGTGGGCGGCGAGCTTCCAGCCCAGGTTTGCCGCGTCCTGCACGCCCACGTTGAGACCCTGCCCGCCGGTGGGCGGGTGGATGTGCGCCGCGTCACCGGCGAAGATCACCGGGCCGATCCGGTAGTCGGTGACCTGCCGGGCGGCGTCGCTGAACCGGGTGCCCCAGTGCAGCCGGCTCAGCCGGGTCTGTGACCCGTGCACAGCGATGAGCGCGCGGGCCACTTCGCCGGTGGTGACCGGCGCCGTACGGGGCAGCGTCGCCTGCTCGGGACCGCCGAACACGACCCGGTACCGGCCGGTTCGCTTGTCGGGGTCGTCGAGCGGGTGGAGCAGCATCCAGTAGCCGCCGCCGGTCCGGGTCAGCCGGCTGATGTGGGCCACCGATTGGGGTACGGTCGCGGATCGGGCGGTGAGCTCGATATCGGCGCTGACGGCGGCGAGCGTCCCGGCCCGCCCGGGAAAGGCGGCACCGGTGAGCTTGCGGACGGTGCTGTGCCCGCCGTCGCAGGCCGCCAGGTATCGCCCGCGCAGCCGGTACTGCCCGCCCGGGTCGCGGACGGTGGCGGTAACGCCCCCGTCGCCGGCATCGAGGCCGGTCAGCTCGGTGCCGCGGCGAACTGTCACACCGAATCCCGCGAGATGGTCCTCCAGTACCCCCTCGAGACGGTCCTGCGGGATGAGCAGGCCGTCCGGGTAGCGGGTGCGCCACGGCCGGGTGTCGAGCGCCACGGGCAAGCCCGCAAAGTGCCCGCCAGCGGCCTCCCGCGGACTCGCGAGGTCGGTCACGGCGTCGATCAGTCCGCGCATCGCGAGCACCTCGGCGGTACGCGGACTGACGCCCCCGCCGCGAGATTGACCGCTCGGAGCGGTCTGCCGTTCGACGATCTCGACCGGCACTGCGGCCAGGGCCAGCTCACTCGCCAGCATCAGGCCGGTCGGCCCGGCTCCCACGACGATCACCGTGGTGTCGGTCTGCGTCATGTCCGCCTCCCAAATTTATGTATCGAGAGCATAAATATACTCAGTATAAAAATCAACCTAGGCTAGAATTGGGAGCATGTCCCCCATGGACCAACCCCTCGGACTGCGTGAACGCAAGCGGCGACGCACCCACCGGACGATCTCGGAGACTGCCATCGCGCTGTTCCTCGAACGGGGCTACGACCAGGTGTCCATCGCCGACATCGCGGCCGCCGCGGAGGTCTCCCGCCGCACCCTGTTCACCTACTTCCCGAGCAAGGACGACCTGGTCCTGCACCGGATCGCCGATCACGAAGAAGAGGCGGCGAGGGTGGTCCGCGAGCGCATGCCCGGTGAGGCGCCGCTGCACGCGCTGCACCGGCACCTGCGTTCGGCGCTGGATCGCCGCGACCCGATCACTGGGCTGTGCGATATTCCCGAGGTCGTGGCCTTCTACCGGCTTGTTGTCGACACCCCGGCTCTAGCCTCCGCTCTCGTGCGCTACCAGGCCCGCAGCGAGGATGCCCTCGCCGCCGCGTTGCGGGAGGCGACGCCACCCGGCGATCCGTTGGCCGAGCGGGTCGCTCGGCTGGCCGCTGTCCAGATCGTCGCCGTGCACGGCGACCTCGCCCGGGCCAACCTGGAGCGGATCGCCGCCGGACAGACCGCCGACGCCGTCGCCCCGGACGCCTTGGCCGAGG
Organism: Pseudonocardiaceae bacterium; assembly: GCA_050700495.1. Lineage (GTDB taxonomy): Bacteria > Actinomycetota > Actinomycetes > Mycobacteriales > Pseudonocardiaceae. Next base: position 2,659 of record JBOHHF010000495.1, read on the forward strand.
CGGACCGTGCCTACGAGCTGCTGCGAAGTGGCCTGCAGCCCTATCGCGCGTGACGCGGCCGAGATCCGGCCCCGGAGCAGGATCGCCTACCTGATGGTCAGCCTGCGTGCCGCGTGGCGGATGTGTTTGCCGTCGGACCGTTTGCTCAACGCCGTCGCGGGGATGAGTTGATCCTCGACACGCAGCCACACGTCGCGTCCATCGGCGTAGCCGAGTTCGTAGGTGACTTGGCCCAACCAGACACCCTCGGCGGTGCGCCACCATCGGCACAGCTCACCGCGAACTCGCCCCGTCCAGTCCAGCCCGCCACCGACGGTGCGCCGCTGACCGCCCCCAGGGCGCGGAAACAACTGTTCCAGATGAACCCAGACGGGTGTCGTGGGCGCCGATGGCCCTTGGCGCGGTAGATCGGCCTGCATCGGACCAAGGACCACGGCCACTCCCGCACCACGTCGACAAGATCGACCCTCGACGCGGGGGAGCGCGTACCCCGTTCAGGATAAGCAGATCGTCCCGCCTTTGGCACGCAGGAGCTACTGACACGCAGAAGCCCGCAGGAGTCACAAGGTGGAGGTCGATGGCGGCGCTGGTGAGCTGGTTCCGATCAGCTGCCGTCGCGCTCTGGTCCGGTGATCATCATGAGCAGCGCGGTGATCTGCACCATGCCGGTGCCCAGGGTAGCGAAACCCTCGCGCATCTCCCGGACCTGTTCATCGGATCTCCGGCCTTGTTCGTCGATCTTCTGGCCCTGTTCGAGCTGGGTCTCGCGGAGTGCATTGAGGACCTGGCGATGGCCTCGCAGCTCGGTGCGGATCTCGGCGACGTCACGATCGGCCAGCGCAGCGAGTGCACGGGTGGTGGCGGTCTCTTCGCGGAGCCGGTCCACTTCTTGCTCCAGGCGCGTGAAGCGCGATTCGAGATCCTCGTTCGCCACGGGCGTGACCCTAACTTCGGTCGGCGGCGGTCGGCGGCGGCTAGCCTCGGAGATATGAATTGGCCACTCGCCACTGCATCATCTCCGGTAACAGCGGAGGATCCGGCGGACGCGGTGTTCGCTTGGTTTCGCACGATGCTCGACACCAAGCCGGTGTTCCTGGACGGCAACCAGCTGTGGCAGGTGTTCAGCTACGCCGACGTCGCCCGGATCCTGTCCGACCCGGCCACCTTCTCTTCTGACACCACCGCCTTCAGCCCTCCCCAACCCGACCTTGACCTGTTCACCAAGGGCAACATCGTGACGATGGATCCGCCCCGGCACCGCAAGCTGCGCACGATGGTCAGCCAGGTGTTCACCCCGCGGGTGGTGGCCGCGCTGGCACCGCGGATCGCGGAGGTCACCACGTCGCTGCTCGATGCCGTGGACGGCGCGGACCGGTTTGATCTGGTCGACGCCCTCGCCTACCCCCTGCCGGTCATCGTGATCGCGGAGCTGC
>JBOHHF010000496.1:0-2261 GCA_050700495.1 Pseudonocardiaceae bacterium
GGTCAACACCTACCTGACCACACAAGCCACGTCCGGATTCAACCTGCACTGGGATGACCATGACGTCATCATCGTGCAGCTCGCGGGCGAGAAGAACTGGGACGTCCGCGCTCCGTCTCGTCCGGTACCGATGTACCGGGATGCCGCACCGAATTCCGAGCCCAGCGAGGAACGGGTGTGGTCGGGGACGCTGAGGGCCGGTGACGTGATGCATATTCCGCGTGGTTACTGGCACCAGGCCACCCGCACCACCCAGGGCGCTGGGTATAGCCTCAATGCCGCGTAGCGTAGTTTGATCATGATGGTGGCTTGCTGTTTCTCGGTGGTGCTCGGCGTGGCGTGGTGGTGATCGTCGGGGTGGCTGGCACGGTCGCTGATCAAGGGCGAGGGTGTGGTGGTGCGGCCGGATCAGGTGTCGTTGGGGGTGTTGGTCGCGGCGGTGGGGCGCGATGCGGTGGATGGTGCTGTCGCGGCGTTGGGGGTCGGGGCCAAGCGTTCGGATGGGAAGCTCCCGCCGCACGTGACGGCGTATCTGACGATGGCGTTGTGCCTGTTTGGTGAGGACGACTACGAGGAGGTCGCGACCAAGGTCACCGGCTCGTTGTCGGCGTGGGGGTGTTGGGATGCGTCGTGGTCGGTGCCGACGGCCAGTGGGATCACCCAGGCCCGCAAGCGGTTGGGTCCGAGGGTGTTGGCGGAGGTGTTCGAGCGGGTCGCGGGGCCGCGGGCGAGCATGCTCACGCGGGGGGCGTGGCTGCGGGGGTGGCGGCTTTTGGCGATCGATGGGTTCGAGGTCGATGTGCCCGACACGGACAAGAACGTGGCGGAGTTCGGCTATGCCGGGTCTGGGGACAACCGGTCGGCGTTCCCGAAGGCGCGGGTGGTGGCGTTGGCCGAGTGCGGCACGCACGCGTTTGTGGCCGCGCGGGTCGGCGCCTATGCGGTCGGGGAGAAGACCCTGGCTAAGGGTCTCTACGGGCGGTTGCGCGGTGATGAGTTGCTCACCGCGGATCGTAATTTCTACAGCTTCGAGGCGTGGGAGCTGGCGTCCCGGTCCGGGGCGGCGCTGCTGTGGCGGGCTCCGACCGGGCTGGCGCTGCCGGTGGTGCGGGTGCTGCCCGACGGCACCTATCTCTCGGTGCTGATCAACCCGGCGATCCGCGGGGCCCGGTGCCGGGCCGCGATCCTGGCCACCGCCACCCAGATCGCCGACGGTGACGCCGGCGTCGAGCTTGATCCGGCCGAGGCGCACCTGGTGCGGGTCGTGGAGTACGACGTGCCCGACCGGGCCGGCAACGGCTCCGGGGAGCTGATCGTGCTGCTGACCACGATCCTGGACCCGGCCGCGGCGCGGGCTGATGAGCTGGCCGCGGGATATCACGAGCGGTGGGAGGAAGAGACCGCCAACGATCAGCTCAAGACCCACCTGCGCGGACCCGGGAAGATCCTGCGCTCGCGGCTACCGGAGTTGGTCCATCAGGAGATCTGGGCGTGGCTGCTGGTCCAGTACGCACTGACCGCGTTGATCACCCAAGCGGCCGAGGCCGCCGACCTCGATCCCGACCGGGTCTCCTTCACCCGGGTCCTGCGCATCGCCCGCCGCACCGCCACCGGTACGGCGGCTTTTTCCCCCTGAGGACTGGCACCACGCCCTGCCCCACATCTGGGTCGAGATCACCCGCAAGACCAACCCGAAGCGGCGCGACCGCAGCTGCCCACGCGCGGTCAAACGCGCCCGCCACAACAACTACCGCGTCAAAAAGCTCAGCGAGACCGCCATCCACCACCCCGGCCCGCCCACCATCCACATCCACACCCTGACACCACGAGCAGCATGATCAACTTACGCTACGTGGCATTGGGTATGGCATGGCAGGTGACAGTGCAGTGGGGGCGGGTGTGTCAACAGTCGAGCAGTCGGGCGAGCCTGTCAGCGGGTAGCGCTGGCGGTGGTGCGTAACCGAGTACGCGGGCAATCGCCAACTTGCGACTGCGGCCAGCTAACTGCAACGTACTGCAACCGTTTTTCAGTTGAGTCCGCACAGTCTCGATGGTCGTGCCACGGTGCTCAGCGATCTTTCTCACGCTGAGTCCCATCCCGTACAGATCCAGCACGTAACGCTCAGCTAGTGTGAGCAGTTCGAGACGACCGGCGGCTTCGAGACTTCCGTCACTGCTGTGCAGAATCTTCAGCATTGCTGCGCATGCATGTGCAATATCGAGTTCGCGATCTCCAAAGTCGTTACCGCTACGGGTTACTG
>JBOHHF010000497.1:0-36216 GCA_050700495.1 Pseudonocardiaceae bacterium
ACCCCCGGTTCGCCCCGGGGATGAGATCTCCCGGGGCGAACCGGTGACTCTGGCTACTTTCCTGCTAGATCCCGCAGCCGGTCAGAAGTTGATCGAGCGAATCTTGTGTCGGCACTCGAAGTACACCCATTTTCCGTCACCTGGGACGCGCTTGCGGATGTCGCCCTGATTAGCACAGTCAGCGGTCGCTGTGCGGCTCACACCGTCGGTGCATCGTACCTTTCCCACGGTGTTGTATGTGACGGTTTCACAGCCGTGTGGCACGTCGGCCGAGGCCGGGCCCGCAACGGCAAGACCGCTGCCTGCGGCGATTGCGGCGATGACTATAGCTCGTCCGAACTTATTCATATTTACCCTTCCTTCGTGAGCAGTTGACATCGATTGAATTTCTAGAGCGCTCATCGGCACAGCATCAGATGAGCGCAACGGAGCTACCCTGTCGAATTGACACTAGATTGAACCACTGAGCGCGGGTGAGCATCTCTCATGCGTTTGAAACGCAGACTTCATCGCCGTAGCTGTAATCTTTCGGGCTAGAGTCCTACTCCCGTCAGCATGCAGAGCGTGCCACTGACAGACCCCGGTAGGTCACCGGGACAGTCGTTACCAGATCCTTCATGGCACGACTGGAAGCCCACGAATTCGCCGCCCGGACGGTAAAAAAGGACCGCTACCGCGCGGTGATCTCCCTTCGTATCAGAGATCTTGTAATGGTTGTTGTCCGTGTTGTACGTAGTTTTCCCGGCGCCGCTGGGAGCATACGAGGTATGCGAACTGGCGAATGCCGGAGACGCCACCATTCCGAGCGTTCCGATAGTCATGGCACCGACGGCCACCAATCGTCGGATACTATTCATGGTCAGTCCTTTTGGTATTTATTCAGACGGGGATGCCAACTGCGCGACGCGCTCTGAATTTCCCTACGAGCGGAGCGGTGCGCTCAGGCAATCGTCGCGATGTTGTCGCGCAACCGCATGGGCTCCTAATTTGGCATTCTAAAACTCCTTGCAGTGAGGTTTCGAGGACGCAAACCAAGTCCCGTGGTGCGGCGTCGGCGCGGCAGCGGTCTTGGTAAAGGAGCTGCCGGGGGGTCGAAACCGATGGCATATTCCTGACCAGCGCAACACCAACACAGGACTTCCGACACTTCTAGACAAGCACTGGTAGTACAACGATCAGCGTGACCAGTAGAAAAAATCAATTTGGCGGCTCATGCGCCATTTCTACGGACATTCCAACTTCGCCACCGAAGAGGCCAGTCGCGGCCGGCCAAAGCGATCAACCCGCCGACGGCTCGTAGCAGTCGAAGAAATCTCCGTTCTGCTGTTGAGGTACGCGACAAGTGCTTTGAACAGTATTGTTATTAGCGCGGTGCCAGGTAATATTGACCGGACCGACCCACCAGTAACCTGAATTGGGATTGGAACCCATTTGCAGCTGTGTACATCTTTCGATACTCTTACCCTCTTGATTCTTCCCCGTTGTGCACTGGGCATGAGCGTATTGACTGTAGTAGTTGATTTGCTGCCCGTTGTTTCCTGCTAAGGCTGTTCCTGCGCCGACCCCCAGTAGACCGCTGGCTACGACACTCAGTGTTGCCGTAACCGCCCCCAGCCGCTTCCAGTGCCAGGTTGACATCGTCGGCTTCTCCTCCCTCTTTTTCTCTTCGAGCTTCTGGTCTTACCAGTCGAGCGGCATGAGCGTTCCAGCCGGTGCTCGTGGCGCATGCCTTGGGGTGTTGCGTGCTGTCCAGCCTCGGTCAGAACGGCGATTCGGATGGAGACCAGCATGTGGGTCCATGACACGGGGTGTCGAGGGCTTTCCCGTTGCCTTGCCAATGGGCAAAGAGGCAACCTTCGAGGAGCACGGAGCGCCGGTGACCGCGCTGACCCAGTCGACTCGATTGGTGCTTCTGCGGAGCGAGCGTCGCTGGTTGGGCGGAGGCTACGGGATCCGTCGTCGGTGCTCCTGTCGACCGCAGAGGTGCCGGAACCAGGCCTGGTAGCTCCCCGTACGCTCATAGCTACAGGAAGTAGTCGTTGGGGGACTTCGCTATGGATGGCAACACCTCGGGCCTGGCCAAGGGACAGACTTGGCACAAGGTTGGGGCTGAGCTGCGACGACTACGGAAAGTTCGGGGAGTATCACTGTCGGGGTTGGCCCGCCAGGTGCACTACAGCACGGGCTACCTGAGCAAGATCGAGACAGGCAAGAAGCGCATCACCCTGGAGGTGGCCCGCCTCGTTGATGAGGCGTTGGAGACCGGTGGTGTGCTGGCCGCGCTCCTTCCCAGCCCGGACAGCGCGCGGCCGGTCGACGATGAACCCGACCTGACCGGCACCGATGCTTGCCCCTATCCGGGGCTGGCGGCCTTCGGCCCGTCGGAGACCCGGTGGTTTTTCGGTCGAGACCAGGTCACCAGTGATCTGATCAGCCAGCTTGATGCTCGGCTTGCCGGGGGTGGGCCGTTAGCGGTGGTGGCTCCTTCCGGGGCGGGTAAGTCCTCGCTGTTGGCCGCCGGGCTGATCCCGGCGCTGGCTTGTGGGGCGTTGCCTGGGTCGCGGGCCTGGCCGGTGGTGACGGCTACTCCGGGTGCGCATCCGCTGGTTGCCCTCGCCGCGCTGGTGGCCCAGCGAACCGGTGCCGATCCGGGCGATGCGGCCGCGGCAACCGCTGATCCGGAGCGGTTCGCCGCTTTCCTCGCCAGCGTGGTGGTCGGCCACGGTGGGAAACAGTGGGAAACGCCCAGCTCAGCCAGGATCGTGCTGATCGTGGATCAGTTTGAGGAGACTTTCACTGAGTGTCGACAGGAGGCCGAACGCCAGGCTTTCATCGCCGCGCTGTGTACCGCAGCGCACCGCGCGGGGGCACTGGTCGTACTTGGGGTGCGGGCAGACTTCTACGGCTGGTGTCTGGCTTATCCGGCGCTGCTGACGGCTTTGCGCAACCCGGTGGCACTGGGGCCGATGAGCGCCGACCAGCTCCGCGCGATCATCACCGAGCCGGCCGCCGCCGAAGGCCTCAAGATCGAGCCCGGCTTAGTCGAGCTGCTGCTGCGCGATCTGCGGGTGACCGATGATCCCGGCGCCGAGGTAGCCAGCTATGACCAGGGCAGCTTGCCACTGTTGGCGCACGCTCTACGGGTGACCTGGCAACAACGCAGCGACGGGCTGATGACCGTGGCCGGCTATCGAAACACCGGCGGCATTCGTGGAGCGATTGCCGCTACCGCTGAACGGGCCTATACCCGGTTGAGCCCATCTGAGCAGCAGATCGCCCAACAGATACTCCTGCGCCTGGTGCAGGTGGGCGACCAGACCGGCGACGTCGTCCGCCGCCGGTCCTCGCGGGATCGGCTCCTCCAGGCCCTGCCCGGCCCTGCCGAGACGACCGAGAAGGTCCTAGAGACCTTCGGCCGAGCGAGGCTGCTCACCTTCGATACCGTTAACGTGGAGATCACTCACGAGGCCCTACTATGGGCTTGGCCCCGGCTGGCCGAGTGGATCAGCGCCGACCGCGCCGGATTGCGGACCCACCAACTGCTGTCTGAGGCCACCGAGGTCTGGGAGGCTGAAGGGCGCGACCCTTTCCTGTTGTATCGCGGTTCCCGATTGGCCATTGCCCAGGACTGGGCCGACGAACCCGGGCGCAAGGCACAGCTCAGCACATGGGAAAAGGCCTACCTTCAGGCCAGCATCGACCAGAAACAGCGCGAGCAGCAAGCGCAACGGCGCCGTACCCGACGCCTCCGCAACTCGGTGGGTGTACTGGCCATGTCCCTGGTCGTGGCACTCGTCGCAGGGAGTATTGCTTTCCAGCAGTACCGCACCGCGAGTATGCAACGCCACCAGGCTATCGTCCGCGAACTTACGGCAAATTCCAGTTCGCTGGCCGGCAAAGATCCGGCCTCCTCAATGCTGCTGGCGGTGGAGGCATTCCACCAGGAGCAAATACCGGACACTCGCAGCGCGCTGTTGAGTGCGCAATCCCAGTACTACGCTGGCCAACTGGTCGGACACGAAGGCATCCTCTACACCGCGATCTTCAGCCACGATGACCGCATCCTGGCCACCGCCAGCACAGACGGCACTGCCCGGCTGTGGGATGTAGCCAGCCACCGACTCATCACTACGTTGACCGGCCACCTCGGCCCCGTCAACGATGCGGCGTTCAGCCACGATGACCGCATCCTGGCCACCGCCGGAGCAGACGGCACCATCCGACTATGGGATGTCGCCAGCCACCAACCCGTAGGCATGCTCGCCGGTGACCCCGGCACCGCCTTTTCCGCTGCAACCTTCAGTCACGATGGTCGTATTCTTGCCACCACCGAGAAAGGTGACGACAAAGGTGGCACTGCACGACTATGGGACATGACCACCGAACCCCGACGCCAAATAGCAACGCTGAACGGTCACACTGATCGCATCTTCAGTGCAGAATTCAGCCCAGACGATCGAATTCTGGCCACCGCCAGCGCAGATGGCACTGCGCGATTGTGGAATGTAGCCAGCCGCCAGTCTCTTGCCACTCTTGCTGGTCATGTCGGTCGCGTCAACAATGCTACGTTCAGCCCCGACGGAAGTATCCTGGCGACCGTCAGCAACGACACCACGGCGAAGCTGTGGAACGTGGCCACCCATCAACCTATCGCTACGCTCATTGGCCACACCGGTCCCCTCAACAGCGCGGCGTTCAACCCCAATAGGCACCTCCCGCACGATGGGCACCTTCTGGTCACTGGCAGCGGCGACGGCACCGCTCGGCTATGGGATGTCGCTACCTCCCGGCAAGTCGGTACATTCAGGGGTTACAGCTCCATCATCGACGTAGCATTCAGCCGAGATGGCCATACCGTGGCTACTGCCGGTGAAGACAACATCGCGAGGTTGTGGAACACAGAGGGTCCAATCCTCATCTCCTCGCCACCCGCCATTGGTTACGATGCTGAATTTAGCCCCGATGGGCGGATTCTCGCCACGGCTGGCGCCGGTGGCAGCGTACAGCTCTGGGATTCGGCTAGTCGACGCACAATCGCCGATCTGACCGGCCACTTCGGCGCCGTCAACGCTGTAGCGTTCAACGTCGATGGGAGCACCCTGGTCACCACCGGCGCCGATGGCACCGCATGGCTATGGGACGTAGCTAGCCAGCGAGCAATTACCACTTTCCATGGCCACGCTGGCGTCATCCGCAGTGGAGCCTTCAGCCCCGACGGGCGCATCCTAGTCACCACCAATGATGGCGGCACCACCCAGCTATGGGACATCACCAGCCGCCAACCCATCGCCACACTTGCCGGCCACACTGGCATCGTCTACACGGCAGAATTTAGCCACGATGGCCGCATCCTGGCTACCGCCGGGGCAGATGGCACCACTCGGCTATGGGATGCGGCCAGCCACCAACACATCGCCACCCTGGGTGAGCGCACCGGCACCATCAATAATCTGGCGTTCAGCCCGAACGATCGCATCCTGGCCACCGCCAACGACGACGGCACCACCCAGCTCTGGGACGTCGCCAGCCGACGCCGAATCACTTTCCTTCGGGGCCACGCCGGTGCGGTCAAAAGTGTAACGTTCAGCCAGGACGGCCACACTCTTGCCACCACCAGCGGCGACACCACAGCGAAGCTGTGGAACGTGGACACCCAGCAGCTGATCGCCACGCTCGCCGGCCATACCGACGTCGTCTACGGTGCCGCGTTGAGCCCGGACAGGTTCCTTCTCGCCACCGTTGGAGGTGACACCACCGTGCGACTGTGGGACCTCAACGAAAACGAAGTCACCGCCCGCATCTGCCAGATCATCGGAACTATTAGCGAGGAGCGATGGAAGGGGCTCATCCCCGAGCTTTTCCACCAGCCTACCTGCCGCTGAAGTCGGGCTCTGGTAAGGAACATGGCCCTGCGGATACCAGGCCCTTGATGTAGCAGGCGGCGACGCTGCATGTGTGGTTAATAGCCGAGGCCGGAGTGAAAGTCGGTGTCCTGGTCGAGTTGTTCGCTGGGCCAGGGTCTGGGTGGGCTGGCCGGTTCCGCATCCGATGTTGGCAATGACGGCGGGCGGTGTGGTGAGGTCGCCGCACCCGATGATCGCGATCCGCTGCATCTGCTGCACGGTCGGTGAGGGTATCGATCGGTTGCTGGTGAGCGAGCCGGACCAGGATGCTCAGCTGCCGGAATAGCCGGAAGGGGCCAGGTGGTGCCGGCACCGACCGTCTCCCGCCACAGCTGGCTGGCCGACTCGACCCCCACGGTGATCATTTGATCCCACCGGTGGTGGACTCGGGGTGGCGGTCGGTAGTCACGTGCCGCCTACGCCGTCCGCAGCTGCTGCAGCACGATTACCTGCTGCTGCACGCCCCGAGGCTGGCGCTGCTGCATGCCGGGCTGCTGGATGCCTACCGCGCCTTGCTGCCGGCCGACGGCCGTGACCACTGGTGGCGCCTACCCGTGGCGGAGCCCTACCTCTGGGACCACCTCGTCGCGCACCTGCGCGGCGCCGGGGACCGCCATGAGCTGGCCGCCACCGTCACCGACCCGGCCTATCTCGCCCAGCGCATCGCCGTGGACGGCCCGCATGCCGCCGAGGCCGACCTCAGCCGGGCCGCCCTCGCCCTGCCCAACCACCACCTGATCGCCTGGTGGCAGGGCTGGATCACCCGCCATGCCCACCTACTCACTCCCGACGACCGCCTTGACAACAACAGCGCTTACCCGGGCGCCAGCACGCCCACGATGTACGCCTGGCTGACCGCAGAGCAGTCCCTACCCGAGGGTGTGGCTCCCGACCGGCTGGCACCCCTGTTGCCCCCGTCGCATCTCACCCTCCGGTGGGGGCTCACACCCCCAGCCACCGCGCTGGTCCGGGTCCTCACCGGCCACACCGGCGGGGTGTATGCGGTGGCGTGGTCTCCCCAGGGCACCCGCCTAGCCAGCGCCGGTAACGACCGGGTGGTACGGATATGGGATGCCGACACCGGCGCTCCACAAACCACCCTGACCGGCCACACCAGCGGGGTGGAAGCGGTGGCGTGGTCTCCCGACGGTGCCTACCTGGCCAGCGCCGGTGCCGACGGCAAGATCTATGTTTTCGGCCTTGACCGCCCCGGCTGCCTTGCTTACTTGCAGGTCGATCCGCTTACCTGCCTACAGTGGACACGCGCAGGTATCGCCGTCGGTGGGTCACGCGGCGTCGCTGTCTTCGATCTCACCGGCCTCTGAGCACAGACCCAGGATGGCGCACCGGGGTGCCCGCAGAGGTACGGTGAGCGGTGCGCTGCCCTGGTCCGCCGCGCTTGCCGGCCGGCTCGACGAACACGTGATCGACAGTCTGCTGCGGGACAACCCGCTGAGTGATCCGGCACGCCGCCCACCGTGGGTCTACGTCCCACCCAGCTACGACGGCTCCCAGCGCCGCTATCCGAGCATCTATGTGATCCAGGGCTACCCCGGGCACCCGGCCACGTGGCGCAACCGCAGCCCCTATCGCCAGCCGTTCCCAGAAACCGCCGACGCCGTGTTCGCCGCCGGCGACGTCCCGCCCGCCATCACAGCTACCTGGACGACGAGTCAGGTGCCCGCCGTGCGCAGCGACTGAGGGGAATGTCGGCGAGGTCGGGACTATGGGCGACCGACCTCAAACCCCGCCGCACGGGGGTTGGAGCGGGGCCCGGGATGGTTGTCAGGTCAACGGGTGGGTCCAATCGCTGTCGGGGTGCTGGCACCACACGTGTTGCTCGTCAGGTGTGACGGTAAGCCCGAGTGCGGAGGGCTGGGGTGGCCAAGCTGGGTCCAGGTTTGGTGGGGCTGTCGTCTTCAGGCTGGATGGCACCCGACGTTCGTACAGTTGGCCGATCCCCAGCAGGACCCTTCGACGATGGGCGCCATGAGCGGCGCCAGGCGATCCAGGCGCGTGGCCTTGCCGTGGGAACGATCCCGGTTCCACATCGACGTGCTCGAAAGCAGCGTTTTCGACCCTGATGCACCAGCCGACGAGCTGGCCCGATCGATGGGCGCACGTCAGCATCCGACTCGGCGACCCGCCCAGCCCGGTCCCGGACCCTTCACCAGCCTGCTGCTGCGCCACGCCACCCACCGGCTCAACCTCACCATCGCCCACCAACCCGGCCGCTCGCTGGCTGTTCCCCGGCCGCCGCGGCGGCCAACCCATGACTACCGACACCGTTGAACGACGGCTCCGCCGACGCGAGGTCACCAGTTCCGACCCCGCGGCTCACGGCTGAACGACGCAACCAAGTAGGTCCTCGACATCACCTAGCCTGCCTCCGCGAGGTGGCGTCGGAACCACGTGGTCAGGCCGGCGTCCACCTCGCGGGCCAGGGGCAGCTGCGGCGCGGGCTCGATGCCGGGCTCGTCGGCGAGCGGATGCGCCAACCTAGGGATCGACAGCAGCTCGGCCCGTTGCCCCAACGCGTCGACGAGATCCAACGCATCGGCGCGCAGCGCCGGGTGATCCAGCTCGCCGCTGACGACCAGCAGCGGCGCGCGACCAGCGATGGCGTCCGCCTTGGCCACGAAGTCCAGGCTGTCGACGGCCTTCTCGGACTCGGCGTCATACGGGTAGTCGCCCGGGAACAGGTCCACGACGGACCGCATCCGGAGGGCGGCGTTCACGACGGCGCCGGCGAAGACCGGTATCTCGGTGCCGGTAAGGATCCGCAGCGCGACGGCCCCGCCCAGCGAGCCGCCGAGCACGCCGATCGGGCCGTCGTCGACCGGCAGCTGCGCACGGATCGACGCCAGTGCGGCCGGGAACTCCTCGGTCGCCTGCCAGACGAACGGGTACAGAAAGGACATCAGGGCGTCCTTGCGGATCAGCTCCACGACGGCGTCCGTGCTGCCGTCGACCATGCGCGCCCCGCACCTCGGCATGCCGAGGTGCACCCGCCACGCGGGCAGGTCGTTCATCGGCAACGCGGCGGCGAACGCGGCGTTGGACCTCGGCGCGTCCAGCATGTGCCAGGTGACGATCAGCGGCGCGGCACCGTCGTTGGCCGGCGGCAGCGCGGTGAACGGCACGCCGGCGGCCGTGCCCGTGATCGGTGAATGCATGCGGCCACGGTAGGCCTGCGGCCGCATGCCGGGAATCGGTTATCGCCGCCAGCGACATCAGCTCGGCCAGCAGATCGCCGGGTTTGCCCAATCAGGCAAGAACACCCGGCGCACTACCGGAACGGCCCCTTACACCCTCGACCACCCGGTGCCGCGACCGCCAGCGCCGCCAGCAGGGTCTCTCCGCCCAACTCCAGCCGGTTCAACGCGCGGATCGCGCCCAGCACGTGGGTGGAATCGGTGCGCTGCCGCCCCCCGGCTTTGACCAGGCCCAGCCCGGCCAAACGCTCCAGCAACGCATCCAACGCCAAGCTTGTCAGGTCACCGGCCACCAGCCGCGACCGGAACTCGCTGAGCACACTGGCATCGAAGCCCGGATCCTCCAACTCCAAACCGAGCGCGTACTTCCACGTGATCCGGTCGCGGATCGCCTCGGCGGCCTGCCGGTCGGTCAGGTTCTGAAGAGAACTGCAAGACACTGGCCATCATCAGCTGATCCGGGGAGATCCCCGGCCGGCCCCGGACCCCCAACGCGGCGGCGAACCGGGTCTCCGCGTACACCTCGCCCAGCTCATCCCGGATCCGCATCGCCAGATTCCCCTTACGAGACGACGAACGCGCCATCCTCGCGGTGAGATCAGGAACATCCGGCCAGGGCCGCGGCTGCATCGACATATGACCACATCATTCCGCGGCCAGACGAGGAGAAAAACGACCGCGCAAAGATCATGACGTACCGGTGCGCTGCCATCCCGCAAGCACCACGGTGTGCCGCTCAAATAAGCCAGCAGGGTCGCGCATCGGTACAAAACCCGCAGACCAGTTGGTGGGTGGATACGGCGGTGTCCGGGCCGGTGCGGTGCAGCCGCAAGCTCCGGGTCAGACCGCTGGGGTGGAGCTCCAGCGACACGATCATCCGGCCGTCGTCGGTCAGCTGGTCCCACCACTGGGCCGGGATGTCGACAGCGCCGACGGTGACAATGATGCCGTCTTACGGTGCCCGGTCCGGGGCGCCGAGCGCGCCATCGCCGCAGCGGACCTCGACCCGGTCGGCGTAGCCGGTGCGGGCGATCGCGTCCACGGCGCCGTCACTGAGATCCTGGTCGTACTCGATGGTCACGACCCGCCCGTCCGGGCCGACGAGCTCACCGAGCAGGGCGACGTTGAAGCCGGTGGCGGCGCCGATCTCCAGGATGCGCTCACCGGGCTGGGCCGCCAGCTGTCCTCGGCCCGCTTGGTCACCACCTGTCGCGGCGCGTAGGCCTGCTCGAGCGGGGTACCCGGCACGAACTCATGCCGGCGTCGGACCAGGCCGGGGCCCGGTACAGGGGGCTGGAGGCGCTGTCCGGGCCGGAGAAAATCAGGTGCCGCACCGCGCGCCGGGTGGCGGCCGCAACGGTGTCGGGCGGCGGCCGGTGGCGGCCACGCGGGACCACACGTCCCCTTGTTCTTCCAGGTCCAGGCCGCGGCGCGGATGAGGCGGGTAGCCAGCAGCAGGAACATCTCGTGACGGTGGTGATGCTGGCGGTGGCGGGCCAGGTGCCCGGCCAGGTGGTGGGCGTCATGGCAGGCCACCCGGTGGGCGACGCGGATCCCTGCCTCCCCGCCGAACCCGTGGGTCTCACGCGGGCACGCTGCTGACCCGCTTCAAGGGTGTGGACCTGGATTCGGGCCGAGGACGTGATTGCGGTGAGCCTGGCCGCGTTCGTACAGGTCGCGTGCGTGGGGGTTGCGCTGGTAGCGGCGGAGCTCGGTCATCATGGTCTGGTAGCGCCGGTCGCACCAGCCGGACTGGACGGCCGGGGAGTCGTCGAGCATGCGCCCCCAGTCGCGGCATGCTTCTTCGAGCCGACCGGCGGCGAGTTTGCGTTCGGCGAGCATGCCGAGGTTGCGGATGCGGATGCGCCGGTAGACGGGCGGGCGGATCCGGTCGGACTGCTCCATCGCGGCGATCGAGTTGTCCAGGTCGCCGAGTTCGTAGTGGACCTGGGAGATGTGGTAGCTCATGGCGGCGGGGTCGTATGAGCCCAGCGCCTTGGCGGGGGACTCGGCGCGGTCCAGGGCGGTCTCGGCCGCACGGAGTTTGGTGAGGGCCTGGGTGCGATCGCCGTACTGAGCCGCGGCGTGAGCCTGCTGCCCGGCCAGGAAGGCCAGCATCCGCGGGCCTGCCTGCGGCGAAGCCGCTGCGGCGGCGGCAAGTTGCACGGCGGTGGTGCTGTGGCGAAGATCGACTGCCTGGACCGACATGCCGCGCAGTGTGGTGCAGTAGGTCAGGTGGTCTCCGGCGTGCCCGGCGAGCTCGATGGCCTGCAGGTAGTAGTGCTGGGCGAGTCCCTCGATACCTTCATCGGCGGCTATGTAGCCGGTGAGGTAGCAGTGGTCGGCCGCCGCCGACAGCATCTGGATCCCGATGTCCTCACGCGCCTCGGCCCGAAGGTACGGGGAGATGGTGTTCACCATGAACGCGGCGGCCAGCGGACGCACGGCCCGGCCGCCGAACTGGTCGTCCAGGCTCGACAGGTGGTCGGTCATCGCGCGGACGCTGTCGACTTCTTCCTGGCCGATGTGGGTGTGCGGGTCGCGGCGTAGCCGCTGGAACCGCTGGGACACCTCCGGCCAGCCGGGGATGACCAGCGCACCCGAGTACAGGCCAAGTCCCAGCACTGCCCGCCGCGTGGGGTCCATGTCTGCCCTCCCCAGGTCGACCAGTCTCACCGCCATATCGGTGCCCAGGCCGAGCCAGGAGGGGTCGGTGGGACCGGGTGGCAGGTCAGCGGGTCCCAGACCGGCGTCCGCAGGCGTGACGGGACGGTACGTGCACAGCTGGTGGAAGCCGTACTGTATAGATGATGATTGAGCTGCTCTGGGGAGGAAGTATCAGCGCTGCCGATGGCTTTTCTTCGCCGCCCGTCGATGACCGGCTGTTGGAGATGGCGGCGGCGCTGGCCCGAGAGGCGTGCGCTCGGGTGGGTCTGCGGTGCGATGACCTGCAGCCGATGCGGTTGCACAGCAGTGGTGTGTTTCGCCTTCCGCGGCAGCACGTCGTCGTGCGGGTGAGCGGTGGCGCAGACGCGGCGGGGCGGGCGGGCAGAGCTGTCGCGGTCACTCGATGGCTTGCTGGCCTCGGCTATCCGACCGTGGTGCCGGTGGCCGAGCTCACGCAGCCGGTGGTGCTCACCGACTCCGACGGCGCGGCGAGCGCGGTGACGTTCTGGCATGAGATCGACATCGAGCCCGGTCCGGTCTCCCCCGGTGATCTCGGGATCCTGCTGCGGCGGTTGCACGATCTCTCCCGGCCCTCGTTAGAGCTGCCGATGTTTCGCCCGCTTGACCGGTTGGTGGAGGTCACGCAGTCGAGTCCCTCGCTGGGTGAGTCCGATCGGCGGTGGCTGACCGGCCGGGTAGCCGAGCTGCAACTAGCCCTCGCCACGGCGACGTTCGGGCTGGGGCCTTCGGGCCTGGTGCACGGTGATGGGCAGTTGGGCAACGTCATACGGGCGGCCGGCGGTAGCGTCGTACTGGCTGACTGGGATGGAGTGGCGATCGCACCGCGCGAATGGGACCTGGTGCCGATGGCCTTGGAGGAACGGTTCGGCGGGTCCCCTGAGCTAGTGGGCGAGCTCGTGACGGCGTACGACGCGGATCCGATCAGGGCGGAGGGCTGGGCGGTGCTGTGTGACATCTACGAGTTGCGTTCGGTGGCCGCGCACATCCGGCGGGCTCCGGTGTCGGTGCCGCATGCGGTGGAGGCGGCGCGGCGGATCGCATCGCTACGCAGCGGTGACCGAGGGGTCCGCTGGTATCCGGTCGGCTGACTGGTGAACCGTTACCCGCTCGCGGCGGCGAGCGTCAGGGTGAGGCGGTCGCGGAAATCCCGGACGGGGGTTCGCGTGGCGTACGGGGCGGAGTAATCGAGCAGTGTGCGCAGCCGATTGAACACTCTGCCGGATGTGGTCACCTCCGCAGCGACATCCAGCGCGATGTGGCCGTCGGCGGCTGCCTGGTCGGCCTCGGTGAGGGTGAACCGGGCTGCGGCCAGACTGATCTGGTCGAAGACCCGGGAGCGGTTGAAGCCATCGGGCCGGTGGGCCAGGGCGAACAGGGCCTGCTCTTCGGCTCGTCGTGCCAGGGCCGGGTTGTGTATGGCCGCGCCCTGCCAGGCCAGAGCGGCATTGCCAGCCAGCTCCGCAGGTCCGACGTAGGCGATGGCCTCCCTGTCTGAGCATTGTTCGGCCTCGGCGAGCAGGTCCACGGCGAGCGCGGCAGCGTGGCGGATCTCGGGCACCGTGTCGCTGCCGAGGGCGCCGAGCATCCGTGCCTTGAGGTTCCACAGCATCGCTGCGGAGGCCGGATGGCGACCGTGGGGCACGATGTCGAGACCGGCCTGCACCAGCTGTAACCCGGTAGCGGGCTGATCGAGAGCGCACATCTGGCGGGCCATGCACGCAAGCAGTCTTACCCGCAGCAGGACCGCCCGTGGGTCGCCAGATTCACGCGCCGCCTGCAGACCGAGGGTGAAGTACCGCTGGGCTGGGCCGTCCATCCGGACATCGTGACTCATCCAGCCGACCATTCCGGCGAGTTCGGCGACGGCCGCCAGCATCCGGTTGCCGACGGCCTCGGTGTAAGTCGTGTCGCGTAGCAGGTCGACGGCGTGTTTCAACTGTCCGACAGCGGCCTCGCGGCTGAGGCCACCGCCGATGGCGGCGTCCTGGAGACCGAACTGGGTGGTGGCGGCCTCAATGCCAGTGACTGTTGCCATCGTGAGTCGACTCGACCCGGGTAGGTCGTGTGCGGGCAGACCGGCAGCGGGGGCGTTGAGCCACCGCAGAAGAGGGCCGACCAGCGCAGTACCGACCGCTATCTTCGTGGCGTCCGTCAAGGCCTTGCGTCTGGTCAGCATGTCGCTCCCGATGTAGGCGGCCAACTCATCAAGCGTACGGACCGCAACACAGGGATACAGGTGCGCCGCAGGAGCGCGAGCACCATGGCGCAGCTGCGGCCAGATCACCATGGCCGGGATCGGCACATTCCAGGCACGGCCAAGGACCTCGGCAACGACCTCCGCGTGCTGGCAGGTACCCCCGCTGAGCCACCGCTTCACCGCGATGTGGTCGTAGTACAGCTTCAGGCCGTGCCGCTTCGCACCCAGATCGTTCACCGCCGCAGCGAACTTATCGAGCGAGTTGTAGCCACTGTGCTGGATCAGAACGGCCAGCACCGGGTTGGCGACACGTGTTGGCAGCTTCATGGATCCCCTACCGCACCCCATCATGGGATGTGATGGTCTGCGACCGCAGAGTACGTGACTGGACGTCGATCCTCTTGCCGGGACGCACCTTCCGCGCACCCTGCCGCGCATCATCCGCGATCTGTCGGCGACCCGATTGCCCTGCCAGGCTCGTGTCACGTCGAGCGGCAAGCATACGACCGGGCGCTCCGGGCGGCGAGCAGTGAACACGGAACCGAAGGACTTCGGTTCTCTGGCCAGCGGCGCGCCAGGGGCCGGAACAGCACGTCCTTGCGCCGCAGGAGAGGAGTGACCGCATGGCGACCAACAGCGAGGTCCTGGACGACCTCACGGCGGATCTGTTCGACCTCGACGCCAGGACGGTGGACGGCGGCCTCCTGGCCGTCGACACCATCACCGACAACGGCTGCGGCACGCTGCCCGCCTGCAGCTACCCCGACCCGCAGCACTGACACCGGCCTCACGATGCGACGGGCCACGACCCTCACTGAAGGAGAGCGCGCTGTGGCCCGTCGGATCTTCACCGCCCGAACCGACGCGCTCGCGCGTATCCCCCTTCGCCCCGTGCGGGGCCCGAGCTGGGACGCCGGTGCCACGGACCTTCTTCTGGACGAAGCTGTCACCGTGGCCAACGGGTCGGCGCGGAATGCGGCTGAGCGTACTGGCGCCGGTGCGTTGACCTGGCACGCCTACGCGACGCGGTCACGCACACGCACCACCCCGCAAGGAGTTTTCGCCGGCGTCGCCACCGCCACGTTCTCACCGACACCGGAGCTGCGCCTGGGCGCGGACCATCAGACGGCCACCTACCCCGACCCGGGATGGCTGAGCAGACTGGCGCACGTCATCATCGACGGAGCCGCAGGCCTGACGAAGGTTACGTTGACCACCAGCAATCTCGCCGTGGTGCGAGGCGACCGCTGCGAGATCGAATGTCCGATGGACGGCGTCAGCTCGCGGCTGGTGACGACCAGCGTCCGCAACACCGAGGTGACCGCGTTCGTCCTGCGGACCTGCCGGAACGGCGCACCTGCCGAGGCGGTTCTGGCCAAGATTGCCAGGCGATGGCCGCGAGGGGCTTCAGCTCCGCGGTCGCGTCTCCTCCGCGAACTGATAGACAGGGGTTTTCTGCTGCACGACCTTCTTCCCGACGATCCGCGATGCGATCCGCTGGGGCACCTGCTGGACCGGCTGCCAACCGGCTCACCGCATCGCCGTCTCCTGGAACAGCTCCGCGAGTGGCTCACCGAGGCTGACCATCACCGGGTGGGTAGCCCGGAGAGGCTGGCACTGCTTGCAGACGCCCTTGCTGCTGCCCGGGTGATCCTCCCCGCGAGTCGGCTCCTGCGCACCGACACGGCGGCGGATGCCACCGTGACGCTACCCGTTCAGGTCGCGCAGAAGGCCGCCGAGGCCGCTGACGTCCTGTGGCGGATCGGCTGGGGAACCGACCCGCTTGCCCCCTACCACCAGAGGTTCCTCACCCGCTACGGAGTCTCGCGGGCGGTGCCGCTCCTGGATGTCCTCGACCCCGTTGTCGGCTTGGGCCCGGTCGACGACGCCACGGCGATCGGAGTCGGGGCCGAAGACGCCGGCCGTCAAGCGGTGCTAGCACGGCTGCTATCCGACGCCATCGCCCAAGGCAGGACCGAGATCGCCCTGGACGAGGCGACCGTGGACCGGCTGACGAACCGCAGCCCGGCCTCTGCTCCCCGCAGCGCCGAGATCTACGTCCGGGTCCTCGCCACGGACACCGCGGCTGGCCGCAGGTTCCAGGTGGCGGTGTCGGGAGGCTCACAGGACGCGCTGTCGACCGGCGGCCGGTTCGCTTCGCTGCTCGGCCGACCCCTGCAGCCCCACGAGAGGCAGGACGGAACACTGGTCGCCGAACTCGTGGTGCGCCCCCGCGTTGTCGCCCTCACATCCGTCACCGTCGAGACAGGTCTTACCGCCCACCGCATCCCGGTCGGCGTTGTGCCTCAACCTGGCGACCTCGACCTCACGGACCTGACGGTGTTCTCCGACGGCCGTCGGCTCATAGTGTGGTCGCAGGTCCACGACCAGCAGGTTCGTCCCGTCTTGTACGCGCGGACGGCGCTGCCGCTCCTGCCGCCGGTCGCCCAGTTCCTGGCCATGGCCGGTCATTCGGGGGAACTGCCGTGGCACTGCTGGTCGTGGATGGGCGTCACCGCGCCGTTCACCCCCACCGTCCGCTACCGCGGTACCTGGCTTGCGCCCGCCCGATGGCTTCTGCCCCCGCACCTGATCTGTGCCGCGACGAGTTCAGACCGGTGGGAGCCCGCGCTGCGCTCGTGGCGCTCAGCCGTCTGCCCGAGGCCTCCCGACGTGGTGGTCACCGACGACGTGGACCGGCAGTTGTCGCTGGATCTGAGGCAGGTCGACGACCGCGAACTCCTGCGCCGCTACGTGCGGCGAGGTCTGGCCGCCGTCACCGCCCCGCCCGGCGGTGACCACGCCGCCGCTGTGCTCCCCGGCCCCGACGGCGACCACCTCCTGGAGCTGGTCGTCTGTCTTGACCGCACCGCCCCAGCGACCGCCGCCGTGGCGGCCGTGCCGCCGGTTCGCCGTCCAGGAGAGGGCCGGTATCTTCCCGGCGGGCACTGGCTGTCACTCGCCGTCCAGGCTCCGGCCGCCTGCCATGAGCAGATCCTGCGGTCGCTGGAGGTGTGGGTGCAGGAGATTCCCGACCGCTGGGACCGGTGGTTCTGGCTCCGCTACCACGACTCCCATCACGGCGAGCAGATCCGCGTCCGGTTCCACGCCGACCCCGCCGAGGTTTGCGGCGTCGTCCTGCCGTCCCTGTCGCGGTTGGCGGCCGATCTTCAGCTGCAGCGCCTGATCTCCGGTTTCTGCGTCGAGCCCTACGACCAGGAGATCGAACGGTACGGCGGCCCGGCCGCCATCACCGCTGCGGAACGATTCTTCGACGCTGACAGCAGACTCGCCCTCACCGTGCTGTCGGCCACCCGGCAGGAGGAGGAGCGGCTGGCCATCGCCGCGAACGCGACCGCTGTCATCGCGGGACGCATCGGCAACGGAACGGTTTCCCTCCGCGGGCGGCTCGATCGCGTCTCCCACCGCCGCGTGAATGCACTGAGTGCCCGTGCACGAGACGCAGCCGCCCGCCCGTTCCCACCCTATTGGGAAGCGGCGCTGGACACCTACGCCGCCGCGCTCGCCTCCCCGCCCGCCGAGGGCATCGCCTCCGACCTGATCCACCTGCACTGCAACCGGCTGGTCCCCGGCCGAGAACATCTCGTCCGGGCTCTGGCCGCTGACCTGATCGCCCGCCGCGTCCACCTCACCGAGGGATCACGATGACCATCGCCGCGCCCGGATCCCGCGCCGCCGACCTCGCTGACCTGGCCGTCGCCATCGCCGACCGGCTTCTGGACCCCGTCCCGGTCATCACCGCGGCCGGGCCCGCCGCGACCTCACTGTCGCGAGGGCTGGCGGGAACCGCGCTCCTACACGCCCGCCTATCGCGGCTTGACGCCCGGTTCGCGGCGGCAGCGGACGTCCACTGGACCCGCGCCGCTCGCATGAACATCGATGAACACCCCCGGACAGGCGGCGTGTTCAACGGGGTCGGCGCGCTCGCTGCGTCTCTCATCCTCGGTACCCCTTACCTGCCCGACCCCGGGCCGCACCAGGACTCCATCCGCCGCTGCGTCCGCTGGATGGCCAGCCGGGCCACCGCTGTGGCGGCCTGGCAGCAGGACCGGCGCGACACCGGCCACGCCGGAACACCCTGGCAGACCTACGACCTCATCAACGGCCTGTCGGGTATCGGTCGAATCCTTCTGGCCGCCGCCGAGGCCGGACACACAGACGCCGAACCCGGCCTCCTCGCCGCCAGCAGCTCCCTCACCACTATGATCAATACCTCTGACGGGGACAGGCCCGGCTGGTGGAGACCGACCCCGCACCACCCCGCCGCGCTCGCCGACCCGCACAACTGCGACGCCGCGAACACCGGGCTCGCCCACGGGATCGCCGGCCCTCTGGCCTTCCTCGCGGCCTGCCACCTGGCCGGACGGGGCTCCGCCCGACAGGCTGAGGCGATCCGTGCCGCCGCCCGATGGCTGCTTCGGTGGCGGACCGGCGACGGCTGGCCGCCGCAGATCACCGCAGACGACCTCGCCGGAACCGCCACCGCTCCTAGCACCCGAGGTCGCCGCGACGCCTGGTGCTACGGCGCACCGGGTATCGGCGTCGCGCTTCTGGCCGCCGGCCACGCGCTCAACTACCCCGACCTGATCGGCGCGGGGCGGGCTTCGGTCGACGCGCTCGCCGCCCGCCCCGGCACATGGGATACCGAAGGCCCCACCCTCTGCCACGGAAGCGCGGGAGTGCTGCTGTGCGCCGACGTGACCGGCAGCACCACCACCGCGGACGCCGCCCTCAAGGAGCTGACCGGACAGTACGACCCGCGGCTCCCGTTCTTCTTCCAGCACCGCGACCACGGCCAGGCGACCAACGAGCCGGGGCTGCTGGTCGGCGCGGCCGGAATCGCCTTGACTCTGGCCGACCGCAGCGAACTGGCCACTTACTGGGCGCCCACCGCGTGGACCGCGGCCCTTCTGCTGGCTATGCCGTGTCAATCCTCGGCCACAGCCACGACCGAAGGTGGGCTCCCTTGATGAACACCGACACCCTCGCGACCGCAGACCAGCTGCACAGCGGCCTCATCGACCTCCTGCTGACCCGCGGAAGCATCAGGTCCAGCCGGGTCGAGGCCGCGTTGCGGTCGGTGCCCCGGCACCCCTTCCTCCCCGACGTCCCGCTGGAGACGGCCTACGCTCCCGATGACGCCGTTGTTACCAGACGAGATGTCGCCGGCGTGGCGCTCAGCTCGGCGTCCGCGCCCGCAGTCGTCGCGGCGATGCTGGAACAGCTCGACGTCCAGCCCGGCGACCGTGTCCTGGAGATCGGAGCTGGCACCGGCTACAACGCCGCCCTCCTCGCCGAGCTGACCGGCTCGACCGGCCACGTCGTGACCGTCGACATCGACCAGGACGTCGTCCACGGAGCCTGCGGCGCTCTTATCTCCACCGGGTTCGAGCGGGTCGAGGTGCTGCGCGCCGACGGCGCCGAGGGCTACGCGCCCTGCGGGCCCTACGACCGGATCATCGTCACGGCCGGGGCGTGGGACCTGCCACCGGCCTGGTGGCAGCAGCTGGCCCCTGCTGGGCGGCTAGTCGTGCCGCTGCGGATCATCGGCGGTACGAGCCGCTCGATCGCTTTCGACCGCCGCGACGATCATCTGGTGAGTCGATCCATGGCGACCTACGGGTTCCTCGCCATGCGCGGGATCGGCGCCCGAAGTGAACCGGCCGTCGTTCTCGCCGACACCGTTAGTCTCCTGCTCGGTGACGGACGCACCGCGCCACCCGAAGCCCTCTCCCGCTCCCTCGCCCAGCCCTCGACCCGCTCATGGTCGGGGATCTCGATTCGTTCGGGCCAGCCCTTCCAGGACCTCGACCTGTGGCTGGCCACCACCAGCCCGGGGTTCTGCCGGATCGTCGTCCAACCGGAGGCCGTTGCGGCGGACCTGGCGACGCCGGCCTTCCGGTGGGGCGGCGCGGCCGTGACCAACGAGACCGACTCCTTCGCCTACCTCACCATCCGACCCGCTGAACCCGCGGACGGTGGCCCCATCTTCGAACTCGGTGTTCGCGCGCACGGACCCCACCGCGACCAGCTGACCGCTTCGCTCCTGAAACAGATCAGGCGGTGGGACACCGAGCACCGCGACACCACACCGCGTATCGACGCCTACCTCAAACCCGCCCAGGTCACCGTCGCGACAGTCATCGACAAACCTCATACCGTGCTGGCCGTCACCTGGTAATCCAGATGACCCAGGCCCCCCGCGAGGACATCGCCCGCCGCTTCCCCCTCGTGCCCCGCGCCAGACCGTCCTGCCACCGGCTGGACGTGCGTGTTAGCCAGGTCGCCGACCTGGCTAACACCGCCCCCCGCGACCCCGCCCAGGCCCTCAAGACAGCGGCCGAAGCCCACAACCTCGCCGCGCTGATCGCCAGCGACTGCGGCTTGGCCACACTCGCCCACGACCTGTGCCGCAGCCAGTTCGAGATCTTCCACGCCGCCCGGCCCTTCGACACCGCGACAGCGAAACTCGCGCTCCAACCCCTCATCAACCTCGGCCGACTCCACGCACGGGACGGTGACGGCACCGCCGCCCACCACCTGATCGAAACACTGTTCGCGGCCGTCCGGCACCAGACGGCTATCACCCTCGACGACACGACCACCGACCTCAGCGGCCTAACCCGTACCCCCGACGACCACCGCGAGATCGTCCAATGGCTGTGGACCATGCTCCTGGCCGACGGAACCCGAGCCCTCACCCAGGCAAGCCGATGGGACCAAGCCCTCCGACATGTCCAGGACCACCACGGCATCGGTCAGCGCCTTCTCGACGGCCGCCAGATCGCGATCATCGCCCACCACGCGGCCGGCGACCACCAGACCTCAGCCTGCCTCCTGTCACAAACCCCTACCCCCACCCCATGGGAAGTGGCCACGGCAGCCAGCCTGGCGGTCCTCACCGGGTACGACACCCCGAACACCGCCGCCCTGGTGAACAGGTATCTCGCGCTCGGCGACATCCCCGCGCAGGTGGTCTTCCGCACCCGTCTGGGTCTGACAGTCCTCGACCTCACCGACGACCAGCCCGACCCACGACTGGCCCACGCGATCCAGACTGACCTCCTACGGTCACAGGACGCCTACGCCGTACGTGATGTCCTCGCCCATAACGGATACGCATCCCTGGTCTCCTCGTCGGCACGCGGCACGCTGACCTGGCTCCTGGACGCCTCCGGGCTGGGGAAAGGAACCATGCCCCCAGAGCTCCTGGACCAGCTCACAGCAGCAACGGTAACGACCGAAGCATCACTCGCCGAAGCACTCACCGCCACCACCTAAAAAACTGAACCGTTTCGGCCGGGCGGCTGTTCTCCGCCCAAGCCACCGCGTGCTGGAGATCGGGTCCGGCGGCTACAACGCGGCCATCCTGACGCATCTGGTTGGTCCCCGCGGGCACGTGACGACCCTTGATATCGACCCCGACGTCACCGACCGTGCTCAGCGGTGTCTCACCGCGGCGAAGTACCACCATGTGCAGGTGGTCACCGCGGACGGCGAATACGGCCACCCGAAGGGGGCACCTTACGACCGGATCATCGTGACTGTCGGGGCCTGGGACCTACCCCCGGCGTGGTTTCGCCAGCTTGAGAAGACCGGCGGGCGTCTGGTCGTACCGCTGCGGATGCGCGCCCTGTCCCGGATCGTCACCTTCGCCCCTGCGAAAGGCACCTGGCGAAGCCGATCGATCCAGTTCGCCGGCTTCGTGCCGATGCGGGGAGACGGAGCCCGCACCGCGTACCTCGTTCTGCTTACTCCCGACGGTGAGGTCCAGGTCCAGACCGACGAGCCGGCCGACGCGGCGGCCCTGGGCAGCGTATTGGACCAGCCTGCCAGTGAGGCATGGACGGGGGTCACCATCCCGCACGGAACCTCATATGAGCATCTCGACCTGTGGCTGGCGGGCATGCCTGGGTTCTCGCGCCTGACCGCGACCTCGGAAGCCATCGCGCGCGGCGTCGTCACCCCGACGTTTCCGTGGGGCGGCTCGGCTGTTCACGATGGCGACACCGTCGCCTACCTCACCGAGCGGGTGGTCGCACCGCAGACCGACCCGACACAAGGCGAACGGGGCGTCTCCGAAGTGGGAGTCCGCGCGCACGGACCAGCAAGCGAACGGCTCGCCCAGACCGTCGCCGACCGCATCCGCCTCTTCGACCGTAAGCACCACGCCGTCATCGAAGTGCGTCCCCACAACGAGGACAGCGAGCTCCGGTGCGACACAGTGATCGCGAAGCGTCACGTGCGGTTGATCCTTTCCTGGGAGTGACCGACCCAAGTGCCGTTTTTGGCGCGGCTCGGCTGCGGGACGTCAGCCCCCGACCACTGCCGAGGCGTGTGCCGTGAGCAGTGCCCGGACATCGTCGGCCTCCACTGTGAACCCCGCGGCGCCGAACCACCGCAGCGCCTCGCGATCCCGACACCCGATCAGCGCCGGGGCGACCGGCCGAATCTGATCACCGGCGTGGCCACGACCGAGGCGACCGTTGCGGACACCGCGATGACCACCCCGATCCATGCCCAACTGGCCGGCAAGGGCCTGCTGCCCGGCGAGCACCTGGTCGATTCTGGATACCCGTCAGCCGAGCTGATCACCCATGCTGCCCGCGTGTTCGGGGTCACGCTGGTCTCACCGATGCTGCTGGATCACTTGGCGCAGGCCAGGGCCGGCGTCGGGTACGACAAGGCCGCGTTCACCTTCGACTTCGACACCCAGCAGGCCACCTGCCCGCAAGGGGTCACCAGCAGTTCCTGGACCACCTGCCGGCAACAGGACACCGAAGCGATCGTGGTGTCCTGGCCGGTCAGTGCCTGTCAGCCCTGCCCGGTGCGCGAATTATGCACCAGCAGCAAACGTCGCCAGATCACGATACGTCCCCGCGAGCTACACCAAGCCCTTCGTGACGCCAGAGCCGAGCAGACCACTGACGAGTGGAAGACCCGCTACGCCGCCCGAGCCGGTGTCAAGGGCACGATGCGCCAGGCCACCCACGTCACCGGGATCCGCCAAGCCCGCTATCTCGGGCTGCCCAAAACCCAGCTCGAACACAACATCGCCGCCGCCGCGATCAACATGATCCGCCTCGACGCCTACTGGACCGGCCACCCCCTAGACCGCACACGATCAAGCCACCTCACCCGCCTCGACTTCACGCTCACCGCCTGACCGAATAAGCCAGCAGGGTCTCACCACACCGCAAAACGCACACAGCTCGTCAGGGATCGCCCGCCCAGTGGGAATGGGAAACAGGTGCACCACCCGATCGGTCTCGCCCACCATCCGGCCACCAGACAGCCGCACCCCGCGCAACAGCCGGGCCGCGAAAACGCCAGGTAGCCACGTCCACAAGCAGGAAGGATGCAGACCAGCCAGCGAGCCGCGCGCAGCGCTGCCGTCGCCACCGGATTTCCCCCCGGGCTCTCCCCCCGACATGGCGAGGATGCTGCGGCCTGACCCGATGCTTTCGTGCGCTTGCGGTGCACACCGGCCAGCGTCACCCAAACGGGGCTACCCCTGCGCC
Source organism: Pseudonocardiaceae bacterium (assembly GCA_050700495.1). Lineage (GTDB taxonomy): Bacteria > Actinomycetota > Actinomycetes > Mycobacteriales > Pseudonocardiaceae. The sequence goes on from JBOHHF010000497.1 coordinate 23,546, forward strand.
AGGCTCGTGTGCACGTTTCGACCTCGTTGATCACATGAATGGAAGCTTGTGCCCCCAGCGGCGGGCGGACGGTCGTACGACAGCTGCCGAAGACGCGACGTTGTCCCTCTGCACGGACAGCTCGGCGACGACGGTGACCACCCGCCTGGGCGTGCGGAGGTTGCCGACGTTGACTGCCCGTGTGGTGGCGCAGTGCGTCCGGGCGCTGGATGAGCCGGTGTGGTTGGGTTACGCGATCTGGCTGCGCGGGGCCGCTACGGCCTGCTCGATCGGGCCGCGCAGTACCGGCATTGTGTGGTCGAGCCCAGCCAGTGTGCACCACAGGTGCACACTCATACCTCATTACGCCCATCGGGTGAATACGGCCGCTGTGCACCGTAAGCGCACAAAGTCACTAAATCGGACTGCATGATTCCACGCATGTCCACGGGACCGTTCTGCCTGCCCGATGCCTGCGAGCTCGCACGGTAGTGGCCGATCCTCAACGGAGAAGACCGCCGGCTGGCCGTCGGTTGACCGCGAGTGACCCCCCGATGCTCGCTCCCGGCGGCCAGCCGGTCACCAACCACACTCCGAGGCGGAGGTGCACCCATGCCCACACGACAGGGTCGGCTGACAGCGCGGGCCGCAGCACCGACGACGGCAGCATGTGCACGCTGCTGGTCGTCCACGAGCTCGACGGCTCGTGGACGATCCACGGCCCGGGCACGGGGGTGACACTGCCGGCGGCTGACATGACCGCGCTGGCCGCGGCGATCCTGGGACACGCCCCCGTGAGCGCCTGTGGCGTTGATAAGTGGCGTGACGTCGACGACACCCATATCTCTGATCAGTGCCGGATCCAGCAGGTGGACGTGGCCAAGCTGCACGGGGCGCTGCCGTCACGGCTGCATAAGTTGGGCCGGGTGGTCGGGCGCGGTTTCACTCGCATCCACGTGCAATTCGACGGCGAGGCCGAGATCACCAGTCTACGGCCTCACCTGGTGCGGGTGATCGACCCGACGATGATCCTGGGGCGTGCTTGGTGAACGGCAACGGTCGCGCGTTGGTGACGGTCTAGATGGATCCGGTGAGTGCCACGCTGCTTGCGGGGGTTTCTCACCTGCTGGCGGCCGGTGATGCGTTGAGTGGGAGCCGCTGGGGTGCCCACATCACGCTGTGCGGCCAGCAGATGCACAGCCCGAAGTTGAGCATGATGACGTCCTGGGTTGCGCCGGCATGCGCTACTGCCCGCAGTGCGTGCGCGAAGCCATCCGATGGGAACGGGGTTACTACATCGGTCGGTGCGGGCATCGGGTGGCGTGGATAGGGTCGGCCTTGTACGTCGGCCCGGACGACGACTGCGAGTCCGACCCCACCTGATCCCCGACCGGCCGCTGGTTGAGTCCCCGCCGACGTCAACGCCATGACAGCCCCCACCCGCCATGCGCCTCCGAAGACGCGACGCTGTCCATCTGCACGGAGAGCAGTATTATTCTTAAGTTTATGGCAACTCGTCGCACAGTGCCCGTGGAGATCGACATCGGCACCGTGGCACTCGCCGAACTGGCCGCCGCCCGCCATGGCATGCCAGTGGCAGAGTGGATCGCCAGGGCGGCACGGCGCGAGTTGGTCAGCATCAGCCCCACTCTGGACTACGTCGAGCTCACCGAAGCTGAGATGCTGGCCGAGGATGCCCGGCAAGCCGCCCTTGACCGTAGGGTCCCCGGGTCTCGGGTCTGGGAGTGGACGACATCCCTTCTCGTCGGTGCGGTCATTCTGGTCGTATGGTGAGCGGGTCTGGCGGTAGTGTCCAGTGTGGACCGCGGTGGGGATCGCGGTGCCAGATGCGGTGTTCGGTGGGGGTGGCGGTGAGTCCGAACTCGTGCCAGGCCGGTGCCCCGAGCTGGGTCCATTGGGTCCAGGCGGTTTCGACGGCCGCCCACAGCCGGGTGGGTCCTGCTTCGCGCACGGTGTGCCGGCCGGTGTGGTCGGATTGGCGGTTGATCTCGCACCAGGACCCGTCCGGGGATGCCAGGTAGGTGACGGGCACGTCGTTGTCGGTGAGGTAGATCGCGCGGTACATGCCCGGTGGTAGGTGCAGTTGGGCCAGGAAGGGGAACATCTGGTTGCCGTCGACCTGGGCGGGGTTGACTGTGGTGTCGCGGGTGGTAGCCGCTTCGGTGGTGCGGGTGGACCGGGGTGATCCGGTGGTGGGCCCGGCGCTGATGCGCCGGGCCATAAAGCAGCCCCACCAGGGCAGGAATCGCCCCTGCACTACGGGTTGAGTGGTGTCGCGGTGCAGGGCCAGCAGGTTGCCCGCGCCCAGAGGCCCTTCCAGGTGGACCAGGGCGGTGCCGCCGGGTCGTAGCTGGTGTATCCACTCGGTCGGGAAAAAGCGCAGTGAGCAGGTGGCGATGAGCCGGTCGAAGGGTGCGTGCTCGGGCAGTCCCTCGGCTCCGTCGCCAGCCACCAGCGTGGGGTGGTAGCCCAGTTGGTCGAGCCGCTGGGCGGCGGCGGTGATGAGGGTGGGGTCGATGTCGACCGAGCACACGGCGTGGTCACCGAGCCGGTGGGTCAGTAGTGCGGCGTTGTAGCCGGTGCCGGTGCCGATCTCCAGCACCCGGTGGCCGTCGTGGACGTCGAGGGCTTCGAGCATCCGGATCATCAGGTCGGGTTTGGTGGAGCTGCACACGGGCATCTGCACCCCGCGGTCGGCATACTGGGCCATCTCGGTGATCAGGGTGGTGGGGGAGTAGACCAGCTGAAGCCATCGCCGGGTGCTGTCGGCGTCGCCGGGTTCGTGGCGTACCCAGCGCGAGGGGCGGTGGCTGGTGTCCTGCAGGTAGTAGTGCGGGATGAACAGGTGACGGGGGATCGCCAGTAGCGCGGCACGCCACTGCGGTGACCGCAGGTCGCCCTTGTCGGTGATCTGGTCGACCAACCGAGTCAGATGGGACTGCCAGGTAGGTCTGGCCACGGCGACGGTCACGAGATGCTCCCGCGCGCCAGCAGGTCCACGAGACTGTCGGTGATGCCCACCCCGGCCGTTGCCTCGAGAAACTGGTACTGCCCGCCCGGGTTGCACTCGAGCAACGAGACTTGGTTTTCCCCGCTGCCGTCCTCGCGTGGGGCTCCAAGAACAAGGTCGAACGCTCCGTAGACCAGGCCGAGTTCAGCCATGAATGTTCGCATGCCTTTGAGTACCTGCTCGGGGAGTTCGATCTCCTCGTAAGAAGTAGCTGCGAAGTCCGCCCGATAGTCCACGTAGGACTGTTCGGAGCCAGCGTGAATGGCCACGCAGAAGATGTCCTCACCGACGACCACCGCACGACACTCGGTCACTTTCGGTGCCCATTGCTGCAGGTGATGGGCAGTGGTATTCACGCCGCGCAAGTCGGCCAGATCGGCATCAGTGACCAGGTGGGTATAACCCATCTTGTACTGGTCGTCTTCGAAAATCAGGTTTGTACTCAACGGTTTCTGCACCACACCGGCCGCCGACGCCGCGAACCGCGCCACCGCCGGTGCGGAGTTAGTGACCAGACTCGGCGGCACGGTGAGCCCAGCTCGGGCCGCGACGCTGTACTGCAACGGTTTATACACCGCCCGCGCGGCCAGGTCGGGTCTGTTCACCCACAGCACGTCGGGCAGCGCGAACAACACCCCGGCCAGGCCTAACTTGGCCTCGCGGCGGCTGTAGTCGGCCTCCACGGCGGTCAAGCCCTTGGGGAGCCGGAACGACGTCGGTGAGCGCACCCACACCGAGCGGATCGCGGCCAGGTCCACCTCGTGGTGCTCGGTGCGCAGGCTCCCTCGCCACGTACCATCACGAAACTCCGCGTCCAACGTCAACCGCTGAGGGAACCACGACAGGTCCACCCGGACTACCGGCTCACCACGCTCGACCAGACCCAGCACCACGCCGTCAGCGGTCCGGTCCGACTCCTGCGCCAGGATCAGGATCATCGGCTCAGCCGGTGTAGTCCGGTTGAACCTCCCAGTCGTAATCCTTGCTCGGCCCCTCGTCACCGTCCTTCTGGCTGACCGTGGTCCACGCCATCGCCGCGACCGGGGCGACCGGCTGCCCGGTCACCACATCCACCGACACCTGCCTGATCGGGCAATACCGATACGAGATGGGTGCCGTGGGCATTCCCATGCCGGTCAGCCACCGCAACCCCCACGGGCGAATGTTCGGCGCCGAAGGAGAATCACTGCGCCCCGGCGCGGTAAAACCGGGCGCACCGAGCGGGAACTGTTCCGACACCGACGCCAACGGATCATTCACAAACCGAACGCTCGACATCACCCACCACCTTCACCTTTCCTCCACGAGCCCGACCTCTTGGCAACAGCAGGTCACCGCTCGCGAGCAGGCTGTCAGCGCGGCGGTAATGCGGCAATCAGACCACGTCCACCCTCCGACGGGACAGGTGCAGACAGGTAGGTGGACCGGCGGCGCGCTCCGCCCCTAACTTTCCACTCCCGCCATCCAGCGGCGTTAGCCCTGAGTGGCCGGCCGGGATGTGATCAATCACGCTGGGGTGGTGGCGCTGCGGCTGATCGCCGACCGGTCCGGCCTGACCGGCGGTCTGTCGCGGGCGCTGGCCCGCCGTGGTTTCGTTCCGGTTCATGATCGGGGCCGGGTGTTGGCGGATACGGCGGTGCTGATCGCTGATGGTGGTCGGGTGCTCTCGGATCTGGCCACGCTGCGGGATCAGGGTGAGCTGTAGGGGCCGGTGGCCTCGGATCCCACGTTGTGGCGGGCGCTCTCAGAGATCGGCCAGACGCAGCGGCGCGCGATCACCGGGCTGCACCTCCACGGCGGTGCCGTCGTAGACCTGGTTGGTGGTGCCGCCGGAGAACGGGATCCCGGCGGCCTTCGCCACCTGATCGTCCGGCGGGGGGTGAAGCCGGGTTGTCCGGGCCGGTCCAGAATGTGCCGACCAGCGCTGCCAGTTCGGGATGACCACCAGGTGGTCGAGGAACTTCCCGGTCTCCGCAGCCGGATTGAGAATGTCTGCGGGGGTCGCCCCAGCTTTGACAGGGGGTGCTGCTGGAACAAGCCGAGCGAGTCGCGGTCACCGTAGTGGACGTTGGTCAGCTGCGATTCCACGATCGCGGTAGCCACTCGTCGGCTACCCGGGTGGACTGGCCGAACAGGATCCTTGTGCTGCACAGCGAGCAGGTCTTTGGCGATGGCTGGGCCCCGACACGAGGTTGGCCAGTACCCACCGGGTGTGGTCCAGGAACCGGCGACGGGTGGCGAACCGCAGCCGTCCTACAGCGCGTCGTCGGGGTCGGCGAGCTCGCGCTGCACATCGGTGATGGTCAGCGGTCGCAGCCAGCGGTGCCGCAGTGGCCCGAGATCCGGGGCGGTGAGCCGCACCGGGCTGCCCCGGCTCATCGCGATCGGGTCAGTCCCCGTGCCCACAGCAGCAAGCTGTACTCGCCTTTGACGTCGTCGCTGATTAGTGTCTTGATCCCGAACAGCCATCATCCGCAACAGCAGCGCGAGGGGGCACGGGTACGCCACGAAGTCCGTTGGCCGGTCCCCCTACGGACACTGCCAGCGGCGTGTCGGATGAGCGCGCACCGCGAGCGGCGTCCATACAATAGTGAGGCTGTGCCTCGGACCGCCGACGCGCGCGGCTGCGTTCGTAACGGATGATCGACTCGATTGTGACCAAGCTCTCGGACCTAAGAGTCCTATGCTTCTGCGCTTCTGTCAGGGGGAATTGATGCGTGCCGGTGAGAAGCTGCGTGTGGATGTGCGTTCCAGCCAGATCACGCCTTTGATCGGGGTGTTCGACATGTTCTCGGCCTCGCTGGCGGCCCGGCACTACGACGGCATGTTCGTCTCCGGATTCGGTTTCGCCGCCTCCTACTACGGCCTGCCCGACATCGGCTTCATCGCTTGGCCGGACATGGTCAACTTCGTGCAGCGGTTGCGGCTGGCTTTCCCGCACCAGCACCTGCTGGTCGACATCGACGACGGCTACGTCGACCCCGAGGTCGCCTGCCACGTGGTGGAACACCTGGAGCGCATTGGCGCCTCCGGGGTGATCTTGGAGGACCAGAAGCGGCCGCGCCGCTGTGGGCACGTTGACGGCAAGCAGATCCTGCCGCTGCAGGAGTACCTGGAGAAGCTGACTCTGGTGCTCCAAACCCGCGATGAGCTGCTGGTCGTGGCCCGCACTGACGCCACCGAGGAGTCCGAGATCCTGCGCAGGGCCGAGGCGCTGGCGGCCACAAACGCCGACATGCTGCTGGTTGACGGCGTGCGCAGCGTGGACTGGATCCGCAGGGTCCGGGGCGTCATCGGTGACAAGCCGTTGCTGTTCAACCAGATCGCCGGCGGCAAGTCGCCCCGGCTTTCACTGACCGAGCTGGAGGCCCTCGGCGTCAACGCGACCATCTACAGCACGCCGTGCCTGTTCGCCGCGCAGACCGCGATCGACAACGCACTGCTGGAGCTGCGCGCCAACGACGGCCGGCTGCCCGAAGTCGAGGAGAGTGCCGTCGGCGTTGCCGCCTCCATCACCCTGCTGGAGCGCAACATCAGTCGCCACCACAAGACTCGGGAGATCGTCGAGGTCTGATCTTGCCGGCCGTGGTTGCCGTCTGAGAGAGGACAGATGTCCCGCGTCTCGATCCTGTCGCGGTTGCGGATCGACCCGTACATCGTGGCGCTGCTGGCCATGGTCGCGGTCGCCTCGCTGTTACCGGCACGCGGCGTGGTGGCCACCGGCTTCGGCTACGCCACGACCATCGCCATCGGTTTTCTGTTCTTTCTGTACGGGGCCAGGCTGTCGACCAAGGAGGTGATCGACGGGCTCAAATACTGGCGGTTGCACTCGGTCATGCTCGCCAGCACTTTCCTGTTGTTCCCGCTGCTGGGCCTGGCTGCGAAGCTGCTGGTGCCCAGCGTGCTCACCCCCGAGCTGTACGTGGGCCTGATGTTCCTGTGCTGCTTGCCCTCCACCGTGCAGTCCTCGATCGCGTTAACCTCGATCGCCAGGGGCAACATGGCCGCGGCGATCTGTGGCGCGTCGTTGTCCAACCTGATCGGGATCGTGCTCACCCCGTTGCTGGTGGCGCTACTGCTATCCACCGGCAGCAGCGGGGACAGGGTGTCGCTGATCTCGGTGCGCGACATCATCTTGCAGCTACTGGCGCCGTTCATGGCCGGACAGCTGCTCCGGCGCTGGATCGGTGGTTTCGTCAACAAACACAAGAAGGTGCTCGGCTACGTCGACCGGGGCGCGATCCTGCTGGTGGTCTACGCGGCCTTCAGCAGGGGCGTCGTCGCTGGCGTCTGGGGGCGCCTGCTTCCGGTGTCGCTGATACTGCTGCTGATGGTCAACATCGTGCTGCTCGCGATCATGATGATGACTACCACCGTTGCTGCCCGCAGGCTGGGCTTCTCCCGCGAGGACGAGATCGCCATCGTCTTCTGCGGATCCAAGAAGAGCTTGGCCAGCGGCATTCCGATGGCCATCGTGCTGTTCCCTGCGGCGACGGTGAGCCTGACCGTGTTGCCGCTGATGTTGTTCCACCAGATCCAGCTGATGGTGTGCGCGTGGCTGGCGCGCCGTTACGCTGCCAGGTCAGTGGCGCCCCAGCCGGCCGAGAAGCTGATAGCGACCTCGAAGCAGAGGATGTTCGGGCCGCGGGGCGCGCCGCCCAGCTCGAGGGATGCTGGCCCGCTATAGGCACATACCGATGCTGTGATCAGCTCGGGGGTAGCTAGCTAGTCCGGGATCTGGAACAGATTGCCGTTGCCGCCCACGCCCGCGAGCTCCACCGAGGCAGCTTCGACCATGGTGTGCGCCCGGGCGGCGGACGACGTCGGGATCCTCGCAGCCAGCGATCGGTGACCAGCGCAGCTTCGCCGGCCAGCTCACCGCTCCGGTGGCGTCGTAGACCAGCACCGGCCCGGCCTCGCACCGCCCGAGTACGGGCCAGCGCGGAGAACTCCAGCAGGTCGGGCTTGGTGGTGCTACACAGCAGCGCGCCGGGCGCCGCAAGCGCCTTATGCACCAGGTCGCGGCGGGACTTACCGGACTGGGTGGGCGTCAGCGTGCCGGTGGGTTCTCCAGCGGCGTGCACATCACCTGGCCGTACGGGCCCGCAATGCAGGGGAGCGGCGATCTCCTCCAGTGGGGCCTGGCTCAGCGTCCACCGCTGCGCAGGTAGCCCCGTCGACCCGGAAGGACGCCCACTGCTTGGGAATACCCCACAGCGCACGTCCGCCGTGCAACGAGGGCACGCTGTTCACCCAGATGTCCGTGATCGTCACCAGCGGCCGCCCGCCCCGATGCGCGAGGACGGCTACGAGCAGCTCACGGTAGGACAGCACCCCGCCCGGCTCGTAGATCACCCACGCGGTAGCGACCAGCGCGGTGCCACGGACTCGCACAGGTTCCAGCTCCGCGCTGAGCCGGGGCAGGTGCGCCGACGGCACCCGCCATACCGTCACGTGCAGCTGACCCCGCAGCTCCCAGGGCTCAGGTGGGTACCCGGTCATCAGGTGGACGCTACAGCGTGACGACCTCCAGCCCGGGCACCTCGACGTCGTCATCGTCCTGGCGGCTGTGGCGTGCATAGGCGGCAGGGCCGACGGTGTCATTCGGTCCAGGTCGGTACGGCCTCGATCAGGGAGAAGGCTGCCGGAGGTGGCAGTGGGGTGATCCCGGTGAGCGTGAACCCTGACCGGTGGCACAGATCCTCGAAGTCGGCCCGGGTGCGCTCCCGGCCACCGATGTTCACCAGCATGTTCAGGTCGCTCAGGTACATCGTCGGGGGGATCGAGCCGTTGACGACCTCGGGTAGCACCGGCTCGATGATCAGGAGCTGACCGTGGTCGGGGATCACCTGGCGGCAGTTTTCGAGGATGGCGCCGGCTCGCTCGTCGTCCCAGTCGTGCACGACGCTCTTCAGCAGGTAGAGGTCGGCACCCTCGGGAACGGCGGTGAAGAAGTCGCCGATCTCGGTGCGGCAGCGGTCGGCGGTGCCGGCCGCTGCCAGCGTCCGGTCGGCCTGGGCGAGTCCCTTGGCGGTGTCGAAGAGGACGCCGCGCAGCGTGGGATGCTCGCGCAGCACCCCGGCGATCAGGATACCGTCGCCGCCGCCGATGTCGGCCACGGTGTGGAAGCGGGCGAACTCGTAGTGAGTGGGCAGCAGCCGCGCGGTGAGCTGGGTGCCCTGCCGCATGGCCGCATTGAACCGCTCGGAGAGTGCCGGATCCGCGGCCAGGTAGGCGAAGAAGTCGATACCGAAGACCTCGTCGAATACGGTCCGCCCGGTGCGCATGGCGTCGTCCAACTCCCGCCAGGAGGCGAGCATGGCCGGTTCGGAGAACATCCGGACGAAGTCGTGCATCGAATCCCGCCGGTCGGTGCGCAGCAGCCCACCGGCCCCGGCGAGCCGGAAGCGGCCGGGCCGGGTCTCGACCAGCAGTTCCAGGGCGGCCATCGCACGCAGCAGCCGGGCCAGCGCGCCAGGGTCGGTCCCGCTCACCTCGGCCAGTTCGGCGTCGATGCATTCGGCGTCGCCGATCAGGTCAGCCAGGCCGAGCCGGGCCGCTGTGCCCACCACCTCCCCGGCCATCAGCCCGAACACCAGCTGGACCAGCCGCCCGCGATCAGCCGCCGAGGCGGCCGCAGCACTCGGGGCCATCGCACCCTCCACGCTAGAGGACCCCTCGCTCCGGGAATAGTGCTCGCCGCATCGTCAGCAGCGTCTTCAGGTATCAGCAGCGTCTTCGAGTAAATGTAACGGCACCGACGAACCGAACTGAGACCGCAAAGGGACACGAAGGTGACCATCACCAAAACGAGGGATGTCATGCACCGGTTGATCTCGTTGGCGCTGTGCGCGGCGGCTGCGGCGATGGTGCCGAGCGCCGCCGTGGGCCAGCCCGGTTCACGGGGTGAGCGGCACAGTGCTCGCCAAGGGCGTCTCCGCAGGGACCATCACTGCTGAGAACCATGGCATCACCGAGGTCGTGGTCCGGCACATCGTGATCGAGCCGGGCGGGTCGACGGGGTGGCACTACCACTCCGGTGAGCTCATCGCCGTGGTGCACACCGGCACCCTGACCCGCCAGCTCGACGACTGCTCGGTCGAGACCAACGCCACCGGGCAGTCGTTCGTCGAGCCCGCGGGCCGCGACCACGCCCACATCGGCCGCAACCTCGGCGCCGAGGCGGTGGAGCTCTACGTCACCTACCTGATCCCGGCCGGCGACCCCCTGGCGGTCGACGCGCCCGACCCCGGTTGCTGACCAGTACCCGCCTGCCCACGCACTCCTGGGCAAGCCGCGATGTGCCCAACCCGCCGGCCCGGACAGGACGACGACCTGGGCCTGGTTTCCTGCACCCGCCTATAGCGCTTCCGACCCGATACACTCACAGATCGCGGTAGCCCCGCTCATACACTCCGCCGGATTCGACCACACGGAGTGCGTCGCCCAGCGCAGGGAGGCCAAGTGCCGTGAGAGCGCCCGCGACTTGGCTCCGGTATTCTAAAATGTCGGATTTGATCGCATCGGTACCACCTTGGACACAATCCCCGACTGCCCGTGCGATCGAGTCAGCTACTTCGTCGGCAGGTTTATTGTGACTGATTCCCCGCAGGTACGCATAGCTCGATGCGAGGCATCCGACTGCTCGGCCGACGAAAGCCACCGCAGGGATTTCCGCGACACCCAGTGGTCCCCCCGCTTCCCCCGTCTTGAGAACTCCCCCCTCCTGCAGACGCCTCCGGATCCTGGACTCGATAGCGCTGCGATCACCCGTCGTGAGAATGTCATCAGGGATTGACCCGAGTGCTTGTTCAAGCACTTCCTGCTCCGACTCTGAAAGCTGAGCGTACGAAGCAAAGTCCGTCCTTTGCACTTGAGCCACCGTTGCCTCCATGTTCGACAGCACCAACCCTGCTTATACCAGTTATCTTAGCTCACGAAGTGTCACCCGGGAAGAGTCAAGCCATTGCAATAGCCTTTCGCTGTGGAGGTCGAGAACAACCTCGGTTCCGTCATGCACCAGGTCGTATTCATTGAGCCTCACGAGGAGGAGCTCGAGCTGGCGCTCATGCGTGTCAACGAAGCCACCTTCCCGGACAGGCAAGAACCCGCTACCGGTGGGGCTGGACTATCCGATCGGTCTTTACGTGATGGGTGACCCGCCGGTCACGCCGAGGACCTCCGAGGTCATGTAGCTCGATTCCTGGGAGGCGAGGAACACGTAGAACGGTGCGAGCTCGGCCGGCTGCGCCGCTCGTCCCATCGGTGTCTGCGCACCGAACGACTCCAGCTTGTCCTCGGCCATGGTGGCCGGGATCAGCGGGGTCCACACGGGACCGGGGGCGACCGAGTTAGCGCGGATGCCGCGCGCGACGAGGTCGTGACCGAGCGCCTTGGTGAAGTTCACGATCGCAGCCTTGGAGGCCGCGTAGTCCATCAGGTGCGGGGAGGGCTGGAACGCCTGGACCGACGAGCTGGTGATGATGGTGGAACCGGGCCGCATGTGCGGCACGGCCGCCTTACACAGCCAGAACAGCGCATAGACGTTAGTCTTCATCACCCGGTCGAACTGCTCGGTGGTGATGGCCTCGAGCCCGCCGTCCTGCGCCATCTGGTAACCCGCATTGCTGACCAGCACGTCGATCTGCCCGAATTCCTGCACGGCCCGGTCGACCACCTCGCGGCAGTGCTGCTCGTCACCGAGGTCACCAGGGACCGTGACGGCCCGACGGTCGGCGTCCACAACCCAGCGGACCGTCTCCCGCGCGTCGTCCTGCTCCGACTCCAGACACGTGATCAGCACATCCGCCCCCTCCCGGGCGAACGCGATCGCCACCGCACGGCCGATGCCGGAGTCACCGCCGGTGATGACAGCCTTCTTGCCCTCCAGGCGCCCGGTGCCCCGGTAGCTGTGCTCCCCGTGGTCAGGCTGCACGTCCATCTCACCGGTACGGCCCGGATACTCCACGGTCCGATCCCCGCTGCCCGGCGCTGCGTGCTGCTCCGTGGGATCCTGCTGGGTGAACTGGTCCTGGTTCACAAGGCACCTCCGCGGGTGGTAGGTCGGGAACCGCGTTCCGGTGAGCACGCCTGCAACCATCGGTTTCGCCTCCCGACGGGCTCATCGGTTAGCGCTGTAATGAAATTATGCAGCAATGAAATTATGCAGCGGCTTCGCCGCTGGCTTACCCTCCGTGAGCGAAGGATAAACATAGACCCGCCAGTCGGCCATCACCGAGAAGGCGCTGGTGTGCCCGCGCGCCGGCTGGCGCGCTGAGGAGCATGGCATGGCAGTGCGCCTTGATCACAACGGTCTCGGGCCGCGCTTCGCCGTCACCGACGGCGCTGTCCCCGCGGCCCTGGCCGGAGCCGGCGAATGAGCCACGCCGACGGCTTTGACGCGGTCGTCGTCGGTTCCGGACCGAACGGTCTGGTCGCCGCGGTGGTGATGGCCGAGGCAGGGCGGCGGACGTTGCTGATCGAGGCGGCCGACGCGGTGGGCGGGGGGCTGCGCACCGAGGAGCTGACCTTGCCCGGATTTCGCCACGACGTCTGCGCGACGGTGCTTCCGCTGGCGCTCGCCTCGCCGGCGTTGCGCGCGCTCCAACTCGAGGACGGCGGGGCACTCGAGGACGGCGGGGTGCGCTGGGTGCACCCGCGG
>JBOHHF010000498.1:0-2204 GCA_050700495.1 Pseudonocardiaceae bacterium
GTGTCTCCCAGAAGGGAGGTATGTCTCTCAGGAGAGACATACCCTGGATGGCTACCCGGGCAGACCGGCCCGGCGGGCCATGCCCCGCAGCTCCTCGCCGACCGCATCCCGCCGCGAGTGCCTGAGCAGCACGGCCAGGGTGTCGCGCACCCTCGGCTCCCGGAGCACCATGGTGGGGAAGATCTCCTCCGCAGTGCGCAGCGCCCGCACCGCGTCCTCGTGCCGGCCCCGCAGCTGGGCCAGCGCGCGGCCGTAGTGGACCCAGTACTGGGCCCGGGCGACCGGCAAGGGGTGCCGGTCGGGGTTGACGTTCTGGCCGATGATGACCGCCCGGTCGAGCTCTTTCGCTTCGAGCGCGAGCCACATCTGACCCGAATCCGCGAGTAGTGAACTGAGTCGATCTTCGGGTGGTGGTGTTGATCTTTGGGTGGGTGTTTTCGTGTTCTGGACAGGGAACTGGCCCGGGTGTCGCGCCGGGTTCACGTTGTCCGGGGTTTCTGGGTCGGGGCTGGTGGGCCGTGGTGGTCAGGGACATGCGGGGAGGTCACGGAGGCGGGTGAGGACCTCGGCCAGAAGGCCGTGACCTGGAGGCAGGCGCAGGATCGGTTGTCCCGCATGAGAAACCAGCCGGGCGGGGATGTTGATGAGTCGGTGTCGCAGGGTGGCGATCATGGCTTTGCCCTCACGGGTGCCCCAGCCGCAGAGTCGGCCGGTGGGCCCTTCGGTGGCGGTGAGTTGGTGTAGCCAGGCCACCATGGTGGCCGCGAGGAGCGCGCCCCACATCCAGGCGGTGTTGACCTCGGGATAGCCCGAGGGCAGGTGGCGAAGGGCGGCACCGTGCTTGCTGTCACGGAACACGTTCTCGATGCTCGTGCGATGCCGGTACCAGTATTCCACCGCGGCGGCCTTGCCCGGTGTGGACACGTCACGATTCGTCAGGATGAAGGAATAACCGTAGATCGCGTCCGCTTCGGCCAGTTCCGGCAGCGGCAACGCCCGCTGGTCGGGATGCAGAGTCCGGCGCCGCCGGGACCTCGAATCAGCCGACACCTGGGAGATGTCCCGGCGGACCCGGCGGATCAGCAGCGACGTCGCCATGGGCCACCAGTCGGGCCGGTAGTCCGCGACGGCGACCTGGGCGCAGTCCATGTCGATCGCCTCAACCCAGTCGCTTTCCTCAATACTCGCCAACAGTCGCCACAGCGGCGCGATCCGTTTGGCGCCGATCGCGAACTCGACCCCCTCCAGGAACGCCGCCCGGGCCAACTCCCCAGCGAAATACCCGGCATCGGCTCGCAACCGCACCCGGCCCCGTCTCGGCACGGCGGCCAACGCGCGCCGGAACAACTCCGCGGCGTGGGAACGAGGATCGTCGTTGCCGGACAACAACTCCGCGACCAGCACAGTCTCGGTCTCGGCCCAGGTCGCGACATGGGGACGCCCGCACCGCTGCCCTTGATAGTTGTAGTCCACACCACGTTTCTGACGCCCGTAGACCTCGACATCGGTAGCATCGAGATCAATCGTCACCGTCTCACACAGCCGTGCCCGTCGCCCTACCGGCACCCGTTCCAGCACCCGCTCGCTCACCCGCGCCAGCCCGGTTTCCACCCCTGTCCACTGCGCGTTGGTGATCCGCCGCGCCAGGCCCGCCGCGGTGGTCGAACTCAATCCCGCCACCGGCGCGAGCACCTGTCCAGCCACATCCCCACGCTGACGGTCCAGGCCCACCAGGAAGTCCTCACCAGCCCACTGCGCCGAAGCCAAACCCACCAGCAACTCACCGACCCCGAACCCACGATCACGCTGCTTGATCGGCCCCACCGCCGCGTCCAGCACCTCGACCACCCCGAGCCGATCACACAACTCGGTGACCGCAGCCATCCCCGACACCCGCGTCAACGCCGGATCCGGCACACCGATCCGCACCTGCTGACGTTTCCGCTTCCCACCGCGTACCCTACCCACCTGATAGGTGTCCTCTCCCATGAGATGAATGTGGCGTCACAACCAACATCATCCCAGACCAGAGCGGCACCTATCGCCATCTACGACCCGTGTCACGCCCCTACTCGCGGATTCGGGTCTGATGAGCCAGCGAGTCAAGCAGGCGCAGCACCCGGTGGTCGCCCTTCACAGCGACCACCACAGAGGCGAGCAGGCTGACCTCAGCCACGGAACTGCCGACACATCTTCGGGATCAA
>JBOHHF010000499.1:0-2352 GCA_050700495.1 Pseudonocardiaceae bacterium
GCCGATCCGTCCGGTATCGTGACCGGCGGTAGCGTGTCCGAGCGGCCGAAGGAGCGCGCCTCGAAAGCGCGTGAGGGTTCACGCCCTCCGTGGGTTCAAATCCCACCGCTACCGCCATCTAGCAGGACAGATGTCGGGGGGCCTAGCGGGTCCACCCGTTGTTCTCCGTCTCTCGTCTCAGATTCCGTCTCAGTTAATCCTTCCGGCCGCCCTCGTAACGGTGCCTCGTCCGTCGCGATAGACGAAGCAACAACCCGCGTCGATCAGCGGGGCACGCTATGGGCGGGAGTGCGCAGCAGCAGCGGTCGTCGGAGCCCGGCCGTCCACTAACGGTCCGTGGGATCGTCCTAGGCGGCGTTGTCGTGGGCTTGGTGGGGGCTGCGGCCTTCGTAATATTGCTTCATTTCTATGGCGGTGGAACCGACCAGGATCGAGCTGGCCTAGAAGTGGTGCGGACTGCTGGAACGTTCGTGGTGGGAGCCGGTGGGGTCGTTGTGCTGTGGCTGACCGCACGCCGTCAGCGGTCTACTGAGTTGATCTTGGAACACCAGCGCGAGGACGCCGTCGAGCAGCGCATCACCACGCTCTACACCCACGTGGTCGACCAGCTCGGCAGTGACCGGGCGCCGATTCGACTTGGCGGTCTGTACGCGCTGGAACGGCTAGCACAGAACAACCCGCGTCAGCGACAGACCGTCGTCAACGTGATCTGCGCTTACCTGTGCATGTCCTACGCACCGCCGGACGATAAGCCGCCGGACGAGAATGCACCCGCCGAGGCACACACCCGATACGAGCAACGGCGCCAAGAACTGCAGGTCCGGCTGACCGCTCCGGCCACACCTCCGCTACGTGTGGCCGGCAGGGTGGGCCACCCGGGAGGCGCGAGCGGCCGAAGGCGAGGTAGAAGGCTGGGTATATCTCGTGCGCGTCGAGGACCCGACTCGTAGTTTGCAGTCTAATCGGGGTCGGCACCCTCGTCGCCCTACCAGTAAAAGGCTCCTACCTGGTCTGCGATCATGGTGGTCAGCTCAGTGGTGATGTGCTGGTAGCGCTTGCCATGGTGACCTGTGCCCCACCCCATGATGTGACAGCTGGCCGGGTTGGGTCGCCGTGAGCGGGTTAGGTTCTCACTTGGGCCCGGTAGCGCGGGTGGTAGACCCCTTCGTCTCTATGCCGGGGGCAGCGGGTCGGTAATTGCTGCGGATGCGCAGGAAGAACTCCACGCATACGGAGCATGACGTACTAGTGAGCGCGGTAGGTGTCACGGCGGTGGCTGATGTCTCGGATGGCCACGCGGTGTTGTGTCTTGTCGATGATGTAGATCACTCCGCTGCCGGGCATCGTCGTGTAGCCCCGGCGGGCAGCGGGGGCCTCTAGCCGTCTAGGTCGGTAGAACCCCCGGTAACGGGTCCTGACCAGCACGGTAGCGGGGGTAGACCCCCACCCGAACGTCAGCCAAAACAGTCGCTGGGATGCGGGGGAAGCAGGCGGCAACGCCTGCTGAAACTCTCGGATGTCCCGGGGTTTCGGCAGGGGCCCGCGGGATGCACGCCCGGGTTCCCCCGGGGTGTCAGGGCTGCTCAGCGGGGGGAAGCAGGGAGGGGGAGGCATCGGGGAAACTTCCCCGCCATCCCGGTGCCTCCCCGAGTACATCCCCCTTCCTCGTCCTTAGTGGGTTCCCAGTCGTACACCACGGTGAGCGCGGACCCGCTCAGCCGCTCAGCGAACAGTGGTTCACCCCGGGAGGTGCTGCCAAGAGGACATGGACCGGGCGACGAAAACCGGCCCGATCGAAGTGTGGCTACGCCAGGTCAACCTGGAGATCACCTGCACCATCGTGCACGACGACGAGTCCACCAGGGAACTCGATGCGGACTCGCTGTCGATGCGAGGCGAACAGCGGGAGATGACCGGCTACGTCATCAGCCAGGGCTATGCGCCCGTCGGTAGGTGGGAAGCCGAAGGACCAGCGGAGACCGTGCGCAGATTCAAGGTCAAGAAGTAGCGGCACGCACGAGCGGCTTGCCCAGTGCTTTTTGTAGGGCGGGTGGGGCCGTTCGTCTGCGAAAAAGGATGCGGGGCCGGGGATGACGCGGCTTCCCCGGCCGTGGTGGTCACGTTCGGGCAGCGTTGAACCATGGGGCACGAGGAGCAGATCCGGGCGGCCTTCGCTAGCCGTATCCGTTCCTCGTGCTGGTATCGGTGGCCGTTGCCGCGGATCGGGTCGAACAGCTCATGCCGCCCACGGCAGGCAGCCCCGTCCAGCTTCGGGAGGTCGGCGAGGATCACGGCCAGCAGCTTGATCGTGCCGTCGCGGTCCACGGTGTGAAGTGTTCCGCACCACCACGC
>JBOHHF010000500.1:0-1300 GCA_050700495.1 Pseudonocardiaceae bacterium
ATGTTGAGGTGCTCGCCATCCGCTACGAGACACGATAGTGTCGCCGATTACGGCAAGCTGGGCCACTCGACCGCTCGGAGGCTGGCCGGTGAGGTGCGTCAGGTTTATCTGCTCGGTCGCCTGTCAATGACCGTGAGGTCCCACCCCGTGCCGATGACGATTTCCTGCGCAGGTCCAATGCACAGCGCACCCACGTGGCCGACATAGTCGAATACCGCAAGTTCGGTAGTGGTGGTCAGATCCCAGACCCGCACCGTCTTGTCTTTGCTGGCGGTGACCGCCAGCGGTTGATCGTCGAGGGTGGGGCACGCCACCGCCGTCACCGAGTTGTCGTGGCCGGTGAGGGTCGTGCGCAGGGTGGCGGTGGTCAGGTCCCAGACCCGTACCGTGTTGTCGTCGCTGGTGGTGACGGCTACGGGGTGGCCGTGGAGGGTGGTGCACGCCACCGCCCGCGCGCGATGGCGCGAATGGTTGGCGGCTGCTGACGCTTGTATGGGCTGTCCGCAACGGCGCCGAGCAGGCCGCGGGTGGCGTAGGTGGTCAGGGCGTCCAGGTCTGCGTAGCGGGGAGCGTCGAGATCGATGCCGTCTTCCCGCCGCAGGCCGAGGTTGGCCAGCAGGTGTGGGCTGGTGATATCGATCAGAGCAGCCCGGCGCCCGGAGAACCACCACCCCTGCGCGGCGCCATGGCCTCCCATCGCCCTGATCAGCAGCCTGGTGCGGAACTCGATGTCACGCCGCTGGGCCTGAGTGTCCCACTCGGTCGCCTGCTGGATGGCCAGGTCCACCTCGGTCATCCGGGGGTCGTGGCGCGGGTTGGGCAGAAACGGCGGGACCTCACCGGTGAGGTGGGCCAAGGTGGAACTGATCGTCTGGAATCCGGGCTTGATGGGGTTGTCATTCATCGCCTTGACGACCGTGTCCAGCGCCAGGACCGAGGGCGTGCGGCCCGCGGTCGGCAAGCCCTCGACCGCCTCCCGCAATAACCGGGGGAACGTACCGGTCTGGGCTTGTTCAGCGGGTTGGGCTGAGGTGATCACGACCAGTCCCGAGCCCTGGACGTCATCCCAGTGCTGGGTCATCCGGGTCAGCGCGGCAGCCGTGAGGTCGTTGCCGCCGCGACCCGAATAGCACGCGTCGAGCATCAACAGCACGCGCCGCACCGACGTGTCCAGCAGCATCTTTCGCGCGAGGTCCGCGGTCGGCAGGGCGTCGGCGACGTCGTCGGGATTGGTGTCGGAGGTCAGGAGCACGTGGTCTTGACTGCCGTCCAGAACCTCGCCGTGCCCGGCGATGTACAC
>JBOHHF010000501.1:0-5579 GCA_050700495.1 Pseudonocardiaceae bacterium
GGGAGCACGCGCTGGCCGTGCGGAACCTGCCATTACACCATCGGGACCCGTTCGACCGGCTACTCATCGCCCAGGCGAGGTGCGAGGGGCTCACCATCGTCACCGCTGATCGTGCATTTGCCGCCTACAACGTGCCGATCATGCCCGCCTGACCTCACATCATGGTCAGCGGTAGCTGAGTGCGGGCTGGAATCACCAAATGGAGCGGCTACGGGTCAGGCGATCCGCAACAATCCGGTCAGGGGCATTGGGGAGGGGCGCCGCGGTCGGGCCCGACCTCGCTCCATTCGTTCGGTGTCGCGCCCCGTTTGATGACCTCGCACAATCGCCGCTCGGCCTCGGACTCCCGCACGGTCCACAGAAATACGCGACCGTCACCACCGGCGCTCGCTACGGATGCGCCGTCGGGACTGAACGCCACATCATTGACTGTGTCGATGTGCCGATCGAGATTCGCTGCCACGCTCCGGCTGGCCACGTCAATCAGCCGAACTGTAGTGTCGTTACTTGCCGTGACCATGGTGGTGCCATCTGGGCTGAAGTCGATGCCACGCACCGTGGTGCTGAAGCCGGGAACAGACCCCACCAGCTGCCAGGTCGAGGTGTCCCACAGCTGGACTACACCGTCGAGGCTGCCGGAGGCGAGCAGTCCACCATCCGGGCTGTAAGCAAGAGCAGTCATCGGCTGAGGGTGTCCTCGCAGGTCCACGCGTACTGTGCGGTCCGCCATGTTCCACAGCCGGATCAGGCCGTCGTCGAGCCCCCCGGCGATGGTTGCGCCGTCCGGTGCGAAGGCCAGCGACCGCACCGTCTGATTATCGGCGGGTAGCCGGCCGATCTCCTGGCCGGTGGCCGCGTCCCAGATCACCGGCTCGGGGGCGGGCGAAAGCGCTTGGTCGAGGTTGAGCACTTTGTTACCGGCAGCGACCACGATCGCGCCGTCGGGACTGAACGTCACTTGTTTGAATTGCGCCGTGTCCGATGTGGTCAGCACGGCCTGTTGAACCCCAGTAGCCGGATTCCATAGTCGTACGGTGCCGTCGTCGCCTGCGGAGGAAAAGATCTTGCCGTCCGGTCGGAAGGCGATTTTTTCGACCGTCTCAGTGTGCCCAGTGAACTCGTGCAGTAGCTCACCCCGCTTGGCGTCCCAGAGCCGGACCGTGTTGTCGGCGCTGCCGGAGACGAACGTCTGCCCGGACGGATCGAATGCCACGTCCATCACAGAGCCGACGTGAGTGAACGAGGTCAGCTGAAACCGCCACATCTGCACCGTGCCGTAGTTACCCGCAGTCACCAATCGATGTCCGGTGCGGTCGAAAGCCACGTCATCAGCGTTGACCGGGCTAGCCAGCTTACTCCACAACTCGCCGGTGGTCAGGTCGATAATATTGATTTCTTGGAAATTGCCGACGACAACCAGCCAGGTGCCGTCTGGACTGAACGCCGTCCCGTCCGGAAACCCACTCCCGTCGCTGAAGGTGTAGATCTTCTTGGTCTGACGCGTGTCGATGTCCCACAGCCGCATCGTCCCATCAAAGCTTGAGCTGGCCAGCGAACGACCATCCGGGCTGATGGCGACGTGGGTGATCAGATCAGTGTGGCCGAGTAGCTGTGCGATCTCCTGGTTGGTGTGCAGATCCCACAGCCGCACCGTCTTATCCTGCCCTGCCGTGACCAGCAGCCGCCCGTCCGGGCTGAAGGCGATGCTCTGCACGAGACCTTGATGACCGGTGAGTGTTGCCATCTTGGTGCGGCTCGCGACGTCCCAGAGTTCCACAGCGTCCGGCTGGCCGGTGGCCAGTACCCTCCCATCGGGGCTCAAGGAGATTGTGCTGACTACGGTGGGAAATACCGCGAGCTGTCGCCGAGTGGCGACGTTCCACAGCCGCAGTCCGTCTGTGGTGATGGCATTGCTCACGAGGGTCTTGCCATCGGGACTGAACACCACCTCGGTCACGATGGGGGACTCCTTGGCCTCTTCTCGCCGAGTACCGGCAGGCAGGTTCGCCAGCTCCTGGCCGGAGGCGGCATCCCACAGCCGGATGGTCCCGTCCGTACGGCCACCTGCGGCGACCAAGGATCCGTCCGGACTGAACGCGGCGCTTCGTACCGTGCCCCGGTATCCGCGCAGGTCGCCGTCGTAGTTCTCCATCTGGGTGGTGAGCAGGCTGCTGCGGGTCTCCACGTTGCGCCCGGTCTGCCATGCTTTCAGTGCCAGCAGCATGGCGCGTCGCGGGTCAGTGGCCCGGATGGTGTTCGCTTCAGCAGCCAACTGGCGGGACAGCGCAACCTGACGCGCCACCTCGGTGGTGCGTTGCCTTTCTTCGGCACTACGTTGCTGGACGACGGCGACACCCGCTGCGATCAGAGCGAGGGCCAGCAGCACCGACAGGACGATGGTGGCGCGCCTGCGCAGGTAGCGGTCACGGCGGATACTGGCGTGCAGGAAGGTGCGAGCCGTCGGGCTGAGGTCGACGCGGTCGGTGACCAGCGCCCGATGCCGCCGCAGCAACCACCATGCGAGTCCGCGCGTCGGCTGCGCGCAAGCAGGCGCGCTTGCCGCGGACCGGCGGCCAGCGTCGATCCGGGCGCCGGTGTCGGCAACTGCGGCGGCCAGTTGGCCGCGTTCCCACAGCCGGTCGGTCGGGCGTGCGTCACGGTGCCATTCGGCGGCGGCCTGCTCGACCGCGCGACGGGCGCGTAATGCCGACTCGGCGGCGGCGATCGCCTGCGCCAGCGGCGACCAAGCGGACAGGAACGCCTCGTGGGCGACGCTCACCACCACACTGCCGTTCTCGGTGTCGGTGATCAGCAACTGGCGGGCGACGAAGGCGTCCCACTCGGCGGGCAGCGGTTCCGCCAGCTCGTCACGGATGACCCGCCACCGGGTGGGGCGGCCCTGCTCGTCGATGGTCACCAGCCGCAGCAACCCGGCGATCACCTCCTCGGAGCTGCGGCCACCGCACTCCACCGCGGCGGCCAGCGCCTCCTCGGCCCGGCGGGTCAGCGCGCCCTGCACCCCGCCGAGCTGCTCGTAACGCCCGCCCGACAGCCGCCCGCCCCGGGGGATGCCGTCGGCGAGCTGGGCCAGGGTGAACGCCAGCAGCGGCAGTGCCTCCCCGCTGTCGGTGTCGGCGACCAGCCGAGTCACCAGGTCAGCGTCCACGCCGATGCCCGCCAGCCGGGCCGGCCCTTCGATCACCGCGCGCAGTGCCTCCCGGTGCAGTGGCCGTACGGTGGCGGTGCGGGGCTTCGGCAGCACGGCCAGTTCGGGGTCGGCCAGCAGCTCGTCGAGGAACTCCGACCGCAGTGTGCCCACCACCTGCACCGGACCGGCCAGCGCCGGGCCCAGCAACCCGGCGAACCGGGCCCGCTGCGCTGGCGCGGCCTGGGTGAGCAACTCCTCGAACTGGTCCACCACGACCAGCAGACGCCGCCGATCACCCGGAGCCGCCAGCAGCAACTCGTCGGCCAGCTCCGCCAAGCCGACGTCATCGAGCCGGCCGCGCACCTGGGTCACCGTCCACTCCAAGCCGACCCCGCGCGCCGCGGCGGCCAGCTCCCGGACGAGTGCGGCCACCGGATGGGCTCCCGGCACGATCGGCGGCAGCGTCCACCACCCCGGCTCCCTCGCCATCATCGGCACCAGCCCCGCCCGGACCAGCGACGACTTGCCGCAGCCCGACGGGCCCACCACCAGCAGTGCCGCACCCTCGGCGCGCTCCGACGGGGACCGCAGCTGCTCCGCGAGCTTGTCCACGTCACCGGAGCGGCCGAAGAACACCCGATGCTCGTCGATCTCGAACGGGCGCAGTCCCGGGAACGGGGCACGATCATCCGGCCAGCCCGACGCCCCGGCCGCATCCACCCGGCGCAACGCCTCGGTCAGCGCCACCCGGGCCGTGACCGGATCGCGCGTCAGATCGGCCAGCTGGAGGGACGTCAACAATGGGTAAACCACCCCCGGCTCGGCCAGCACCGGCAGCAACCGGCTGCCCCTCGTCCGGGCCGCCCCGACCTCGGCCGCACACCACAGCGAAGTCACGTAGGCCGACGTGACCAGGCAGACCACGGCTTGTGCCCACTGCAGCCGCTCGTGCAGCCGCTGCTCCCACTGCTCGCCGACGGCGATACCGTCGCGCGGATCCTGGTCCAGGAACACCTCATGGCCATCGTCGATCAGCCACCGACGTACCTCACCAGCCAGCGCGCGATCCTCGCTCGCGTGGCTGACGAATACCCTGGCCACAGCATCTCCCGGTGTTCACTGCAAAGAGTGATCAAATCACCCGAACAGGCTATCTGGGAATAGAACACTTCGGGTGACAGGTCGCTTGACGTTGCCGATGAACGTCGCCCAGGTGGGCGCCCAGACAAGGTGTGAGGGCCGACCGTGACTATCGAAGGAGCCACCATGAGCGAACACACCGATCTTCTGGCGACGCTGGCCCAGAGCCGGTTCTTCCTGCGCAACACCACCCGTGACCTGACCGATGAGCAGGCCGGGATGCACACCACGGTCAGCGCGCTGTGCCTTGGTGGGTTGATCAAACACGTCGCCGACGCCGAAGAGAAGTGGGTGAACTTCATCCTGGAAGGTCCGAGCGCGATCGGCGGTGGCAAGAACTTCACCGAGTGGACCGAGGAGGACTACGCACAGCACGAGACTTCTTTCCAGATGCAGCCCGGCGACACCCTGGCCGGCGTGCTGGAGCGCTACGAGCAGGTGGCCCGGCGCACCGATGAGCTGGTGCCTACCCTGGACCTGGACGCCTCGCACCCGCTTCCTGAGGCGCCCTGGTTCGAGCCCGGCGCACGTTGGTCGGCCCGCCGGGTGCTGATGAACATCGTGGCCGAGACCACCCACCACAGCGGCCACGCCGACATCATCAGGGAGGCGTTGGACGGCGCCAAGAGCATGGGCTGATGCGCGGTGGAACAAGGAGCAAGTACAGACACCGACTCTGGGCACAGTGGTGTTCACTTCTTGAAGCTAAGCTGTTAGCTGGTAGTCGAGGCTTGGCGATCGTGAGCGGCCCGGCGGGAGGGGAACCCCATTGGCCACAGACACCCCAGGGTCTCAGAGCGCCCTTCGGGAGGCGAACTTGCGCCGGGTGCTGCGCGCGGTTCGGGCCGTCGGGTCACTCACCCAGGCCGAGATCGTCCGCTCCACTGGCTTGTCGGCAGCCACCGTGTCCACCATCGTCCGGGAGCTGCAGGCCAGTGCTCTGGTGGTGGTGACGCCGACAGCGAAGGGGCGCAGGGCGCAGAGCGTGTCCCTGTCCCAGCTCAGTGGCCTGGCGATCGGCATCGAGATGGGTCAAGCGCACTTACGTGGCGCGATCTGCGACATGGGCTACCGGGAGCTCATCGAGGAGAGCATCGACTTCGACACTGCGCAGTCGCCGGAGGAGGGATTGCGCACGGTGGTCTGGCTGGTGCGCACGCTGCTGGAGCAGGCACGGGTGGACCGCAGCCGGGTGCGCGGGGTCGGGGTGAGTGTGCCGGGACCGCTTGATCCGGTCACGGGAGGGGTCCGCTCGGTGACGCTCGTCCCGCACTGGCAAGGCGTGGACATC
>JBOHHF010000502.1:0-1254 GCA_050700495.1 Pseudonocardiaceae bacterium
CCATCGGCTACAGCACCGACCGGACCCGTGCTGACCTCGACAGTGACGAGTTGCTCCGGCTCGCCTCGACCAAGCTCGTCGAGATTGTCGGAGAGGCCGCCAAGCAGGTCAGCCCGGAAGTCCGCACAGCCCACCCTGAGGTTCCGTGGACCGCCGCCGCCCGGATGAGGGACCGCCTCATCCACCACTACTTCGACATCAACCTCGACCTGCTGTGGCAGACCGTAACGACCGACCTGCCTCAACTGCTCGCCGCGCTGCCTGACATCGACGATGCAGCACGGCCATGAAGTGGCTCTCGCCGGCGGCGAACGAGCCGTGCAGGCAGCTAGCACGCGACCCACCCACCCAGCGCCGCGGCGATCAGGCTGAGCGCCTCGTCGAACCCGACGGGTTAGGACCGCCACAGGGTCGACGTCCAAGGGCACCAGCCGAAAGAATCGGTATGAAGTAATCCGGAAGCGCCTGACCGCCTTGGAGCGCTGCATGTCTGCGGATCCGACCCCGCGTGACCCCCTCGTGGATGGCGCGATTCGCCTATTCCAGTTCCTCATGCGCGCCCAGGAGGTTCGGGACGAGCCAGCCCGCACAGTCGACGCATACCGCCGTGACGGAGCCGTACTCTGGTTCGGCGACCTGCCGCACCACCCCGCGGTCCGCAGCGCGCTGGACGCGGTCCAGCCGGAACCCGCGGCTCCGTTCCTGACTGTGGACCGGGTGCCCCGGCTCGCCCCGTCGGCCCCGGACAACCAGCTCGCAGAGTGGCTCGACAGGGCCTGCAACGACCCAGACACTGAACCACGCCTGCATGACTCGATCATCCGACCGACGGACGAGGTCGGGGACGACGGCCTGCCGATCGGGCGCGTCGAGCACCTGGACGAGCAGCCGGAGATCAGCGAGTCGTTCCGCGAGTGGCTCCGAGACCGGCAGGCATGGGCGGACCAGGAGCTCCGCGACCAGCCGATCCGGGATCTGTACGGCGAACTCTTCGCGATGTACGTGAACGCGCTGGGGCACGCCGAGGAGCTGGAGCTGGTCATCGGAGTCGGCTGCCTGGCGTGGACGCCGGCGGACCACCCGACCGTGCTGCGGCACCTGCTGACCGCATCCGTCACAATCGAGTTCGACGACGACACCGGCCGTCTCGCCGTCGTCTCTACCGAATCGGTGGAAGCTGCCGACGTCGAGGTGGAGATGCTCGACGCCCGCCTGATCACCCAACCACAGCAGCTCAACGAGTCGCGGGCGCGC
>JBOHHF010000503.1:0-37557 GCA_050700495.1 Pseudonocardiaceae bacterium
GGTGGTGGACAACGCGGTGTACGCCGACGGTCGACGCTGCGCGGCACCCGGGTCGCTGGAGACGACCTACGAGTTGTTGCGCGAGCGCAGCGCCGGCGGCAGCCCGTGTCTGGCCTGGATAGGGCTCTAACGGCTCGACGAGCCCGAGATCGCCTCGGTAGCCGCCGAGTTCGGCCTGCATGAGCTGACTGTCGAGGACGCGGTGCATGCCCACCAGCGGCCGAAGCTGGAGCGCTACGGCGACACCCTGTTCGTGGTACTGCGCCCGGCCCGCTACGTCGACCCCCATCGAGGTAGTGGGAGGTCGGCGAGCTGCACGTGCCCATGGGCAAGGACTTCGTCGTCACCATCCGGCATGCCGCCGAGCCGGACCTGACCGAGGTCCGCCGGCGCCCGGAGGCCGAGCCCGACCTGCTGAAGCGGGGACCGCTGGCGGTGCTCTACGCGATCCTGGACCGGATCGTGGACGACTACCTACCCGTGCTGCTCGGGCTGCGCAACGACATCTACGAGATCGAGGACCAGGTGTTCCGTGGGAGCCCAATGTATCGCGGCGAATATACCGGCTGTCCCGCGAAGTGATCGAGTTTCAGCGACCACATGCCGGCGCTGAAGTGGGTCCTGGGCTATCCCATGGCGCTGACCCTGATGCTGCTCATCCCCGTGCTGCTTTACGTATTGTTCCGCCGGCGCGGCTGGCTGTAGCCCCGGCTGACCGTCACCGCCGCGGGAAAGCCGTCCGCTACCCCCCCGTGGCCGGCTGTATCTCGCAGTCGGGGCCCGGGAAGACCAGGCGTTCTCGGCCGTCGTCGAACCGGACGAGGAAGGGCGGCTGCCCGTCCGGCCCCCGCACCTCCACCACGTCGCCCATGCGGTCGGGCCGGTCGACGGTTCGGCCATGCACGCACAGCCGGTCACCAATGCTCGCTCGCATGATGGATCACCTCATTGGCACAGGTCCATTTCGCTCTGTCAGGTTCGACGCTAGGCCCGTGGGGTTCTCAGCTCAACCACCGAGTCGGTCGAGTTGCCATCAGTTCGCGAGCGCGGCATGGGCACGCGCGGCCGACACGCCGGGCACAGGAGCCTGACACACCGGGCAGGAGATGCGGACACGCCGGGGGTGAGGGGGATGATGGGGCGTGTGGCTGCGGTGCGACCAGCGCTGCGGATCGGGCCTTACCGGGTCGACCCGCCGGTGGTACTCGCGCCGATGGCCGGGATCACCAACGTGGCGTTCCGGCGACTGTGCCGGGAGCACGGGGCGGGGTTATACGTCTGCGAGATGATCACTAGCCGGGCCCTGGTGGAGCGGCACCCCAGCACCTTGCGGATGATCCGCTTCGACGCCGCGGAGCAGCCCCGCTCGATGCAGCTGTACGGGGTCGACCCGACGACGGTCCGCAAAGCCGTGGAAATGGTGCGCGACGAGGACCTCGCTGATCACATCGATCTCAACTTCGGTTGCCCGGTTCCGAAGGTCACCCGACGAGGCGGCGGTGCCGCGCTGCCCTACAAGCGGGCCCTGTTCGGCGAGATCGTCCGCTCCGCGGTCGAGGCGGCCGGGCAGCTCCCGGTCACGGTCAAGTTCCGGATCGGCATCGACGACGAGCACCGCACGTCCCTCGACGCCGGCCGGATCGCCGAACAAGCCGGGGTGGCCGCGATAGCCCTGCACGCGCGCACCGCCGCGCAGCGCTATTCGGGCACCGCGGACTGGGACGCCATCGCCGCACTCAAGCAGGCCGTCACGTCGATCCCGGTGCTGGGCAATGGGGACATCTTCGCCGCTGCGGACGCGATCCGGATGGTCGAGCACACCGGCTGCGACGGCGTCGTGGTGGGCCGCGGGTGCCTTGGCCGGCCGTGGCTGTTCGCGGAGCTGGAGGCCACCTTCGCCGACGCCCCGGCTCCGGCGCCGCCCACCTTGCGGCAGGTTGCGGCAATCCTGCGCCGCCACGCCGGACTGCTCGCCGAGCACCTCGGCGCCGACAAGGGCCTGCGTGATCTGCGCAAACACATCTCCTGGTACCTGCACGGCTTCCCGGTCGGCGGGGACGTGCGGCGGGCGCTGGGGATGGTGTCCAGCTTCGCCGAGCTGGACGACCAGCTCGGCCTGCTGGACCCCGATGTCCCGTTCCCGCCCGACGCCGACGGTCCCCGAGGCCGCCAGGGCTCGCCCGGGCGGGTGGTGCTACCCGAGGGTTGGCTGGACGATCCGATGGACCGGACCGTCCCCGCAGGCGCCGAGCTGGCCCATTCCGGCGGCTGAGATTGGGCACCTAGTACCATCCCTCACCCGGATGGCGTACCGCACCTGGTTCAACTCGCACCTGGTCCAGGGGAGGAGGTCAGGGTGTCCGACGAGCCGCAACATCGCCTGCCCGGTGGGCACCACCACCGCTTGCGGCGCACCGGCAAGGCGCTGGTGGCTGCGATGGCGTTTCTGGTCTTCGGGGTCACCGCCGCCGGGTGGACCACCACGCAATGGGTGGACGGTCAGGTCCGCGATGTGCTCGCGCTCGACCCGGACTCCGAGGCCATCACCGATGCGGACGCGCAGCGCGGCGACGAGAACATCCTGCTGGTCGGATCGGACAGCCGGGTAGGTGCAGAAGAGGAAGACGACGTCGGCGACACCGCAATGGTGGGAGGTGCCCGCTCGGACACCGTGATGATCGCCCACCTGCCCGCTAACCGGTCTCACATGGTGATCGTCTCCTTCCCGCGGGACCTGCAGATCCAGCGGCCGCGGTGTGATGTATGGGACCCCGTCGCGGGTTCCTACACCACACGGACCGACGCCGGCGCCGACGTCGCCAAGCTGAACACCGCCTACCAGATTGGTGGGCCGCTGTGCGTCACCAAAGTCGTCCAACACCTCTCCGGGCTGGCCGTGACCCGGTTTGTCGGTGTCGACTTCCACGGATTCAAGAGCATGGTCGACGCCGTGGGCGGGGTGCGGATCTGCGTGGAGCGACCACTCAAGGACAGCCGTCTCGGCACGATCATCCCGCAACGGGGCTACACCACGATCTCGGGCAGCACCGCGCTGAACTATGTCCGCGCCCGCCACGTCACCGGCGACCCCACCTCCGACTACGGCCGGATTGCCCGCCAGCAACGCTTCCTGTCCGCGCTGCTGCGCCAGGTGCTGTCGCCGGCGGTGCTGCTCAACCCCGCAAAGCTGCGCGCGCTGATCACCGCGGTCGCCGCGAACACCGTCGGCGAGAACGTCGACTCGTCGACGCTGCTCACCCTGGCCCAGTCAATGGAAGGGCTGGACCCCGCCGACGTCACCTTCGTCACCGTGCCGACCACCGGGACGGCCAACGAGTACGGCAACGAGGAACTCCGGACGCGGGACACCTCAGCACTGTTTCGGGCCATCATCGACGGCGCTGAGCTGCCCGGCGAGCAACCACCAGGCACGCAACCGCCGGTGACACCGAAAACCCAGAAAGTGCGAGTGCTCAACGGCAGCCGGGTCGCCGGCGCGGCCACTCGGGCGTCCCAGGTGCTGCAGGCCGGTGGCTTCGGCGTGCTCGAGGTGGGCAAGGCTGCGCAGCTCGTCGACACCACGGTGATCCGCTACCCCCGGGATCAGCAAGCCGAGGCGCTCAGCCTGCTCGCTGCCATTCCCCAGGCGGCGCTGCAGGTCGATCAGCGGGCCCCCACCGGCAGCGTGGTGCTGGTGGTCGGTCCCGACTTCCCCAGTGACGTCGGCGGCGACGTCACTGGCGACGTCCACCGTGACGGCGATGGGGCGGCCGCCGTCCCCCCGGCTGTCTCCAGGCCACCGGTCACCGCTCCGCTGGCCACCGTCAATGGGGCCGATACCGCTTGCAGCTGAGGTAGCCAATTCGGCCGTAGCGTGTGTTCACATATAATTCGTGGGCCATCGAGACGGGGCGATTTTTCCGTCGTACCCTCGGACGATGCGCGAGATCTTCCACACTGAGCTGGACGAACTGATCGGCGACCTGGCCAGGATGGCTCGGCTGGCCGGGCAGATGATGACCAACGCTTCGACCGCGCTGCAACATGCCGACCTCGGGCTCGCCGAGCTGGTCATCTCCCGCGAGGACGAGATGGCGGCGCTGTGCGACGAGATGGACCAGCGCTGCATCAACCTGCTCGCCTTACAGGCACCGGTCGCCGTTGACCTCCGGGTGGTTGTGGCGGCCATGCGTGCGGTCCGTGACCTGGGTCGGATGGGCACCCTGGCCCAGCACGTCGCCAAGATCGCACGGCTCAAGCACCCGAACGTGCCGTTGCCGGACGACGTCCGCCCGGTGTTCGCGCGGATGGGCATGCTCGCCGCCGGTCTCGCCGAGGGCGCCGCGACGGCGATCGAGAAACAGGACGCGATGTCCAGCGCTCGGCTGGCCGAGGCAGACGGCGAGGTGGACGCGTTGCGTCGCCAGATCCTCCGCATTCTCTTTGCCGAGGACTGGTCGCACGGGGTGGAACCAGCGGTGGACGCCGCGCTCATCGGCCGTTACTACGAGCGCTTCGCCGACCACGCGGTCGCGATCGCCAGCCAGGTCAGCT
The DNA here is from genome assembly GCA_050700495.1 of Pseudonocardiaceae bacterium. Classification (GTDB taxonomy): domain Bacteria; phylum Actinomycetota; class Actinomycetes; order Mycobacteriales; family Pseudonocardiaceae. The sequence goes on from JBOHHF010000503.1 coordinate 4,555, forward strand.
TCCTCGTCACCGGCCAGCCTCCCCAGCGGTGATGCGGCCGCTGCGGCGAGCGGCCGGGATGTGCGACCGTGGAGGTGAGCCGCACCGAGAGGGAATGACGCGATGACGACACCGCAGCACCCGAGTGGACCACCCGAACAAGAGCGGCGCGCCGAGCCTCATGAGGCCGCACCTGCCGCCGCCCCCGGCGTCCCGCCTGGACCGCCGCCTGGCTATCCCGGCGCCTACGGCTATCCCGGCTATCCCGGCTACCCGGTGCCGCGCCCCATCAACGGGTTGGCCATCGCGTCCCTCGTGCTGGGGATCGTCTGGCTCTGGTGGCTCGGCAGCATCCTGGCGCTGGTCTTCGGGTATATCGCGCGCAAACAGATCAGGCAACGCGGCCAGAGCGGTGATGGCCTGGCCATAGCCGGAATCGTGCTCGGCTGGGTGGCCATCGGATTCTTAGCGCTCTTTGTGATCTCCGGGTTCTTCGGGTTCTTCGGCCCCGCGTACTGGTACAGATTCTGACCGCGCGGGCCGAAGCTAAGGATTCAAAGGTTGAGCGCCCTGTACTCGTCCGCGATGCGATATAGCTCAGCGCGAGCCTGTTCTTCGAACACTGCCATGCATTCGAGTTCGCTGAAAGCGCCTCATATGTGGTTATGTCACCTGGGTCGTCGATCAAGGCGGTCGCGGTTTTGGTGCCGATCTGTACGGCACGGCCGTCGAAGATGTGGAAACCATGCGGCGCTAGGACTGTCGCTGGTGTGCGTCGAAGGATCAGCCCGACTCGCACATTCGGCAACTGACTCACCTTGGCAATGTGGCTGATCTGCTCAGCCATCAGCGCCGGATCGCGGACACACCAGTCCAGCGCGCCTTCTGCTTGGATCAGCATCCACTCTCGGCTGGGATCAGCGAGAGCCTGCTGTCTGGCAAGCCGAGCAGCCACGCCGTCAGCGACTTGCTGAGCCGTACGACCCCGGGAGCTAAACACTACCTGCGCGTAGGCAGAGGTCTGCAATATCCCAAGAATCATGTTTGGCTGGTATGCACGTACCAGGGCCGAGGACCGTTCGATCTTACTCAGGCGTTCCTGGAAGTGGTTGAGACCTCGCTGCATAATAATCCGCGAGTCCAGATGCTCCGGCCTGATCGCGGTGGCCAGCTCCACTAGCCGAGCCGTCGTATCCGGATCGGCGCCATAGACGCGAGCGAGCGCCTCGACAGTTTCCGGGCCAGGCACCGCCTTACCTTTTTCGATCCGAGACAGCCCGGGTTGACTGATACCGATGGCAGTTGCCGCTGGGATCTGGTTCATCCCAGCGGCAACCCGCAAGTCCCTCAGCGAGCGTGACAGTTCGTCCCGACCATCTCCCCGTGGCGCGGTCGTCACCGTCAAGCTTGCCAATGATCGCGGTGGAACTGTTGGTTCGCCGCCCACCACTGCGCAAACGGCTCCGCCTGGGACCACATCATGTCCACGATGCGCCGGTAAGCCGTGACGTTAGCGGGCGATGTGTCGGTCTCAGCAGCCAGAGGCTCACCCTTATCGGTGTAGTACATGTGAATCAGGTGCATGTCGTCGGCAAGATAGAAGTCCCCACCTGCGTCATCGACTAGGCGTCGCATGTCATGCCGGTCTGCGGTGAGCTCCAGAATGCGGATGTCCTCCCACGGGTTAAGCGCGTAGCTCCATTCACATTCAAACCGAAGATAGTCCGACAGCGGGAGGCTGACTACATGAACTCGGCGTCGGAGCAGGCCACGCGCCACCTCATCAGCGAGCCGACTGAGCCATTTCTGCCGTCGCTCCGGAGCGGGGCCGGGTTCCCCTGTGAGATAGCGAGCGAAGTCCGTCCCTGGATAGAGGTAGCACCACAGCGGGAGCGAGGGTCATCTCAGGCTGCGTGGCTTTCAGTTCCAGCGGGCCGCCCCGGGCGAGCGAGGACGGGCCACTAGTGGGGAACCGGGTGATCGGGAACTGGCGTGACTCACAAATTTTGCGTGACAGGAGGATGGCACATGGGTAGCAGTGTGCAGGTCGAGCCGTTCGGCCTGACCTTCCGCGTTCCCCTACCGCCCTCGGCGGTGCCGACCGAGGTGGTTCGTACAGCGGTGTATGACCAGCAGTGTCAAATGGCACTGTTCAATGGCCGGCCATTATCAGAGCTATCCGCACAGGAGCAGATGGCCACGTCTAACCCGACCGAGACCGACGGGAAGGACCCGATTCGGTGGACTCAGACCCGTTTTACGACTGATCGTGCGGACCCTTCGTCCACTGGTGCTGGTGCTCACCACACCGGTGGACACTACCGCAGACATGGTGCTCACCCACTTGCACAACAACGGGGTTCCGTTCCTACGAATAGACGCCGCTCAGTTCCCCGCCGACGCGACCCTCATCGGCGAAATCGGGCAGCACACTCAATGGCGTGCTGAGCTGAACGGTCTGTCACTGGATGAAGTAAAGACCATCTATTATCGGCGGCCGAGGCGCTTCGAGTTCGACGCCTCCATACCTTTGGACACGATTCCCTGGTGCGAGGGGCAAGCACGCTTCGGGTTTTGGGGCGTGCTGGAATCCCTGCCCACTACATGGATCAATACACCCAGCAGCGTGCACCCGGACACCGTAGCGGACTTCGCCGCACGCCAGCCCCATGGGATTGTCACCAAAACCCTGTACGCGCGGACGCCCCGCACCGAGGACGGACGACTGTCCGGAGTGGTCTATACCAGCGACGTGCCACCGGACCGATTCCGCGATCCTTCCATTGCGACCACCGCGCACCTGTTCCAAGCCAAGTTAATGAAGAAAGCCGATCTCCGCGTGACCGTGATAGGTGAGTCCGTCTTCGCTACCCGCATCGACAACCCCGGCGAGTTGGATTGGCGCCGCAACCACGCCAACATCACCTACCGACCTTACGAACTACCCGACATCGTGCTTACAGGCGTTCATCGACTGATGCGCTCCCTCGGACTCGTGTTCGGCGCCCTGGATTTCGTCCTGACCGACCAAGAACATCTGTTCATCGAAATCAATCCGAATGGGCAATGGGGATGGATCGAGCACCAGACTGGACCGGCCTACTACCAGGCCCGCGAACACATCGACGGCCAGGCAGACCGGGAGCGCTGGTTGCGGCTGGTCTACTCCGACACCACGCTGATCACCCAACGCCGACCAGATGCGGTCACCTCCTCGGGTACCATGCCAAGCCTGGTGGCGACGATGTTGCAGACGCTTGCGGTCGAAGACGGCCATCGAGTCCTACAAGTGGCCACCGGCACCGGCTATACCGCCGCCCTCCTATGCGAGCGCCTGAGCTCGGAACAAGTGACCAGCATCGACGTCGATCACGACCTCACCACCGCAGCCCGACACCGGTTGTGGTGCTGCGGCTACACCCCCACCGTGATCACCGGCGACGGCGCCCACGGCTATCCAGACCACGCCCCTTACGACCAGATCATCGTCACCTTCGCTATGACGAACATCCCGCCCGCCTGGATCGACCAAACCCGAACCGGTGGCATCGTCCTGGCCCCGGTTTTCTCCGGCCTGGTCACACTCACAGTCACCGGCCAGGGTAATGCACAAGGACCCTTCATCGGTCCGGGCTATTTCATGCGCCACCGCGCCACCCAGAACTCCTCGCCCGGTGGGTGCTCGGTCACCGTGACAGACGAGCCACGATGGCCGCAGCGCACCACAGACCTGCCCAGCAGGGTCTACTACGACAACGATTTCCGGTTCTTCCTCGACTTCACTATCCCCGGTCTCGCGCACGGCTGTCGCAATAACGACTTATATGCCCTCACAATAAGCGCACCCGACGGATCACACACTCACGTCACCCCTGATGGCGACCTCACGCAATCCGGGCCACGCCGACTCTGGGAAGAGATCGAAACCCTCCACCGGATATGGAAATCACTGGACACTCCGCCCCGCGAACGCTTCGGCCTGACTGTCACGCCGCAACACCAAACGATCTGGCTGGACACACCCGATAGCGACCATCGATGGCCGGTGGGTTGATACCCCGTTGCAAGACGGCCGCAGCGCCCGGTCAGGACCCGATGGAGTTGGCTACTCACGGGTCGCTCCGAGGTATGACTCACAAACACCCGCCGTGGCCGTGACGACACGCCCCGTAGCATCTCACTGACCGCTTCCGATCGATCGGTTGCGTGCGGCCTATCGTCACGTGGCGGCCAGTGGTCAGACCGCCATAGATGCTGACCATTTCACCGTCGAGCTGCTCGGCCAGCGTGCGGGCGTCAGGATGATCGAGGGAGCAGACAACGAGAATCAGTGGCACCGGTCATGCGGCCAGTTTGAGCCTGCGGTCCAGTTCGGTGGAGAACTCACGGACATAGGAGTTGGCCTTCCGGGCGTGCAGGTCGTCCGCGAGACGGTGCAGATTCGTCAGGCAGAGCGGTGAGTGGACATGCGGCAGACGCCGCAGAGCAGTCCGCCCGACTTCGCACGCCTGCTCCAGCTCTCCGCGGACGAGGTGGGCTGTCACCAGTGCTGTGCCGGACATTAACGCGTCGCGCTGGTACAGGTAGTCCGGTGCGGCGGTCGCTTCCGGAGTGAGCAGAGTGACCGCGTTGCCGAGATAACGTCGGCTGTTACGGGAGCAGGCCCTCCCCAGGCTGACCTGATAGAAGCCGCCGGCAGCGTCGACAAACTGCGGGCTGACGTAATAAGCCCAGCGCGGCCGATGACCGGTCGGATGCTCGGCCAGCTCACAGGCCCGGCCGTAGGCCGCAGAGAAGCGGTCGACGTCACCGACGAGCGCGTAGCCGTAAACGAGTCGGCTATTGACCAGGGCCTGGACAATGACAGGACTACGGTGGGCCATCTTCACCGCGGCGGTGCCCAGGCTGATCGCGTCAGCCGCCTCCTCGCGGCTGGCAGCGTGGTAGGCCATCGCGCTCAGCACGTTGGCGCCGAGAGCCTTGTCGCCAGCGTTGTGGGCAGCGCGCAGCGCTGTCAGGTAGTAGCGCTGGGCCAGCCCGTGACGTTCGGTGTCGGCGGCCATCCAGCCGGCCAGCTGCCCGAGTTCGGCCAACGCGACCAGCAGGCGCCGGGTGACCTGCCCGCCATGCTCAGCCGTCTTGAGAAGCTGGCCAACGGCCTGGAACTGGGCGTGCACGTAGAAGAGGCTCGTTCCGCCCCCGCCGTGCTGGTCATCAAGCTGGCGCAACCGGGGGATGGTCTCCTCCACCTGCGCTATCAAGGTCGCGCCCACCTGCCCATCGCCCAGGGCCGCGGCCAGTCGAGCTGGTTCGGTGTTCACTGCGGTCCACGCGAGGTGGGTCAGGGCTGAGCCGCCCACCGCCATGAACACGCGACGATCCATCAATCTCCCGAGTAGCCAGTCGTGGAGGATGGCCACAGTGCCTGCCAGGGTTCACGGTACCGCCATCCCGTCGACCGCGGAGATCAGGCGTGGATCATGTGGAGCGCACCCAGGCCACAGCTCACTCACCGTGATGAGTTGGCCGCTTGCTTGGGACAGTACGAACGCGGTCGCCTGGCGGACCTCGTCGCGGCGCGGTTGATGACCTCTGAGCCACTTGTACGGCGCCGTTGGATGCACTGCACCAGTGCCCAAGCACCCGGCATATCTCCCGAGCCAAGCGCTCACCGCTCCAGGACAAGCAGGCCAACAGCTGACTCAGCGTCTCGTTCGGGCCCTCGGCCACCATCGTCGCGTCCTTGCCGTCGTGGACAACGTGTCACTACGCAGCGTAGGTCGTAGGTCACCACCAGCGGAGCAAGTTCAGGGATTTCAGGAAACACTCCCCTTCCCCAGAGCTGCCCGACAGCGAGACGGTGGTCACCCGCCGAGCCAACCGCTACCGGGTAGCGCCTGATCGTCATGGTTACCACCACAACGACCACAACCGGAGGTCATCAGCCGTGGAAAGCGAACAGCGGAGTGACCCGGTGACCGGCGAGGTCAGCCAGGAGCACTGGATCGTGCCACTACACGGCCTGACCTGCACCGACCCTGACGACGTCGTGCAAGCGATCGCCCGCGGTGACGGCACCGTGAGCCTGCACATGACCTGCGGGGATTCCCGGATCACTGGGTGGCTCGACGTCTCCCGGGCGGCCCAGCTCTCTACGGGGATCTGGGAGGCCGCCGGGGCCAGCCAGCAGCTCACCAGCTACCTCGGCGACGATGATCCCCCACTACCACCCCACGGGTCGGGAGTCCGACCGGTAATCAGCCGCTCACACTTCCACCGAGACCCACCACTGCGACGTGACTCCCCGATGCCTCGGCGCAGGCTCAACCCGGTGAATCACGCTGCCGCGATGGATGCTGACGACACGCGCACGATCGGCCGGCACATCCGGCGGATCCGCCATGCCCGGGACAAGTCGTTGCGGGTGATCGCCGGGCTGGCCGGGATGAACAAATCCACCCTGCACCGCATCGAGCATGGACAGCGTGATGTGACCCTTTCCGAGATCGTGGCACTGGCCAGCGCATTGGAGATTGCCCCTTCGAAGTTGATCAGACTGCCGATCCTCGCACCCGCTAACGGACCCACCGCCGCGATGAGAGCGGCTCAGGCTCTCCCGTGAAGCTGGAGGAGACCGGCTTAGGTCAAGAAGACCGAGAGCTCCTCATGCTGCTGGGCAGCGTCGGTATCCGCGTAGGCGAGATCGTCACGGGGCTGTTCGAAGACAGCCTGAGTTGTGACGAGCAAATTGCCTTTGGGCAACAGCTGGTAGAGCTTGCCGAAGGTTTCCGTCAGCGGGCGCTGAGGACTCCCCTCATTATCGATGGGCAGGCTCCATGAGTGGCAAAGACTCGAACCGCAGTGTGGTCGCTGTTGCAGTTGTTGACGGGTTCTATGGGTGCGGGAGCGGCGCGGATGGTCCAACCGGGCACTGATCGAGATCCTCGCCGAGGTGTTGCCCGTGGAGATCGACCTGGTTGTCCTGCCGGTGCAGGTCGATGCTGTTAGCGATGGCTGGCAGCGGGAATGGCGCCGTGCCTTGGGGTTCACCGCCGTAGGAACTCCACGTCGGTGTGGTGGTGGGCAAAGCCCAGCTTCCGGTAGGTCCGCAGCGCAGCCGCATTGTCGGATTCGACGTAGAGCATCACCTCCGCCACCCCTTGCTCGCGCAGGTGCTCCAGCCCCGCCGCGGTCAGCGCGCCACCGAGGCCGGTGCCCTGGGCGTCCGGGTCGATCCCGAGCACATAGACCTCGCCGGAACCGTCGGGATGAACCTTGGTCCAGTGGAAGCCGAGCAGCCGGTCCTGCGGGTCGACGGCCAGCAGGAACCCCTTCGGATCGAACCACGGCTGTGCCTCGCGCAGGGCGAGTTCGCACACACCCCACCGGCTCTGCTCCGGGTGCCAGGAGAACGCGCGATTGTTCACCCGCACCACCGCCGCCTCGTCCGTGCCCGGCACGAAACTGCGCAGTGTCACCCCGCTGGGCAGAGCTCGTGGCGGGATCGGATCGGCCAGCCTCCGACGCAACTGCCATAGCTCGCGCTCGCGAATCAGCCCGGTCCGCTGCGCCAGTCGTAACGCCGCCGGATGCTCGCCGTGCGCCCACACCCGTAGCGGTCCGTCAACCCGTTCCAGCAGTGCAGCGAGCAACGCACCGCCGATCCCGCCGCGCCGGTGCTCGGGATGCACAACGAATTCGGCGGTGCGCCGCTCGGCGCGATCATCCAAGCCGGCGTAACCGACCAGAGTGCCCCCAGGGTGGTGGGCCAGCAGATGCATCCCGGTACCGGGACTCCGTTGCCGGAGCACAGCCGCTTCGGAGAGGGGATCGACGCCATCGCAGATCGCTGCGGCGGCCAGCAATCCTGCCACGTCGGCAATCTGTTCGTCGGACGGTTGGACGAGCCAGGTCAGCTCCAGGGTCACGCCCTGGTCAACTCCGCTGCACGGGCAGTGATTCCGGCGCGGTCCGATCTCGGCCAGTCCGATCTCGGTCGGCCCAGCCTGAATAACCTCGGTCTGGGTCAGCACTGTCCGCGGTCTCGGCGTCCTGCTCCGCTGCGTGCTGCTGCTCGGCGCGCTCCCGGGAACTCAGGCTGCGAAGCGGTCGGACGAACTTGTAGCCCACGTTGCGCACCGTGCCGATGAGCTGCTCGTGCTCCGGGCCGAGCTTGGCCCGGAGCCGCCGCACGTGGACGTCCACCGTGCGGGTGCCGCCGAAGAAGTCGTAGCCCCACACCTCCTGCAGCAGCTGGGCCCGGGTGAACACCCGGCCGGCGTGCTGCGCGAGGTACTTGAGCAGCTCGAACTCCTTGTAGGTAAGGTCCAGCGGACGGCCCTTGAGCCGGGCGGTGTAGGTAGCCTCGTCGATCACGAGCTCGCCGAGCACCAGGGCGCCACTGCGTCCGACGCCCGGCTCGGCGGCGCGCCTGGCCACCAACAGCCGAAGCCGGGTATCGACCTCGGCCGGGCCCGCAGTCGGCAGCAGGACCTCGTCGCAACCCCAGTCGGCGGACAGCGCGACCAGCCCACCTTCACTGATCACCACCACCACCGGCACGTCCAGCCCGGTGGATCCCAGCAAGCGGCACAAGCTCCGTGAACCGGCCAGGTCCGAACGGGCATCGACCAGCACCACGTCGTACGGGCCTGCGTCCAACAGGGCGGCGACCTCCGGAGCGGCCGGCCGCACGCCGTGGGACAGTAAAGACAGCGCGGGCAGTACCGAACCCGGTCCCGGGTCCGCAGTAAGCAGCAGCAGTTCCATGCCGGCTCCCTCCTATCGCTGGAGGCTGGCGGCCGCGACCTACAGCACGTCCTGGGAGAATACCGGGTGTCGCCACATCCACCCGGTCTCGGTGCGCCCCATCACGCCGAGCACGACGAACGGACGGAATGGGGAAGCTGCGTGCGGAAGCTGGTCATCGCTGTGCTGGTCGTCGTGGGTCTGGCCGTGGCGGCCGACTTCGGTGCCGCGGCAGCAGCCGAGTACACGCTGGCCCAGCAGCTCAGGGAGCAGCTCACCCTGGCCTCCGACCCATCCGTGCGAATCAACGGCGTCCCGTTCCTGACCCAGGCACTGGCCGGCCGGTATTCGGCCATTGACATCCAGGCGACCGGGCTGGCGGTGGACCCGCTGCGCGACGTCGCGGTCGAGGCGACGCTGCACGACGTCGACGCACCACTGTCGGAGGTGATCGCCGGCAATGCCCGGTCGGCGCGGGCAGCCCAGGTGGACGGCCGGGTCCGGATCAAGGACTCCGATCTCGGACGGACGATCGGAATCGAAGATCTCCGCATCCAGCAGCCCTCCGACGAGGAGACCCAGGAACTGCTACCGGCGGGTACACCGCTGGGCAACCGGGCGGCGATCCGGGTGGTGGCGACCACCGATCTCGCAAGCCAGCGCACTGAGATCATCGGGATCGGGTTGATCGAGCTCACTGGTGACCTGGTGCGAATCACCATCTCGGACGTGCGACTGGCCGGTGACGGCGTCGGTACGGTGAACTTGCCGCGGGAGATCCGCCAGCTCATGCTCAAGACGTTGAGCACTGACATCAAGCCCGGCGGGCTCCCGTTCGGTGTCACGCCTACCGGGGTGTCAGTGGAGACCGGATCGTTGATCGTGGAGGGCACCGCGAGCAACGTCTCGATGGGCCAAACCGGGTCCGGCATCGGATGACGCGAGGGTGGCTCGGTGTGCTGACAAGATCAGCCCGCTGCAACCACACCTCTGGCACCCCCAGTGTTGATCAGCCCAGAATGGACCCGGTGACGTGCCGGATGCCGGTGCGCAGCGTGGTCAGTGGGTCGGTCTGGTCGCCGGCCCAGCGCGCGGCAATGTGCGCGTCGGGCCGCACGAGCAACGCGGCACCGGGTTCGATGCCGACGGCCGCGGCCGTAGCGGTATCCAGGGCATGCCTGGCCAGTGGGGCTGGCGAGCGCACCGCGGCGGCGGCCCCACACCAGTCCGGACCAGTCCAGTCCTGCCCGCTCCGGTCGGTGAGCAGGGTCAGGCCGGGATCGAGCAGGTCGAGGGTGGAGATGCGGCCGGCAGTGGTGGCGTCAGTGGCGGGTAGCCAGGCGTGTCGCAGACGACCGCGCAGGTCGATCGCCAGGCCTTGGGCGGCGGTGCGTTCGAAGCCGCCGCTCTCCTGCGCCGAGCGGGTGAGGTTGGCCACCGCGATCGGCCGTCGTTCAGCCTCATAGCTGTCCAGCAACGCCGGCCCGGCCCAGCCTTTCAGTGTCCAGGCGAGCTTCCAGCCCAGGTCGTAGCCGTCGTGGATCGCGGTGTTCATCCCGAGGCCGCCGATCGGGGTGATCCGATGCGCCGCGTCGCCGACCAGGAAGACATGCCGGTCCCGGAAGCGGTCGGCGAGCTGGACGGCGAAGGTGAAGCCGCCCACTCGCAGCAGCCGCGGCGTCAGCGCGGGTACGCCGGCGCCGAGCTGGATCAACCGGATCAGCCGGTCGGCGGGGTAGTCGGTGACCCGCTCCCGGCCGGGCTCCCAGTCCCGCCCGTACATCCAGCGATCGCCGCCGGCCGCGATGAAGACGCCCTCCGCCTTGGCTTGCCCGGTCGCGGGGAGCCCGAAGAGGCCCTCCGCATCGGCATGCCCGGTCAGGTAGATCCCGTAGCGGCGCTCGCCGACCACGTCCCACAGCGGGGCCACGAACAGCGCTAGCAGCGATTCGCGCACGCAGCCCGGGCCGCGCATCGGAATACCGAGCGTGTTTCGCACCGTGCTGTGGGCGCCGTCGGCGGCCACCACGAAGCGGGCCTCGACCATCGTCACGGCGCCGCTTGCCTGATCGTGCAGTGTCGCGCGCGCGCCATCGTGGTCCTGCTCGAGTGCCCTCAGTTCGGTGCGGTACCGGACCCGGACGTCGCGGTGGGTCCGCAGATGGGTGAGCAGCACCGACTCCAGGTGGTCCTGCGGGGCCCAGGCCGGTCCGGTGGGGCTGATCGTGGCGGCCTGGGCACGGTCCGGGAGCCCGACTGGCATCACGCTGCCCTGCACCGAGGTGAGGGTCGCGGTCACCCAGGCCGCGGGTGTGACGTCAACCGACCCGACCTGGATCCGCGATTCCAGGCCCCACGAGCGGAACAGCTCCATCGAACGGGTACTGATCACCGTGGCTCGGGGGTGGTCCGACGCGTCGTCCCGTCGCTCGATCAGCAACGATTCGATGCCCTGGTGCGCCAACGTGATCGCCGTGGTCAATCCTGCGGGACCCGCGCCGACGATCAGCACCGGCACACTATGCGTCCTTTCTCTGGGCGTCCCTTCTCTGGGCGTCCCTTCTCTGGGCGTTTCCACTCCGGGCACTTCCTCTCCGGACATGGCCCAGTCCTTTAATGAGACACCGGTCGTGCGCGGGCCCAGGGCCAGGCCGTCAGGATCCTGATCCTCCGTTTGCGTTGCGCCAGCGTCCGATTGGACGCTATCAGCATCATTTTCGACGCGGCATCACCGTGGGCGTACTTTTTTTGACCATTTTACAATTGGCCGATCTAGTACTTTCAGTACTGCGCCATATTGGTGACGTGACGTTTCACGTGACAGCGGCGGGCCGCGACGCAGGGCGGCAGCAGAGTCGGGGAGCACGGGCGAATGTCACTGTCCGTGAGATCCGGGAAGGACTGTTGCAGTGTGCAGAGGTGTCACAGAACGCAACTTCTGGTCCAGAGTTGCCGTCTACGGCACATCCGCAACGGATTCATACCCGTCCCCCTGAGGCGACAGGGGCTGATGAGACGAGCATAGCGGCGACGATCGGCTCGTGTGGCTGCCGCATGAAGCGAGCAGTACTAAAAGTACCGGATCGGTTCAATGCGGAATAGCCGGAAGCGGTGCGGCCAGGGTGATGCCGCGCCGAAGAGGATGCTGATAGCGTCCAATTGGTCGCTGGCAGTTGAACCCTGGCAGTGTGAAACACCGCGCTATCGAGACCTTCGACCTGCACAGCGCTGGAACGTACCGGTAACAGCGAGCGAGCCGAGGAGGTAGGAGGTAGATCGTGGACAAGCTGCGCCTTGGCCAGGAGACCCTGTAAGCCGAACGTCTCGACATTGCCATGACCGCCCTGAATTACAGCTGCGGCATAGATATCCACTAGCCCGTCAGTCAATGATCTACGGAACACGGGCAGATACTGGACATGCCAGGGGGTAGAGTCCGATAATTCTAAATGGGGTGGCAGATCACATGAAAGAGATAATGGCCTTGCGGGATAGCCGGCAGGCCGCAATCAGCAAACATCCACTCTTCAAGTGGCTGCACAATGATCGCGTGGCGATCGAAGACCGTCTGAAGTTCGCACCGATGGGCGCGTTCTTCATGATGCAGTTCCGGGACATGAATCGATGGGTGCTGCGCTTTCCTCAGGCGCGGAACGAATTCGAATGGGTCATCAATCTGGGCACCCAGGAGGATGAGAGGCACTCCCGGATGTTCCTCGATGACTGGCATAAGCTGGACATCAACGATCATCTCCACTGGAAAGCAAGCGACATGCTGTGGTGGCTGTTCCTGTCTCCGGACCAGGAGATCTTCCGGCGCAGCGGGATCGAGTTCATCTCGCTGGCCGTCGATGATGGGAACGACGCGCTGATCCGGTTCGGTCACTCCGAGGCAGGGGAAGCCACCGGGCACGTCTTCCTCAGCAACACAGCGAAGGTCGCCATGTCCCTCGCTGACAAGACCGGGTTGAACTACCCGTATTTCGGTCCGTACCACCTCAATCTCGAGTCCGGACACGTGGCGAACACCGAGGGTGTGTTCGAGGAAGCCGTGCTCGACACGGGCCGACGCGCAGCTTCCAAGGAACTGTGCGACCGTATGTTCGACATATTCGAGCGAATCTTCGATGGTTTCTTACATTACGCGAACACCTACGTGGACACCAAGACGGTTCCCCAGCGTCCTACCGAGCCAATGCGCGTGACAGCCGGGTGGACTGCTCCGCCGCTGGAGATCAAACCTGGCGACCAGCGCGACATCGAGGTTGCGCGCAGGCTCACACAGCGCAAAGCGCAGGTTGCCGCGCACCCCTTCTACGACTGGGTGTGCGAGGACAACGGCCTTTCGGCGGCGCAGAAGCTCAAGCGGTTCATCCCGATGTGGGTGGTGGACTTTCTGGGTTATCGGGACCTGAACAAGTACGCTATGACGTACGTGGATCCGAGGGACTCGGCCCAGCGGGCGATCAACGCATGGGCGAGACGACTTTCCGCGCACAGTGGCCTGGTCCTTTCCGACTGGGACGCGCTGGAACTGGATAGGCTGCTCGGGTACTCCGCCAGTCAGACGCTGGAGTTCCTGTTCCTCGACCGGGACATGGATCTGCATCGCAGGCACATGATCGAGTTTGCCAAACTCGCTCTGCGGTACCGTGACCCGGCCGTGCGGTGGTGGATGATGGCTGCACTGGAGTCGACAGGTGAGCAGTTCTTCGCTCACACACAATCGCTTGCCCTCGTCGTGGAGAAGGAAACCGGTGTGCGCCTTGACTACCTGTGCGGTCGGCACGACGCGCCGGAAGCGGGCACGAACACGGGTGGTGAGGTGGACGGCGTTCCGCCGGCGCCGCTTTCCGCTGAGGGACGCGACGCAGCCCTGACGTTGGTGGACCACGTGTTCGACTCGATGGAGGACCAGCTCTGGCGATCCCTAGCTGTGGCACGTGCCAACAAGTTCGGCGTTCCTTAAGCCGGGCGGAAACACACGAGCGCACCGCGCCAAGGTGCTGGCCGCCAGCCATCTTGATCAGGACTGCCGCACTAGGAGAGTAAAGGATGAACACGCACAATAACCACAACTCCGACCTGACCGGCGCCACCTGGTGCAAAGCCGGCTACGGCTACGGCAAGGGGGCAACGGCGTTGAGATCGCCGACCTACCCGGCGGACACCGCACGCTGCGAGACAGCAAGAACCCCGCCGGCCCCACCGTGACCGTCACCACGGCTGAATGGGGCGCATTCATCGCCGGTGTACTCGCCGGCGAGTTCGACTGACCAGCGTCTCAACACAGTCCGGCCCAGAGGAGGTGCCGGGCTGAATTACTATCGGTGCTGCTTGCTGTGCGCCTGTCGTTGAGCTGCGCCAAGGCGCCCCTTCGGGCGCGCTTCGCAGTCCGGGGGGAACTGTCCAGCGTCGCCGCGCTCTGTCTCCCACCCCGCCGAGCTGGATCGACAACTGGGAACGCCAAGTACGCCGTCCGAACCTACGGTGCGGGCAGCTTCTCGGTGTCGGATGACAGGTCCGTGGCTCGTGCTGGCGGTGATGGCCGTGGCCGCGACATTCAGCCTGATCTGGCGGACCGGTCTGCGCCGCCTGCTGCGACCCGTCGACCGACGGCGGCAGATACACCGGCCGCGGTAGCGATCCCGCCGGCTACCCGGGCGGACCCGCCGCCTATGCGATGTGGCTGCTGCGCCGCCTGCGCAACCCGAGAAATTGCTCCGACCACCGTGCACGTCCGCATCGCCAGCGTCGCTGTCGTCGCATTGATCCTGTTGAGCCTGTTCTGGGGCATGTCGCTGTATGCGGATGCGCTCGGTCGTGGTCGGGCCCAACTGCTCGATGACAACCTCTGGACGCAGCCGCGGGTTACCCTTATAGCGAACGATCACTTGGGATCGACCCGTCGATAGCGGTCCGCGACCGCCTTCCCGACCAGGATGCGCGTTACTCCCATCGCTACTCCGGGCTACGGCTGCTCGTCCGATCGAATGGCAGGTACTTCCTCCTGCCAGAGAACTGGATCCCATCCACCGGCACGGTCCTCGTCATCCCGGATGGCCCGAGATTGGGCGCCCTGAGTGGGTCTGCGTCGCTGCGGCACCTCACACCCCGGGCGAGCACAAAGGTTCCATCTCCGTGACCACATCGACCGGCGAGGTCCGAGCAGCGACCTCGTGGTCGAGGAACGGCGTTGACCCGCCCCGTTGCCACGATCCTGACACGGTCCCGCAGATCGGGAGTCTCCGGTAGTGTCAGGTTCGTGCACTCGCTGCTTACCAAGCGCCGGGCGGTCGATTTCTGTCGCCTGCACAGCAGCCTGTGTCGGATGCCCTGACCGGGCGGTGACTCGCGCACGCTCGCGGGTACAGCAGACGATCAGCCGGGCCGCCGCCCTGACCCTCCGGATATCCATCCCCCACGGTCAGGAGCATCCATGAAGCCCGCTCCCATCCATCTCCGGCCGCCGGTGCGCGGCCGAGCGTCACCCTCCAAACACTTCTGCTGTCAACGAAGAAAATACTGAGCGAGGAGCTGCCGTATGAGCCGCGAAAACGTCCTGGTCACGCCCGACTGGGCAGAGCAGAACCTGGGCGCCAATGGCGTCGTCTTCGTCGAGGTCGACGAAGACACCACCGCCTACGACGCGGGGCACATCCCCGGTGCGGTAAAGATCAACTGGAAGACCGAGCTGCAGGACCCGGTGATCCGCGACTTCGTGGACAAGGGCACCTTCGAAAAATTGCTGTCCGGCAAGGGCATCAGCAACGACGACACCGTGGTGCTCTACGGCGGCAACAACAACTGGTTCGCCGCCTATGCCTACTGGTATTTCAAGCTCTACGGGCACCACGACGTCCGGCTGCTCGACGGTGGGCGCAAGAAGTGGGAGCTCGACAGTCGCGCCCTGACCACCGACGAGGTGAGCCGGCCGGCCACCAGCTACACCGCGCAGGAGCAGGACATCACGATCCGGGCGTTCCGCCAGGAGACGGTCGACGCGATCGGCGCCAAGAACCTGGTTGACGTCCGCTCGCCGGACGAGTTCACCGGCAAGATCCTGGCGCCGGCGCACATGCCGCAGGAGCAGGCCCAGCGTCCGGGACACATTCCCACCGCGCTGAACGTGCCCTGGTCCAAGGCCGCCAACGAGGACGGCACCTTCAAGTCCGACGACGAGTTGCGGGCGCTCTACGGCGAGGCCGGGCTGGACGACAGCCGCTCCACCATCGCCTACTGCCGGATCGGCGAACGTTCCAGCCACACCTGGTTCGTGCTGCATGAGTTGCTGGGGCACTCCGACGTCAAGAACTACGACGGCTCCTGGACCGAGTACGGCTCGCTGGTCGGCGCGCCGATCGAGCTGGGTAGCTGAGCAGGCTGGATAGACAAGGAGAATGGCATGTGCGGAGCACCGAGCCAGACCCAGGAACTGCCACCGGGCACTGATCTGAGCAAGCACACCGTGTTGGCCGGCACGGTGCGGACGGCTGGTGAACCCGTCGCAGGTGCCTTCGTGCGGCTACTCGACAGCACCGGGGAATTCACCGCCGAGGTGGTGTCCTCAGCCTCAGGGGCATTCCGGTTCTACGCCGCCCCAGGCATCTGGACCGTCCGTGCCCTGCACCAATCCGGCAACGGCGAGGCACCCGTGACCGCCACCGGCCCAGGCCTGCACCAGGTCGAGATCGCAGTCAGCTGAGCTGAGCCGGGTCCTTCGACCGTCATTCGGAGCCGAATGGCGGTCGAAGGACCTGCCACAGCCGCCATTCGGCTCCGAATGACGCGGTTGGTGTCGTCGACTGGCTAGCGCTCGGCGGGGAAGGCGAGCTCCAGCGCAGCCATCAGGTCGTCGGCGGTGGGGGCGCGTTTGCGGATCGAGCAGCCACTGCACCTGCAGGCCGTCGTACACCGCGATGAGGAACGAGGCGACGTGCCGCGCGGTGGGGTCGGCAGCCCACCGACCGAGACGCTGCCGCCGATGGTGGAGATCGGCGCTCCGCTGGAGCTGATGCCGCCGCCTCGGCTACCGTGCAATGTCGGGTTGTGGCGCGTCGCAAGCGGAAGCTGACCGAACCGGTGGAGCTGGCGGGCTACCAGCTCCCGGCCGGCGCAACGGCTTGAGCCGCCATCCTGGCACTGCTCACCACCATCACGTGTGTCAGCTGATGCCGAGAGGGAACCAGCCGTCCCAGCCACCGGCGATTCCCACCGATCGCTCATCGTGCGGCCGTCGCTGGCATGGGCCATCCGCTTCACACGAACGGACCATGAGGGTTAATGACCTTCCGTGGTGGGTACTTGGGTCAAGAGCTAACTGTGAGGTATACCGACCGAGGACCACCCCAACGGGGCAGGAACAGAGAGAAAGAGAAACTGGCGATGGATGACCGATCCACAAGGCACATCACAGGAAGCCGAACTCGGTCCCAAGTCTTCAACTGACGAGCGAACATCAACTGAAGAGGCGTCGGTCGATGTCAACCAGGAGGCTGCGAAAAAGGGAGTGGAGGAGGCAGAGAGAAAGGGGTTGATCGCTGACTACCAGATAGGAGAAAAATCGGGGGCGCCGATTACCAGACACGCCTGGATGGAGTTCAATAACTCGAGTCCCCGGTCCCGGTGGTGGCACTGCCGGTGCAAACCCAAGTCTGAAGGAGGTGTAGCTCCCCACTGGTATACTTGCTACCCTCACGAGCCTGCTGTTCCGGGCCAACCGGGGTTGGCCCGGAATTCGGCGGGTGGACCGGCGACCGCCAAACACCTTCGTTCAGGCAAAAGGAGCGCTAGTTGCCGCGGGATGTCGAGGACGACCAACTCGTCCCTGCCAGTGCGCGCGCTACCTCCCGGCCCGCCGCTGCCGGCACTGCTGCAAGCCGGGTTGATCCGGCCGGATCCTATCCCCTTCGTGCATGCCTGCCATCGCCGTTACGGCGATCGGTTCACCATCCGGATTCCTGGCATAGGCACGCTCGTCTTCCTGACCGACCCGGATGACATCAAATCGGTGGCACATGGCGAGCCGACGGATCTTCCAGGCGGGGGAGGCGGCCGCGCCGCTCGGCGAAGTTCTCGGGTCGCGATCGCTGATCAGACTCGACGGCGACGAGCACCGGCGCAGCCGCAGGATGCTGCTGCCGGCGTTTCACGGTGATTTGGTAGGCAGGCAGATCGCCGGGATGGTCGACATCACCGCCGACGAGGTCGCCGGCTGGCCAGTGGGCGAACAGTTTCCCTTATACCCCCGGATGCAGAGAATCACTCTCGAGGTCATTCTGCGCACCGTCGTCGGTGTGCACGACAAGGGCAAGCTAGCCGCACTGCGGGCGGCGTTGCCGCCGATGCTGGAAATCGGCTCACCCGTGGAGCTGATCCCGCCGCCACAGATGCTGCGCCGGTTCGGCATCTGGCGTCGCCGCGCGCAGCGCAACGCTGCCGCCCAAGCGCTACTCGCCGACGAAATCACCCGCTGCCGCGCCGACCCGCGGCTGGCCCACCGGACCGACGCGCTGGCGATGCTGGTGCGCAGCGTCGACGGCGCAGGCCGGTCGATGGCCGACGACGAGCAAGGAGACCCACCTGTCCCCGACCACGGCGCCGGACGAACCGGTGAAGCCGCACCACGTGACCATGGTGCCCCGCTTGGGCGCGAGGGTCACGGTGCGCCGCCACATCGCCGCCGCTGACCGCGCCGCATGACATTGCGACTCGGGCCGAATAAGTTCGGTAACGACGAACTCATCGTCATGGCGGTGGTGAATCGAACGCCCGATTCCTTCTACGACAAAGGCTCAGCCTACGAGCTACATGATGCAATCGCTCAGGTGGACGGTGCAGTCGCCAGCGGAGCACAGATCATCGATATTGGTGGAGTGAAGGCAGCGCCGGGTCCAGAAGTATGCCCCGACGAGGAGATTCGACGGCTGACCAGCTTGATTCCGGTCGTTCGCGAACGTCATCCGGCAATGACCATCAGCGTGGACACGTGGCGAGCCGAAGTCGCCGAAGCAGCAATTATCGCCGGCGCGGACATGATTAACGACGCGTGGGGGGGCTACGATCCTGACGTGGCCCGCGTGGCCGCCGGGTACGATGCCGGACTGGTGTGCACCCATGCGGGCGGGTTGACACCGAGGACCGTGTTTCACGACATTGCTTATCCAGACGTGATGGCGGATGTTCACGCCACCCTCAACGTTTTGACGGAACGAGCGATTTCCGTCGGAATTTCGCGAGATTCCATCCTGATCGATCCGGGCCACGACTTCAGGAAGACCACGGCGCACTCATTGGAGGTGACCCGCCGGCTGGGAGAGCTCACCTCGGGGCCCTGGCCGGTCCTGGTAGCAGTCTCCAACAAGGACTTCATCGGCGAGACCCTGGACCTGCCTGCGACGCACCGCAGAGAGGGTACCCTGGCAACGTTGACGGTCTGCGCGCAGCTCGGAGCGCGAGTGTTTCGGGTGCATAATGTGGCGCAGGCGCGCCGCGCCTTGGACCTGGTCTCCGCACTGAGGGATACCAAATCTTAATCTCGTGGCATGAGCCCAGCCCACCGCTTCCTCCGACTGGCACCCATCATGGTCGTGAGCGGATCCAGATATAAGAGTAGACGTAGTACGCGTTCGGCTTCCGGTTCTCGAGGGGCTTGATATACAGGAAGCCGAACGACTTGTCGACCGTCTGGATACAGTAGATACTGAAAGTGGCCTCCAGGTCGACTGGGTTGAACTCCTCTTTCCAGCTCTCTTCGGGTTCGTTGCACTGTTGTTCACCCGGGTAATCACTTCTCACGTCGGGCTGGCCCGAAAACCACGAGTCTTTTCTATACAAGGAAACGGTCGTACCTTTAGCTGGCGCTAACACGCCGGTGAAATGGTCGTAGGACAGATCGGGAGTCGCCCTCAGAGGCGAGCGTTCCAGATTTACCAAAGTCTGTTGACCGGTCTCCTCGAAGTAGAACTCTTTCACGTCAATATCGGCCGGACCCCGGACTTCCTGCGGAGCCGGTAGCGGTGGCTGAGGAGCGATGGCCCCCCCGGAAGCGGCGCCTTCGGCGGCCTCCGGAGGTTCCGGTAGGCCAGCAGGCCGGTCTCCGAAGCCGCACCCGACAAGGCCGAGTAGACAGATGACGAGTGCAGCTGCGACTCGTACCCGCCTACCCATGGACTCGTGCCCGCCCACCCATACTCCGTACGATACCGATACGGCACAATACCGAATAGGCTGGCCGCGCCTGTAGTGATCAGACCAGCTACGCGGGTGCCGTGCCCGGTGGCTGACCAACGCCCTATGATCCCCGGGGTGGGAATCGTTGCTTCGCATGGTGCGCCGGCTCGGCCCGCGCTGATCGTGCCGTGAACGCTGAATCCAGCGGCGACCAGGCCCTGCGCGCCGCTGCCGAGCGCGCGCAGAGCACCCGCGTCCTGAACCTTCCCGAGTTCACCGACCTGCCGATTTCCGGTGACACCGCGAACCTGCGCGAGGGGCCCGAGCTACACCCCGACTGCCTGACGCTGCTGCCACTGATCGGTGTGTGGCGCGGCGAAGGCGAGGTCCGCTACCCGAGTATCGACGGGCCGTACCACTTCGGCCAGCAAGTGGTGTTCTGCCACGATGGGCGGCCGTTCGTACGGTATGAGTCGCGGGCGTGGCTGCTCGACGACGCCGGCGCGGTGATCCGGCGAGCTGCCCGGGAGACGGGGTTCTGGCGGCCCGGTGCCGATGGCACCATCGAATTGCTCGCCGCCCACGCCACCGGCGTCGTGGAGATCTACTACGGGCGGCCGCGAAACCAGACCTCGTGGGAGCTGGCCACCGACGCGGTGGTGCGCACCTCGTCGGCCAAAGAGGTCACCGGCGCACACCGCCTCTACGGCATCGTCGAGGGCGGCGACCTGGCCTACGTCGAACAGCGCGCGATGGTCGGCCACCCCCTCCAACCCCACGTCTCTGCCCGCCTCCGCCGAGTAGCCGGCTGAGAACCCCGCGTCTCTCCAGTGGCCCCGAACAGCAGTCAGCCCCCGGGTGCCCGCCGCGGGTAGCGGCGGACCCGAGCCGGACCAGTGCTCGGGTAACCCGGGAGCCGGGTGACTGCCTTGGATTCGCCGGCCGCCTCTCGCCGTCCGCCGGTGTCATCACACGGCGTCCGCAGGAGGTGGCCTTCCACGGCCGTCGGCGGCTCTAGCTGACAGCCACCTCACGAGTCCGATAACCGTTCAACGTTGGACCACCTCCTTTCGCGTGTGCCTGCCACGCTAACCGCGCCGCACCGGACCCGGCAACGTCAAATACCAGGCAGCAGTCCCGTAGCGTCGCGGTGCACGGAACGGCGGGATCGCCATTCGGTAGCGCCAGTACACGGTCGGGCACAGCACTCGACGCTGCCTCGGCCTACGATCGTGGTCGTGGACACCACCTTGCGTCGCACGTTGCACGAGCGGGGAATGCGGATGACCCCCCAACGGCAACTGGTGCTCGACGCGGTGCACGACCTGCAGCACGCCACCCCGGAGCAGATCTGCGCGCACGTGCAACGCCGCGCACCCGCTGTTAACATCACCACCATTTACCGCACCCTTGACCTGCTCGAGGGCCTTGAGCTGGTCCGGCACACCCACCTCGGGCATGGTGCGCCGAGCTACTCCACCCAGGCCCACGAGCACGTGCACCTCGTGTGCCACCAGTGTGGAATGGTCACCGAGGTACCCACCGAGGAGACCACCGAGCTCACCGAGCGGTTGCGCCACCGGTTCGGGTTCACCCTGGACCCCAGCCACCTGGCCCTGTCCGGGCGTTGCGCGGACTGCACCGAGCAACGCGGCTCGTGAGTTCGCCCCTGCTGGACCTGCCCGGTGCGGTGCCGCCGCCCGACGGGTCCCCAGACGCCGGGGTGGCCTGGCACCACGGCGACCCGTTGCGTGAGCAGCGCGCCGCCGAGGGCGACGTCGCGGTGGTGGACCGGTCACACCGCGAGGTGCTCGCCGTGCCCGGCGAGGATCGGCTGAGCTGGCTGCACACCATCACCTCCCAGCACCTGCTCGCCCTCGGTGAGGGCACGCACACTGAGGCGTTGGTCCTTGACCTGCAGGGGCGCGTCGAGCACCACGCCCTGGTATCCCACGTGCGCGACACGGTGTGGCTGGACACCGAGCCGGGCAAAGCCGAGGGGTTGCTGACCTATCTGAACTCGATGGTGTTCTGGTCGAAGGTGGCTCCACGGGATGCGACCTCTGAGCTGGCCGTGCTCTCGCTGCTCGGCCCGGCCACCGACAAGGTGATCGAGCGGGTCGGACAGCTGGGTGGGTTCGTGCGTGCCGGGACGGGACGGGCGGACCTGCTGGTGCCGCGGAGCGACCTGACGCAGGCATGGCAACGGCTGGTGGGGGCCGGTGCCATACCAGCCGGAACCTGGGCGTATGAAGCCACCCGGGCAGCGGCGCTGCGCCCGCGGCTGGGTATGGACACCGACGAGCGCACCATCCCGCACGAGGTCGGCTGGATCGGCCAAGCCGTACATCTGGACAAGGGGTGCTATCGGGGCCAGGAGACCGTGGCGCGGGTGGCGAATCTGGGCCGACCGCCGCGACGGATGGTGTTGCTGCACCTGGAGTCACCTGAGACGCTACCCAGCACCGGGGACCCAGTGCTGGCCGGCGAGCGGGTCGTCGGCCGGGTTGGCACGGTGGCCACCCACCACGAACTCGGCCCGATCGCACTGGCGCTGCTCAAACGCTCGGTGGACCCGAGCACGCCGCTGCAAGCCGGCCCCGCCGCTGCGTCAGTGGACCCCGACTCCATCCCCCCCGACACCGGCGAGCCCCCGGGTCGAGCCGCGCTCCGCCGCCTGAAGTCGCAGTAGCCGCTGCCCAAATGCCAGGATGGTTCCCGTGATCGAGGTTCGCCCAGGTGGGCGCCGGCGCATCGACCGGGTGTTGAGCCCCGGGTATGTTACGGGGCTGGGTCAACTCAATCTTGTTGAGGTACGGGCGCGACGGGACGACGCGGCGCAGGAGGAGACCGATCTGTCTTACCTGCGTCGGTTGTTGCACGCCCGTATCGACATCGTGCGCGCCGAGCAACGACGCCGGCACGAAGGTGGCAACGCTCCCGTCGTGACCGAGCTGGCTCGCATCCTGGCAGCCAACGCCGTAGGCCCCGCGACGGGGTCGGGTCGCTTCCAGACGATGGAACCCTCGCGAGTGCAAGCGCACCGTCGCAGTAGCGAAATGCTGGCCGCCGATGTCGATCTTTCCGACGTCGGGTCGCTTACCGACGACCTGCTCGACGCCGCCCTGCAGGCTTACCGCACGGAGGAGGCGTCAGTATCCCAGCGCCGCCGTGAGGTACAACACGTGATGGACAGCTTCAACGCTGAGATCGGCGCCCGGTATGCCAGCGGAACCGCGTCAGTGGATGCCCTGCTGGCCGATCAACACCGGAGCACCGGATCCGGTAACCAGGAGTAATGAACTAGCTTCAGACCCGGTTTCTGACCCGGCGAGCGGTACCGATCATCAGTCCGATCATGCCGAGTGCGATGACAACCACGGCAACCCAGGACAGCGGCTCACCGCTGCCGGTCAAGAGAGTCAGGACAGTCATGCCAACTCCTCATCTCCAGCAAGCGCCTGCCCCCGGTATGTGGTCGCCGGGAGTCTTGCACACGACGCTGCGAGCAGAGGGATGGGACCCCGCGACACTCCGCAGTGAATTCCGGGCAGTACCATTCCGGGGACACTGATGAGGACACGGTGGGGGACACTCTGCGGGCCGCTGCGGCCACGTCGCGTCCGACCGGCGGAACCCTGTACGGTGTGACCCAGAGGATATTGTCGAGATGAACGAGGCCGCCGAATCCCCCGGCCGCCCCGTCCCTGCGTGCGAGGGGGTCGAGCCATGGGGCGCGGCCGAGCTAAGGCCAAGCAAACGAAGGTGGCCCGGGAACTCAAGTACAGCTCTCCCACCACCGATCTCCAGGCCCTGCAACGAGAGCTGTCGGGCGACAACGGCGTCAGCCACGGCGATGACGGGCGCATCGAGGACGCCTACGAGGACGACTACGACCAGCACCGTCGGTAACCGAAAGTTTGTCGGCATATCAAGCCTGATCAAGCTCACGTTATGATGCCGCCTCCGCGCGACCAAGTACGTCGGCGGTTATGATGCCGCCTCCGCGCGACCAAGTACGTCGGCGGTCAGAAGCGTGGGTGATCCCCACGAAGGACGGTACGGACGGCGTCTTTTGCGGTGGCGTCCACCCCGACGTCACGCGATCTGTGTACCTCACCGAGCACCCACGACGGCACGTGCCGGGCGGTCAGGACGGCCAGCGCGCGGTCCACCTCAGCCGCCTCCACCACGGCGACCATCCCGACGCCCATGTTGAAGGTGTACTCCATCTCCGAGCGCTGTACCCGGCCCAGACGGGCGATCAGGGCGAACTCAGCGGCCGGCGTCCAGCTCCCGCGGTCCAGCACAGCGACCAGCCCGCGGGGCATCACCCGCGCCAGGTTCACCGCTAGCCCGCCGCCCGTGATGTGCGCGAAGGTCCGCACCTCAGTCTCCGCGACCAACGCCAGACAGTCCTTGGCGTAGATCCGGGTGGGTTCGAGCAATTGCTCCCCCAAGGTGCGGCCGAACTCCTCCACATGGCCGTCCAGAGGCATCCGGGAGATGTCGAGAAGCACGTACCGGGCCAGCGCGTAGCCGTTGGAGTGCAGCCCCGACGAGCCCATCGCCACCACCACGTCACCAGGCCGGACCCGATCGGGCCCCAGAATGGCGTCGGCCTCCACCACGCCCACCCCGGTCGCGGACAGGTCGTAGTCGCCGTCGGTCATCATCCCGGGGTGCTCGGCGGTCTCCCCGCCCAGCAGGGCGCAGCCGGCCTGGACGCAGCCCTCGGCGATGCCGCCGACCAGATCAGCGATCCGCTCCGGAACGACCTTGCCGACGGCGATGTAGTCCTGCAGGAACAACGGCTCGGCTCCGCAGACCACCAGGTCGTCGACGACCATCGCCACCAGGTCGATCCCGATGGTGTGATGCATGTCCATGGCCTGCGCCACAGCGATCTTGGTGCCGACGCCGTCAGTGGAGCTTGCCAGGACGGGCTCACGCCAGCGATCGAGCTTGAGCTTGAACAGGCCAGCGAATCCGCCGATGCCGTCCAGCACCTCAGGGCGGCTGGCTCGCTCGGCGTGCGGTCGCAGCTGGGTGACGGCCCGTTCCCCGGCTGCGATGTCCACTCCGGCTGCGGCGTAGGTGGCGGGTGGACCGTCGGTCTCGGTCATGGCTTGCGGACTCCAGGACACGGGTCTGGTGGCGCGAAAGATGCCCTACGATCAAGTAAAGTCACGCTACCCGTTCAGGGCTGGGTGCGGGGCGTCCCGGTGCGTCTCACCCCACTCGCAACGCAGGCTGGCGCAACGCCGGGCCGTCCTCGAGCAGGTTCTTGCCGATAGCTTCGCTGGGCGGCAGCGGGATCGGGTAGCGGCCGTCGAAGCACGCTGTGCACAACCGGGAGGCCGGCTGCTCGGAGGCCGTGATGAGGTTGGCAAGGCCGATATAGCCGAGACTGTCAGCCCCGATGGCGCGCCGTATTCCCTCGACGTCGCTGCCGTCGGCCCCACTAGCGATCAGTTCGGCGTGGGAGGCGAAGTCGACGCCATAGAAGCAGGGCCAGCGCACCGGCGGGCTGGCAATCCGCACGTGCACCTCAATCGCCCCGGCCTCGCGCAGCATCCGGACCACGGCGCCCTGGGTGTTGCCCCGCACGATGGAGTCGTCCACCACCACGAGGCGCTTGCCGCGGATGACGTCGCGCAACGGGTTGAGCTTGAGCCGGATGCCCAGCTGACGGATCGTCTGGGACGGCTGGATGAAGGTGCGCCCAACGTAGGAGTTCTTCACCAGCCCCGAACCGTACGGTATTCCCGAGCCCTGCGCGTAGCCGATGGCCGCTGGGGTGCCCGACTCGGGCACCGGGATGACCAGATCGGCGTCGACCGGGTGCTCAGCCGCAAGCCGCCGGCCGATCTCCACCCGGGTGGCGTGCACCCCGCGCCCGGCGATCGTGGTATCAGGGCGAGCGAGGTAGACGTACTCGAACACGCAGCCCTTGGGATCGGGGTTGGCGAAACGCGAGCTGCGCAGTCCACCTGCGTCGATGGCCAACAGCTCGCCTGGTTCCACTTCACGGACGAAGCTGGCGCCGACGATGTCCAGCGCCGCGGTCTCACTGGCGATCACCCAGCCGCGCTCGAGCCGGCCGAGCACCAACGGACGCACACCATGCGGGTCCCGTGCGGCGTAGAGCGTGCCCTCGTGGCAGAACACCAGCGAGAACGCCCCTCGCAGCTGCGGCAGCAGGCGCAGGGCGGCTTGCTCGATGCTGGTGTCCGCCGCGCCTGCGGCAAGCAGGCCGGTGATCAGGTCGGAGTCAGTGGTCGCACCGTTGCGGGTGGGGACACCGATCTCGCGGGCCTGCTCCAGCAGTTCGGCGGTGTTCACCAGGTTGCCGTTGTGCCCCAACGCCAGACCCGAGCCGGCGGTCGTGGTGCGAAACGTGGGCTGGGCGTTCTCCCAAGTGGTCGCGCCGGTGGTGGAGTAGCGGCAGTGCCCGACCGCGATATGCCCGGAAAGGCTGGACAGCACCTGCTCGTCGAACACCTGGCTGACCAGCCCGAGGTCTTTGAACACCAACACCTGCACACCATCCGACACCGCCATACCGGCGGCCTCCTGGCCACGGTGCTGCAGCGCGAACAGGCCGAAATAGGCAAGCTTTGCGACCTCCTCGCCTGGCGCCCAGACACCGAAGACACCGCACTCCTCGCGGGGTTCCCCATGGTGTGCAATGCCAGCTGCGCTGTCGTGTCCGGTGTGGTCGTCAGGGTCATATCGGGGCGCTTGGTTGCCCACCTGCGACTCCCTGTCAACGGGACGGGTGACGATTCCCACCCTACTGGCTGCCTGTGGGTCCCGCGCGCGGCTGGCAGTATCGCGGCACCCAGGCAACGAATGCTAGGCCGAAGGGGTGGAGCTGCCCGTCCCGGGTGGTTGGCGGTGCCGAAGCAAGGTATTCATCTACGCCGGGGGGTTATCCAGTCGCACTACGCACACGCGGAGACTTAGTGCCCAGACCGATTTCCCGCCATCGTCGTAAGGCGGGCTCCGGCCCCCCAGCCGCTGCCTTGATCGCATGGATCGGCACCGACGCCTACCCGTGCCGCACTGGTGGTTCTTCCGGGGACAGCGGGCGGGAGCCTGATCTGCCAGTCCCTGCCAGGTCTCGATCCACCGGCAACGTTGCGGCCAGCGTTGCGCTGGTCTGTGGCGCAGTCCTGGTCGTCACGGCAACCACCACCCAGGGAATTCTGGGCCCGCGCGACGCGACCACGTCACCTATCATCCCGCAGGCCGGGCCTGATCACTCAGGGCTCAACCAGACAGCACCTCCCGTCCCCGACAACCAAGTCGATCCGAAGCCGGTGGTCGCACCTGTCCCGACCGCTACGCGGCCAGCGGTGGTTCGCCAGGCGCCGATATCGATCCCGGTTCCCCCCGCAACCTCGGTTTCCCCGGCAACCTCAGTTTCCCGGGCAGCGAAGCGCGCACCGACCCCGCCCGCCGCAGCATCAGGGGTCTCCCGAGGCGCCGCTCCACGTGTAAGGACTCAGCCGGATGCGCCGGCTCAGCGGCGAATCACGAGCGAGTCCGACGTCACTCGGACGTCACCGTCAACTCGGACCTCACGGTCCAGCCAGCGGTCAACTTCTGGTCAGGGATCGAGGTCGGGCGGCTTGGGACCGACGTTGAACCGGGCGACCGGATCTCTGGGCTCGACGTTGGGCCTGCGTTGAGCCGCGCGCTCAGGCGCGCCGTCCGAGCAGGGCGAGTAGTCGGGTCTGGGCGTCGGCGTCTGCACTCACGGAGACGGGCAAGGCGAACAGTCCGGTGTCGGTCAGCTGCTCGACCTGCGGCTCGATGAAATCCAGTACCTTGCGCACCAGCTCCTCGTCAAGACGTTCATCAGCTCCGATGCCCCGGGCCAGGTCCCACGCATGCACGGTCAGGTCCATGGTCATCTCTTGGCAGTATTCTTCGGCGGGTCGGCGCCCGTAGGACAGCTCGACGGACCGCCGTAGAGCACCGGGAGCAGCGAACGCCTGCCGCGCCGCGGCTGCGGCGCTCTCCCAGGCCGCCACCGGATCGTCCCCGAGCTGGTCACCCTCGAAGCGGTCCCCGACGTCGGCGATGGTGGCGCCGTCGAGCAGCAGGGGTGCCCACAGCTGCTCGACGACCAGATGGTCGACCAAGGCTTGCACATCCCACTCAGTGCACGGGGTCGGGTCCTGCCACTGGCCTGGCCGGATGACCCGCACCCGCCGATCGAACTCCCCCATCGCAGAAACAAACTGAGACAGCGTCACACCCCCATGGTGCTTGATCCGCATTGAGCGGGCTCAACGGGGTTATGGGCACCTCGTTACCACGCTGAGCCCGCTGAATGCGGGGGCTGGGCCAGGGGTAGCCAGGGTGAGAGGTCCGCTCGGGGGCCCGAGGCCGCCACGCGGCCTTCGGCTAGGGCGTCGGGCCAGGTCAGGCGGGCGGTGGCTAGCTCCAGCCAGGTCCGTGGAGTGGTCTCCACCACGTTGGATGGGGTGCCCCTCGTGTGTTTCGGCCCCGCGACACACTGCGCCACGGCGAACGGCGGTACCCGCACCTCCACCGTGGCGCCCGGAGCCACCTGCGCCAGGGTCCGCAGACTGAGTCGAACAGCTCGCGCCAGCTCGGTGCGCACCGGCTCCGGCGCCTGCCCATCCAGCCAGGCCCCCATGGCGACCAGCGCGCCGTGCAGCTCATCCGGGTCAACTCTCATGGCCCTCCTCGCGTTCTGGGGACAGACTGCAGTAAACCGCACCCTGGTTAGCGCAGTCTGTCCCCAGAACGCGAGGAGAGGTGGGTCGCTCAGGGGGCGAACAGAGCGGGGAGGGTGGCTTGCCAGGCGGTTCGGAGTTCATCGAGTCCTAGGGTGGCGACGTCGACGATCTCCAGTACGGGTTCGGCGTGGACCTCGCCGAGTTTGGTCACCGGCACCCGGTGGTCCGTGCACAGTTGCGCGACACGGTGAGCATGTGAGCCGGACACGCCGAGCAAGACCCGCGCGGAGGACTCGGTGAACAGGGCGACGAACGGGTCGAGCCCGGCGGGGAGCGTCACCCGGGCGCCGTGGCCGCTCAGCAGGGCCGCCTCCACCAGCGCTTGGGCCAGACCGCCGTCGGACAGATCGTGGGTCCCGCTGAGGAGACCCTCCCGGGCCCCCGCCGCCAACACCTCGCCGATCGCCTGCTCCCGGGCCAGATCCACCGCAGGTGGACGACCGCCGAGGTGCCCATGCACCTCATGCGCCCATTCGCTGCCACCAAATTCGTCGCGGGTGTCACCGAGCAGCCAGACCTCGTCACCGGGATCGCCCAGCACGGTGGGAATCCGCCAGCGTACGTCGTCGATCACACCGAGCACTCCCACCACCGGAGTGGGCAGGATGGCGGTGTCCCCGGTCTGGTTGTAGAAGCTCACGTTCCCGCCGGTGACCGGGATGGCGAGGGCGGCGCAGCCGTCGGCCAGACCGCGGACGGCCTGTTGGAACTGCCACATCACGCCGGGGTCGGTGGGCGCGCCGAAATTGAGACAGTTCGTCACGGCCAGCGGGGTAGCACCGGTGACCGCGACGTTGCGGTAGGCCTCGGCCAGCGCGAGCTGGGCGCCGGTGTAGGGATCCAAAGCGCAGTACCGGCCGTTGCCGTCGGTGGCCACCGCCACCCCGCGCTGGGTGGTTTCGTCGATACGCACCATGCCGGCGTCGCTGGGTTGTGCGAGCACGGTGCCACCTCGCACGTAACGGTCGTACTGGTCGGTCACCCAGGTCCGCGAGCACAGCCCCGGGCTGGCCACCATCCGCAGCAGTGTCGCTCGTAACGCGTCCGGTGTGAGCGGTCGTGGCAATGCGTCCGGAACCGACGCCTGCAGGGCGTCCTGAGTGGACGGCCGTTGCACCGGGCGGTGATAGACCGGCCCCTCGTGCGCGACGGTGCGCGGTGGCACGTCCACCACCGTTTCGCCGTGCCAGGTGATCACCAGGTGGTCACCGTCGGTGACCTCACCGATCGCCGTTGCAGTGACGTCCCATTTCGTGCACACGGCGATGAAGGCGTCCACATCGGCGGGACGCACCACGGCGCACATCCGCTCCTGGGACTCGCTGGACAGGATCTCGGCCGCCGTCATGTCCGGTGCCCGCAGCGGCACCGCGTCGAGCTCCACCCGCATGCCGCCGTCGCCGGCGCTGGCCAGCTCCGACGTGGCGCAGGACAGACCCGCCCCGCCGAGGTCCTGGATGCCGACCACGAGGCCGGCTGTGAAGAGCTCCAGACAGCACTCGATGAGCAGCTTCTCGGCGAACGGGTCGCCGACCTGCACGCTGGGCAGCTTCTTGCGACCGCCACTGTCACCACTGCCACCGCTGAAGCTCTCACTGGCCAGCACGCTGACCCCGCCGATGCCGTCCAGGCCGGTACGCGCACCGAACAGGACAATCTTGTTGCCGGTGCCGCTAGCGTGTGCCAGGTGCAGATCCTCGACCCGCATCGCTCCCAGGCACAGCGCGTTGACCAGCGGGTTGCCTGCGTAAGAAGGATCGAAGACGACCTCGCCACCGATATTGGGCAAGCCGAGGCAGTTGCCGTAACCCCCGATCCCGGCGACCACGCCAGGCAGGACCCGTTTCGTGTCGGTGGCGCCGGCGGGGCCGCACCGCAGCGAGTCGGCCACCGCGACCGGCCGGGCCCCCATCGCCATGATGTCGCGCACGATCCCGCCCACTCCGGTCGCTGCTCCCTGATAGGGCTCCACATAGGACGGATGGTTGTGTGATTCGATCTTGAAGGTCACCGCCCAGCCGTCGCCGACCTCGACCACACCGGCGTTCTCCCCGATACCGGCGAGCATCCGCTGCCGCATCGCCGTGGTGGTGGTCTCCCCGAAACAGCGCAGGTGCACCTTGGAGGACTTGTAGGAGCAGTGCTCGCTCCACATCACCGAGTACATCGCCAGCTCGGCCTCGGTGGGCCGACGCCCGAGGATCTCGCGGATCCGCGCGTACTCGTCGTCAGCGAGTCCCAGCTCGCGGTAAGGCTGTGGGTGGTCGGGGGTAGCAGCCGCACGCTGCACGGAGTCGTTGCGCACGCTACGAGAGTATTCCGGTGGCTCTACTGCCATTCGGAGCCGAATGACGGTTACTGGCCACCTGCGAAGCGCTATTCGGAGCCGGATGGCGGTCCGGGGATCGCACGGCCCGGGTTAGAGGCCCGGGTGAGAGGTAGCGCCGAGCACCGCGTCGACGGCCGAGCCGAACAGGTCCAGTCCGTCAGCGGACGGTCCGGTGAGCGAGTCGATCGCGTGCTCGGGATGCGGCATCAGCCCGACTACCCGACCGTCCGCCGAGGCGATCCCGGCGATGTCGTGCATCGCGCCGTTCGGCGCCTCGCCGAGATAGCGGAAGACCACGCGACCGTCGCCCTCCAGGGTGGCCAACGTCGACGCGTCGGCCACATAGCGCCCCTCGATGGACTTCAGCGGCACCAGGATCTCCGCACCCGGCGAATACCGGCCCGTCCAGGCAGTCACGCTGCTCTCCACCCGCAACCGCTGATCACGGCAGACGAAATGCAACCCGACGTTGCGCACCAGCGCACCGGGCAATAGGCCCGCCTCGCACAGGATCTGGAAACCGTTGCAGATGCCCAGTACCGGCGTGCCGCGGCCAGCGGCGCGCACCACGGCCCGCAGTGCCGGCTGGTGCGCGGCGATCGCGCCAGCGCGCAGGTAGTCGCCGTAGGAGAACCCGCCGGGCACCACGAGCGCGTCTACCGCGAGCAGGTCGTCATCGGCGTGCCAGAGCGCCACCGGCTCGGCTCCAGCACGGCGCACCGCGCGGGCGGCGTCGACGTCGTCGAGCGTGCCGGGAAAGGTGATCACACCGATCCTCGTCACAGTCGCCGCACTGTCCATTCTTCGATCACAGGATTGGCAAGCAGTTCGCCCGCCATCCGGTGTAGGTCGGCGTCGTTGATGGTGTCTGCCACGTCCAGTTCGAAGTGCTTGCCCTGCCGCACGTCGCGCACCCCTTGAAACCCCAGCCGGGGCAGCGCGCGTGCGATCGCCTGCCCCTGCGGGTCGAGGATCTCCGGTTTGAGGACCACGTCCACCACGACTCGTGCCACGCCGCCGAGGTTACCGGTACGCCCCGAGCGAACATCGGTGGCAGAGCTCAACGGCTTGGTGTCGCATGGCGTGGACACCTCCCTGCACGCCGGTCTGCGGCAACGTCCCCTCGCGAAGACGGCGACCGCGGCGCTGGCCCACGAACGGGTGCTCGGCTTGAACCGGCCACGCCAGGCCGGGCTGACGTCGGCCGAGGAAGCCGAGCTGCTCGCGGCGTGGCAGGCTGGCAATTGACCCTGCCAGGAGGTGACCACCCATGCAGATCGTCCACCTGGGGCAGTCCTGCGTACTGGCCGAGATCGGGACGGCTCGGCTGCTGCTGGACCCCGGCGTGTACTCCACCGGCTTCGAGGAGCTCACCGGACTCGATGCGATCCTGGTGACCCACCAGCATCCCGACCATCTCGATCTCGATCGGCTGCCCGCCCTGCTGGCCGCGAACCCGGCGGCGGTACTGGTCGTCGATGTCGGCTCCGCGGGGCTGCTGGCCGACGCCGGCATCGTGCACCGGGTGGTAGGCCCCGGCGAGCGACTCGAGCTGGCCGGAGCGACCGTCGATGTGGTCGGTGGTGACCACGGTGTGATCCATCCGGACATCCCGATGATTCCCAACAACGGCTACCTCATCGACGGTGGCGCCGGCACGATCCTGCACCCCGGGGATTCGTTCACCCTGGTGGGCTGCGACGTCGACGTGCTGCTGCTGCCCACTGCGGCACCTTGGCTCAAGGTTTCCGAGGCGGTGGACTACCTCCGTGCGGTCGACCCCGGGCTGGCTGTGCCGATCCACCAGGCCATCCTGGCCAAACCGGAGAAGCACTACGGGCTGTTCCGCGAGCTCGCCCCGATCGCGACCGAGGTCCACGTCGCGCCACGCGGTGAGGCACTCAAGCTCTGAGCAGATCAAGCGGTCAGCACCGGCTGTGCCGGGAAACCGATCCGCCGAACACCGCGTCATCAACGACGGTAATCGGGGCGCCGACC
>JBOHHF010000504.1:0-7179 GCA_050700495.1 Pseudonocardiaceae bacterium
GCCCTCACCACGGCGAGCCTTCGCTGCCGGCACTGCGCCACCTGATGCTGGGCCGGCTGGTGCTGGGCGGGTTGGTGTAGACATCGGGGTGCCTCCGGGAGGGGAGCACCGGCGTGCGGGGAGGCCGTGACCAGGTCATCGTGCAGCCCAGTTCCGAGCGTACCCGGCGCCGGCTGGGACAGCAGTCGGGCGGGCGTCAGCTCATCGGACGGCAGAGCGCGCTGGAAACCCGGACATAGTCAACGTGGCGTCGAACCACCAGCAGAAGTCCAGATGAGGCCACGTCACCAGATTGCCACTATCTCGTAGTCCGGACCACCCGCATTCGGATGTTGGGACAATGCTCACGTGACTGCCCTTCCCCTCGGGGACCCTGCCCTTGACGACGCTGTCCTTGACGACGCTGCCCCGCCTGACGGGGCATTGCCCGCCGCGGCCCTGCGCGGGCTGGAGGACCGACCGTTCGGGGTGTATGTGCATGTGCCGTTCTGTGCCACCCGCTGCGGCTACTGTGACTTCAACACCTACACCCCGAGCGAGCTCTCGTTAGCGCCGTCCACCTGGCTCGACGCGCTGCGCCGGGAGCTGGACCTGGCGGCCACGGTGCTCCAGACGCCGGTGCCGGCCGACACGGTGGTCGTCGGCGGCGGCACCCCGTCGCTACTCGGCGCCGGCGGGCTGGCCGCGGTGCTCGACGCCATCCGCGGGTCGCTCGGTCTGGCGCCGGGTGCCGAAGTGACCACCGAGGCCAACCCCGAGTCCACCTCGCCGGACTTCTTTGCCGGGATCGCCGCGGCCGGTTACACGCGGGTCTCGCTGGGGATGCAGAGCGCCGCGCCGCACGTGCTGGCCGTGCTGGACCGGGCGCACACGCCGGGCCGGCCGGTGGCCGCGGCGGCTGAGGCCCGCGCCGCCGGGATCGAACAGGTCAGCCTGGACCTGATCTACGGCACACCGGGGGAGACCCGCGAGGACCTGGCCACCTCGCTGGAGGCGGTGCTCGCCGCTGGGGTCGATCACGTATCGGCCTACGCACTGGTCGTCGAGCCGGGCACTGCGCTGGCCCGCCGGGTGGCCCGCGGACAGCTGGCGGCACCGGATGATGACGTGCTGGCCGGGCGCTACGAGCAGCTCGACATGGCGCTGACGGCAGCTGGACTGCACTGGTACGAGGTGTCCAACTGGGCCGCCGGTCCCGAGTCCCGGTGCAGACATAACCTGGGCTATTGGGCCGGGGGGAACTGGTGGGGCGCCGGACCAGGGGCGCATTCCCACATCGGCGGGGTGCGGTGGTGGAATGTCAAACACCCAGCCCGCTACGCTGCGGCGCTCGCCTCGGGTTGCTCTCCGGCTGCGGGTCGCGAGGTTCTCAGCCCAGGGGAGCGGTACACCGAGCAGGTGATGCTCGGACTACGGCTGGCCGACGGGCTACCGCTGGACGTGCTGGACGTGCCCGGGCGCGCCGCCGCCGACCGCGCGGTGACCGATGGCCTGCTCACCGCCACTCCGGCCGGCCGACTGGTGCTTACCTCCCATGGCCGCCTACTCACCGACGCCGTAGTCCGCGACCTACTGGTGTCGTGACCCTGGCCCTCCAGGAAGGTGTTCGCCTAGCGCCGTTGCCAACGCACCTGTAGTCGACGGAGAGGATTCGCCTTGCAAGCTGTCCCGCTGAGCGCCATTGGCCACGGTTGTGCCGCGCGGCCATAGGTTCCGTCGGCAAAGTCTGGTGCCGACTACTGAATCGATTATGGTTCGACGACCGAGACAACGCTGAAGCCGCTATCCGCCACGTGCAGGCGACTGCCGTCGAAGTTCGACGCGATGTCACTCAGGCCGTCGCTCCCTTGGTTACGAAAACCTGGCTGCCATTACCAGCGATGGCCAGCCCTTCGTGATGACAGTGCCTGACCTGGCGTCGATCACCGAGACGGTGTTCTCGTAACTGGCGGTGGCGGGGATTCGCCGACCATTGGGCGTGACGGCGACATACCTTTGGTGGTGGGATTCGGCAACCGCTCTGCTGTTGCCGAGTTCGGTATCAGGGCTGTCTGAAGCCGTCCGGGCAGCAGCCCTGATGCCGAACTCGGCGCACATAGAACTCGGCGCACGGAGGGTTGTCACGCGGCGAGGCCGCTGCGACCGGTGACCGCACCGCGACCCGGGACTGGTATTCGCCTCGAGATACGGGTGATCACGACCGGCAGCAGCCCCCATTTCACCCCTCAGGGCGGCGCATAGCGCCCTCAGTGTTGGATCCGAATGGCGATCGGGGAGGGTCAGCTGCGGAGCAGGTCGAGGTCGAGGACTCGGACGGGTAGGGCGGTGCGTTGTTGTAGGGCGGCGCGGAGAGCTCGGTGTAGGCCGTCCTCCAGGAACAGGTTGCCGCACCACTGCACGGCGTGCGGGAAAAGATCATCCAATGACGTGGAGTCCTCGGACAACAGCCGGTTCAGCTCCACCACCGTGGCGGTGGTGACCAGGTCCGCCAGGCGCACCTGCTGTGGTGGGATCTGCGCCCAGTCCTTCGTGGACAGCCCGTGGTCGGGGTAAGGGCGGCCCTGCTGGATGTCCTTGAAGATCACAGGTACCTCCCTCCCCGAGTCGGCGCGAGCACCTTAGGGCATCCGGCTCACTGCCAGGCGCCGACGCGTGCGTCTGGCCCGCACTAGACTCGGTGCACAGGCTCTACCAGCAGGCCACGTGCCCAGGGAGGTGACGTGAACGCAGACGACCGCCGGTTCGAGGTGCTGCGCGCCATCGTTGCCGACTACGTGGCCACCCATGAGCCGGTCGCGTCCCGTTCGTTGGTGGAACGGCACAATCTCGGGGTGTCCAGTGCGACCATCCGCAACGACATGGTGGCGCTGGAGGAGGACGGCTACATCACGCAGCCGCACACCAGCGCGGGTCGAGTGCCCACCGACAAGGGTTACCGGCTGTTCGTCGACCGGCTCTCGGAGATCAAGCCGCTCTCGGCGGCCGAGCGCCGCGCAGTGCACAGCTTCTTGAACGGTGCGGTGGACCTCGACGACGTGCTGCGGCGCAGCGTGCGGTTGCTGGCCCAGCTCACTCGGCAAGTGGCGGTGATCCAGTACCCCACCCTGAGCCGCTCCACGGTGCGTCACCTCGAAGTACTCGCCGTGACTCCGGCCCGGCTGATGCTGGTGCTCATCACCGACGCGGGCCGGGTGGATCAGCGCCTGCTCGATCTCGGTGACATCATCTCGGAGGATCAGGTGGCGCAGCTGCGCACTCTGCTCAACCAGGCGCTGTCGGGGCGCCGGCTGGCGGATGCCTCCGCGGCAGTGGCCGATCTGCCCGAGCAGACTCCGGTGGAGCTCCGGGATGCGATGACCCGGGCCTCGACGGTTCTGATCGAGACGTTGGTGGAGCATCCCGAGGAGCGGCTGCTGCTCGGCGGCACCGCTAACCTCACCCGCAACGCCACCGACTTCCCGGGTTCGTTACGCCAGGTGCTCGAGGCGTTGGAGGAGCAGGTCGTGGTGCTCAAGCTGCTGGCTGCGGCCCGTGACCCGGCCACCATCACGGTGCGGATCGGCGAGGAGAACGAGGCGGAGGAAATGCGCAGCACGTCGTTGGTCTCGATTGGTTACGCCTCCCACGGCACGGTGCTCGGGGGTATGGGCGTGGTCGGACCGACGAGGATGGACTACCCGGGCACCATCGCCGCGGTGCGTGCGGTAGCCCGATATGTGGGAGAAATCCTGACCACCCGCTGACCGGGTGGTGGGAACACACCAGATGCACGACGAGTACCGCGGCGAGGGCTGCGACAGGAGGACGCCAGCGTGGCCAAGGACTACTACGCGATCCTGGGCGTGCCCAGGGGCGCCAGCGCGGAGCAGATCAAACGCGCGTACCGCAAGCTGGCGCGCGAGCTGCATCCGGATGTCAACCCCGATGCCGAAGCGCAGCGGCGGTTCCAGGAAGTCACCGCCGCCTACGAGGTGCTGACCGACCCGCAGAAGCGCCAGATCGTCGATCTCGGCGGGGATCCGCTGGAGCCCGGGCGAGGCGGAGCCGGCGGTGACCCGTTCGGCGGGTTCGGCTTCGGCGACATCATGGACGCCTTTTTCGGTGCTGCCGGCGGTCCCGGTGGACGGCGAGGACCGCGCAGCCGGGTGCAGAGCGGTTCTGATGCGTTGATCCGGTTGCAGCTCACCCTCGAGGAGTGCGCCACTGGTGCGTCCCGCGAGCTCACCGTGGACACCGCGGTGCTCTGCGGCGAATGCAACGGTTCCGGTTGCGCGCCTGGCACCAAGCCGCAGACCTGCGACACCTGCCACGGCGCTGGCGAGGTGCAGAACGTGCAGCGCTCCTTCCTCGGCCAGGTGGTGACCTCGCGGCCGTGCCCGGTGTGCCGCGGCATCGGCGAGGTCATCCCGGATCCCTGCCGCCAGTGCGGCGGGGACGGGCGCATCCGCGCCCGCCGCAACGTCACCGCCAAGGTGCCGGCCGGGGTGGCCGACGGGATGCGGGTGCGGTTGGCCGGCCAGGGCGAGGTCGGCCCTGGCGGGGGGCCTGCGGGCGATCTCTACGTCGAGGTGCAGGAGGTGCCGCACGAGACGTTCACCCGAGACGGTGCTGACCTGCGCTGCACCGTGCGGGTGCCGATGACTGCCGCGGCGCTGGGCACCACCGTCGCGCTGGAGACCATCGATGGTATCGAGGAGGTCCGGGTCGAACCGGGCACCCAGTGCGCGACGGTGCTGTCCCTACGGGGACGGGGAATGCCCCGGTTGCGCAGCACGGGCCGCGCCGAGGGGCGGGGTGACCTGTTCATCCACCTCGATGTCGTGACACCGACGCGGCTGGACTCCCGGCAGATGGAACTGCTGCGGGAGCTTGCTGTGGCGCGTGGTGAGGAGCAGGCCGAACTCACGGCGAACGGTCGGGCTGGCGGCTTGTTCTCACGGTTGCGGGACTCCTTGGGTGGACGCTGAGGTTGGGTGAATGTTGAGGTTGGGTGAACACTGAGGGGTGCTGGGATTGAGCAGCCTGCCGCTGTTCTTCGCCGGGCAGCTACCGCCTGAGGGCACCGAGACGATCCTGGACGGACCGGAGGGCAGGCACGCCGCGACCGTTCGCCGGCTGCACGCAGGCGAGCGCCTGATGCTTTCCGACGGGTGTGGTGGGTTGGCCGTCTGCGAGGTGCTCGATACCGGCCGGGACCGGCTGTGGCTGCGGGTGCTGCGCCGAGGCAACGAGCCGGCTCCGGCGTTGCGGGTGACGCTGGCTCAGGCGCTGGTCAAGGGTGAGCGCGGGGAACTGGCGGTGGAGCTGGCCACCGAGGCCGGGGTGGACGCCGTAGTGCCCTGGCGGGCCAGCCGTTGCGTGGCCCGCTGGGAGGAGGGGCCGCGCGGGGCTAAGGCGCTGTCCCGCTGGCGGGAGATCGCTCGGCAGGCAGCCAAGCAGGCTCGCCGGGGATGGTTCCCTGAGGTAGCCGAACCGGTGGGCACCGCCGGGCTCGCGCAGCGCTGCGCTGTGGCGGCGGGGTGCTTGGTGCTCCACGAGGCGGCCACCGATCCGTTATCGTCGGTGTCTTTGCCCGTTTTGGGTGAATTATTACTAGTCGTCGGCCCTGAGGGCGGCATCACAGAGGCCGAATTGGCCATGTTGGCCGCCGCCGGAGGCCGGCCGGTGCGGCTGGGTGCGGGGGTGTTGCGTTCATCAAGTGCAGGAGTGGTAGCTCTGGGTGCAATAGGAGTCCTATCTCAGCGATGGACTATGCGCCATTCAGGTGATATATGGTGCCCTGAGGGGGAAACAGAGTTACCTTAAGTAGGAAATACCGATGACGACCACCTGATTGGGTACGAGTTACTTCCGGGTCCACCAGCCCGGACAAAGTCCGCCGGGCACCTCCCCCCTCGGTCCGGCGGCGCCGCGTCGCAGCGGGATGGCCCCCAGTTTCCGCTGCGACGCGGCATCCCAATACCGCCGCCGCAGGTATTAGCCAAAACCTCACCACCCGGTTGATTCGTAGCTACTCGATCCAGCTGTATGGGTGGGTCGGATGAATCTCAGTGGTGCCTCCAGCCTGCCGCGTGTTGAATATCGGTGAGTACTGGCGACACCACTATGCGATGGGCACCGGCCTCACCAGTGACCGCCGCCCGTCGGTCCGTGCGAACCTCGCTGCACATCGAGGGCCCCGCAGGCTACGGTTCCGGCTAGCATCGGCTCTGCCGGTCGACGCCGGTGGACCCGAGACGCGCGAGCGCGCAGGAAGCAGGACCCACGCACACGTGACCCCTACCCCAGTGGAGGGCAGCTCCTCGGCCGGTTCGGAGACGACGCAGCCCGAACCGGTCCAGTCCAAGATCGTGATCCCGGATGCCGCTGTGCTGGCGCTGCTGGGTTCCCGGGACGAGAACTTGAAGGTGATCGAGGGCCTGCTCGCCGCCGACGTGCACGTGCGGGGCAACGAAATCACCCTGTCCGGCGCTCCGGCGGACGTGGCGTTCGCTGAGCGGACATTCGGCGAGTTGCTCATCCTGGCTCAGCGCGGCCAGCAGCCCGGCCCGGATGCGGTCCGGCGTACCTTGGCAATGCTCGAGCAGGGGGAGGCAGATCCTGCTGAGGTGCTCAGCCTGGACATCCTGTCCCGGCGCGGCCGCACGATCCGGCCCAAGACGCTGAATCAGAAGCGCTACGTCGACGCCATCGATCGCCATACGATCGTCTTCGGCATCGGCCCCGCCGGTACTGGCAAGACCTACCTCGGGATGGCCAAAGCGGTGCAGGCGCTGCAGGCCAAGCAGGTCAACCGGATCATCCTCACCCGGCCGGCGGTAGAAGCCGGGGAGCGGTTGGGCTTCCTGCCCGGCACCCTGTACGAGAAGATCGATCCATACCTGCGGCCGCTGTACGACGCCCTGCACGACATGCTTGACCCGGAGTCGCTTCCCAAGCTGATGGCTGCCGGGACCATCGAGGTCGCCCCGTTGGCCTACATGCGCGGCCGCACCCTCAACGATGCGTTCATCATCCTCGACGAGGCGCAGAACACCACGCCGGAGCAGATGAAGATGTTTCTCACCCGGCTCGGCTTCGGGTCCAAGGTCGTGGTCACCGGTGACGTCACGCAGATCGACCTGCCGGGCGGTCAGGTTTCTGGGCTGCGGATCGTGCAGCACATTCTTGATGGGGTGG
>JBOHHF010000505.1:0-9496 GCA_050700495.1 Pseudonocardiaceae bacterium
CCTACTCACCGTGCACACCGCACGACTGCTGCACCACCCGACCTGGAAGGAGATCAAACGGGCCACCCACCGGCCCAGCACCATCCCATTCAGCCTGCAAAAGTTCAACGCTTGACGACGCTACCGATCCTTTCTGGGTCCGGGGTTCAGGCGGCGTCTCGGGCGGCTTGTCGTTGTTGGCGTGCTCGGGCGGCGGCGGAGAGGGCGAGGGTGGTGTCTCCGGTGGTGAGGTAGCCGA
This sequence comes from Pseudonocardiaceae bacterium, assembly GCA_050700495.1. GTDB lineage: Bacteria > Actinomycetota > Actinomycetes > Mycobacteriales > Pseudonocardiaceae. Next base: position 239 of record JBOHHF010000505.1, read on the forward strand.
CTCCGGTGAATTGCCAGTGCGAGAGGACGAGGGTGGTGTCCTCGTCGAGCAGTTCGCGGACGTGTTCGATGGCTTGACGTTGGCGGTAGGCGCGGCGTTCGCCGCGGAGGGCGCCGAGAGTGGTGGAATAGCGGCGGCTTTTCGAAGCAAAATGTCCACGAAAGCCAAGCATGTGGATCCATCGGTGCAGCCCCTGATAGGTGGGGTGCTCGCCGAGTTGCCAGGCGATGTGGACCAGTTGGTTTACGTGGTCGTCGATGTCGAGCTGTGGTAGTGATTCGGGGGTGATGCGTCGCTGGCCGAGGCCGAAGTGTTCGGCGCTTTTGGTGGCGTATTTGGCGATATAGCGGGCGGCGTGTTCGGGGGTCAGCTGGCCTGCGGGGCCGCTGTTGACGGTTTGGGTGTCGAGTTGCTGACCGAAGCGCAGCACCAGGTCGGGCCCGTCGGGCATGGCGACGGTGAGCTGCACGTGGGCGGCGGCCTGGCGGATCGCCTCGGCCAGCCCGGTTGCATCGATGCTCAGTTGTGGCGGTTGGTAGTTCTTGCCGGGCCCGTCGAGGCGGATGAGAGCGTGGAAGTGGATCACGCCGCGGCGTTGGAACTCCGCGACCTTCACGAAAGACACGCGGCACCGCTGGGAGAACTCAGCCGCGGTCAGGCCCGCTGTCTTGGCGAGCACGCGGCGCAGGGTGATGGTGAAGCGGCGCCAGAGCTCGGGGGCATGCCAGTTGAACGCGATGTGGGCGGGGTAGTCGTAGCAGTCCGGGCAGATCGGTTGCCCGAGCCTTGGGTCATCCACGGTGTGGATCGCGGTGCACCAGGTGGGCCGCCCGTGCGGGCACCGCTGTGGTGTGCCGCGGGTGGGTCGGCAGCGCGCGGGCCCACCGGTTCGGTCGGCGCGGGTGGTATGGACCGGCCCGAACCCGGGTGCGGTGAGGGTGGCGAACACCAGCGGGTGGGATCTGATCGTTTCGGGGACGCCTTTGCGGCCGCCGGCGGCGCCGGCGTAGAGCAGCTGCCACATATCGCCGGCGTACTCGTAGGAGCAGGAGGGGCACACCGCCGCTCGCCGGTTCCCGCAGCGGATCAGCAGCACCCGATCTGGCTCGGCATCGGTCGAGTAGGTGACCCGGCGTCCGTCGGCTGATCGGTGTTCGATGCGGCCGCGGAGCCGGACTGGGCGGGAGCAGTGCCCACACCGGGCGACTTGCTCGGCCCACCGGTCGAAGTCCGGTCGTCCGGCCCGAGTGATGATCTGCTCCACGGTCTGTGGGGCAGGGTGGTGGACGGCGTCATCGGCCGGCCCGGTGCGTTTCGAGGGCCGGGATCCCGGTGGTGGTTGTAGGGTGTGCCGCCCAGATGCGCAGCTGCCCCAGGGATAGGGGCATTCCCCGGTGCGTGTGGGGCTGAAGATCGGCAAACCGGAAGGGGTCATAGTCCACACTGCCGAGCACTTTCAGCTCGATGGCGCCGGGTGAGCTGGTGAGGGTGCTGAGGATGGACAGGTGTACCTGGTCGCGCTGGGGTGGCCGCCATACCTGGACGGTGACCGCGCTGAGGGTGTCGGCCCAAGCGAGCAGGTCAGCCGCGATGCCCGGCAGGGTGGTGCCGCGCAACTGTGCGGTGAGCGTCGTGTGGCCGTAGCTGGTGGTCACACTCAGCAACGTTGGTTCGGGCAAGGCGTGGTCGGCCAGGTGCTCGGTGAGCAGGGCCGCTGCGTGGGCAAAGCTCGCGCCGGTTGTGGGAGTGGGGTTGGTCATCGGGTGCCTCCGTGCGGTGATCCGGTGGATGCGGTGACGGGGAACACCGCCGCGTCTTGGGTGAGGGGGCCGGTGATGAAGGTTTCGAGGTGCTTGATCGCCTCGTCGGGGACCCAGCCAGCGCGGATGCGCAGGGGTTCGCGGAGGCCCTCGCCGAAGACGTACCCGACGCCGGCTTCGGCGTCGGTGATCCGGTTGGCCCAGGCGCCCCGCTCGTAGGCCTGGTCTCCCAGCACCATCCCGACATGGGATTTGGCCGAGACGCGCAGGCAGATCCGGCGGGGGAACAGCTCACGGACCGGGACGGTGTCCTTGGTGGGCTCTTGGACATAGCCGCGCACGGTGAATCCCAAAGCCCGGCCTTGGGTGGTGAGCAGCGCGACCCGTTCGGTGATCGCCTCGCGGGTTTTTCGGTCGGTGTATTTGGTCAGCGCGCCGATCTCGTCGAATTCCAGCAGCTCCAGCGGATGCTCGGGGCTGATCGGCACGACCCGGACCCGGCCAGCGAATGCGGCCTTGCGGGCAGCCATCGCCGCCACGAGGTCATCGAGCACCGTCAGGGCCTCGGTGCCGGTGACCGCGTAGCGGTGAAAGATCCCCCGCCCGTAGGCCAGTTCCATGCCCTTGGGATCAATCCCCGAGACCCGGACTAGGCCGTCGCGGATAGCGGGGGCGATGGAGACCAGCGGGCACCAGGTGTAGGAGTTCTTGCCCGCCCCGCTGGTGCCCGCGGTCAGCGTGTGACTGGCTGGCCCGGCCGAGGACACGTACCAGTCCTGGCCGTACTCGGTGCGCCCGGCCCACACTCGCCGGAGATCTACTGACCTGCCCAGGACACGAGCCAACTCGTCCAGGTCGAGGCAGGTCACCGGATCGGCGAACAGGTTGCGGCGCTGGAAATCGATCGAGACCACATTCGGGCTCAGTTCGCGGACCTGGCAGCGCGCTACTCCCCGGGCCGTGGCCAGCGCCCGGGTGGCCTCGTCGAAGTCTTCGGGTTTCTGGCCGGGTATCAGCCGCACCCGGACCTCATCCCACGACGCCCCGGAGCGCACCCCCACAACGCGGGGCAGCTGCGCCGACACGCGACGCCGGTTGCGGCCCAGGGCACGGGCCAGCGGAGTGAGGGCGAGCACGACCGGCCGGGTGTCCTGCGTGATACCCAGACCACAGGCGTGCAACCAGTCAGGCAGCCGGGGTGCGTACACCGTCCAGCGCAGCCACCAGGCCCGCAGATGCCGACCAGCCCACGCATCGAACGACCTCAGGTCCACCAGTCGCCACCCGGTGAGCACCCCCACCGCCACCGCGGCGGTGGTGGCCAGTGAGACCCACCCCCAGTAGCGCCACCAGGCCAGGGCCCCGATCACGGTCAGGCTGGTCCGCCAGTACGTGAGCGTCTGACGCAGCGCCCACACCACGGCCCTGATCACCAACCACAGCGCGAGGACCACTGCCGCCGCCGCGGCTAACGCCTCCGCGACCTTGATCAGCGCTCGGCCGAGTTTGGCCAGCACCCACACCACGACACCCAGTCCGGCGCCGCCCACGATCACCGCAGCCGTGATCCGCATATCCATCAGTGCTCACCGCCGCGACGCCGGTCGCTGTTCGCGCCGGGCGTGCTGGCGCCGATCAGTGGCCGGTGCGGGCACTTCGGGGCGTGCTCGCCCCGTCGTAGGCTCATCACAGCTCCTCGTGTCCTCAAGCGATGGGTGGAGCCGGGCGCCCGGCCGGTGTTGGTTTCCAGGCCCGACCGGCCGGGCGCCGCAGCTACGGGGCCGTTGCCCGCGCCCAGATCGCCCGGGCCGTGGCCGCCTCGTCGCAGGCGACCTCGTAGGCGCCGTAGGCCTCCTGCCAGGCCACGAACGCGGCGCACTCGGCCTCAGCCGCCTCCTGCAAGAGCTGTTCGGTCCGCCGGTATGCGGCATCGACCTGGTCAAGGTCGGTGATCGTCGAAGCGGTCATGACGCACCACCCGCGGCCGCGCCGGCCCTGGACGAATTGCCGGGGGCTGTAGCTGGCCCGGCGGTGGGGACGGGGGTGATTGCCTCAGCGCGGAACGCCACGCCACCCCGGCCGTCGATGTTCCACGGGGTCGCGACCAACTTGGCCGCCGTGACCAGCTGCCGCTTGGTGACCCTCGGCTCCCCGACGGTGGTGACCTTGACGACCTCCGCCCCGGTGTCATCCATCGCGACCAGCTCGGTCACATACAGCGGCGCACCAGTCTCCCGGTCCGCCTTCTGCCGGCCGTCGTTATCGTTTTTGGGCTGCGGAACACGAGACACGACGAAGTCGACGCCCTCGGTCTTGATTTCCAACTGCATGCTGACTGTTCCTCCGGATCGGTCGCCGCAAGGCCTCTTTGGCCCGCATACCAATCAAACGGCAGAACGGTCGATCCGAGGTAGTCCGCGAACTAGTCCCGAACTAGTCCCGAACTAGTCTTCTTCTAGTCCCGATCGGCCAGCACAACCAACACGGGACACAACCTGACACCGACAATCGACACTCCGCACACGGGATATCCGAGGGGCGGGAGCGCCCCGGCGTGGGAAGACCCGGACTAGTGGCCTGTCTTCACCAGGGACTAGCGGTCGGACCTTCCAGGCTTACCCACTAGGCGGGTTCAATCAGCTCATGGTGGGCAATGGTGCTGCCGGTGCCTAGGAAAACCGGCACGATTCCGATGACGTGCAGCCTCGACGGCCAAGCCCACAACGTCACCGACAACAGCCTGAGAGCTGGTCAGCGCACCGGCCGCTACCAGGCGCTGTGTGGACATCTCGTCTCCGCCGCCGCGCTGGTGCGCCACTGGGTCGGCCCTGCACGAAGTGCGTCGCCGCGGTATTCCTGGCTCGGCAGCTGACACCGACCACGCCCACCGCTCACTCCCGGCGTCGTCAGCCCGAGTGGCTGCGACGGCGGATCCTGCACCCACGGCGCAATATCGACATCGGGGCCTCGTGACGGCCGTAGCCCGACCGTCACCGATTGACGACACACGCTGCCGAGTCGTCGCAAGGCGGCTGAGTAGTCCGCTGCAGGCGGCTGCCGGACGTCAGATTCCCTCGTCTCCGCTGGCTGTGTAGCCTTTGCAGGTTGTCGGTAGTGGACGATCCGAGGATGTGACCACAGGGGCTTCCTCCGGCCATTCTCGCGGCACCGCCGTCTCCACGCGGATCGTGTCGGTGTCTGGCAAGACAGTCACTGGTGAGCGGTAACACGGTGACTGTGGCTCGGGGATGAGGAACCAGCGATTATTCGAGTAGGTCAGCAGCCGTGCCCCTGTGTACTGGTAGTTCCACTGCTGGTCTTGGTCGAGTATCCGGCGCGCGGCGACATTCGTTCCGGGGAGGTCGAGGGGTTCGCGGCTGTAGACGGTGACCACGGGCAGGTCCCGTGGATTTTGATCAATAGCCTCAGCTGCGCCTTTACCAAGGGTCTGCGCGTAAAAAGTCGTGGCCCAAAATCCAGCGAGGGCGATCGCGACCATAGAAACTCCGACCGCCGCAGGCGGCAATAGGCTGTCGCGCCCGGCCGACCCCATACCGTAGCGGAGGAGGACAACGGCACCGAGTCCGACCAGAAGGGCTGGGGTGATTGGCGGAATGACCCCTACCGACGCCTCGTCCCCGGCGCTGTTGAGTGAAACGACGATCAACGCGGCGCCGAGTCCCACGAGGGCCCACCGCACCCACTTCTCCCAACGATCAAGCCGGCCGAGTAGCCACATTAGGATTCGGTCTGCAACAAGAAGGCCGATACTCCACAGAGTTAGGCCGTAGACCGCACCGAAGATCGGCTCCGCGCTGCGTAGCACGTAGTCCTGCGGGGAGAGTGAGACCAGCGACGAACTTAGACCGAAGTAGTTATAAAAGGCTCGTGTGCGAACCCAACCAATGTAGCCGAGTATCGCTGTTACAAGCGCCAGAGGCGCGACCACCGTGGGAATCAACTCCACAATCTGCATTATTCTGCGACTGGCTGGTCTCCGGCTGGAGGTCTGAGAAGCCATCGCGGATCAACCTCCGGCCAGCGGTGATGAGCTTGCCGACTCTTCCGACGGTGGCGTTGTCGGCGGTGTCGGTGGCTCTGACGTCGGTGGTGGCGGCGTAGGCGTCGGTGGCGGCGTAGGCGTCGGTGGTGGCGGCGTAGGCGTCGGTGGTGGCGGCGTATGCGTAGGATTCGGTGCCGGCGGCCTCGGCGACGTTGGTGCCACAGAAGGAGGGTCGGGCACCGGGCGCTGGACCGTGGGAAGTGTGAACGTCTCGATGGTGCCGACGGTGGGCCGCTGTCCAACGGCCGTCGTCGGTGGACGCCCGATGGTCGGCGGTGCAGGCGACTCCGGGGATGTTGAGGGAATGGCGGCTGGTGAAGTAGCTGAAGTAGACGGTGGGATAGGTGGTGGTATCGCCGGGCTGGTGGTGCCGAAGGGCGAGGCCTGGCCACATCCGCCTACCACGGCGAGACCGGCGATCGCTACGAACGCGGCGGCGTGGTGGATGTGCACATACGCTCCTCCGTACGGGCGAGTTCGACTGGACGGAATCGAAGTCGCCCAGCGTACCCACACCATTACCCTGGGTCAGTTGCAGCGCACCGGTCGGGGCTAGCCGTGCGGGCGCGGGCACGTTCTGCGCACTTGAGGTGCGCTCTGGTGGTGGCGCGTCGTTGTTGGTGATGGTGCGGGTGGTGGTTATCGTGGCCTGCTCAGTTCGCGGTGGATATCGCCCCAGCTCAACAGATCGCCGATGCCAGCGAAGCGGGGTCAAGCGGCGATGTGGGCGAGGTGCTCGTCGAGGACGCGCAGAGCGCGGGCGCCGAGAGGGCGGGCCGCGAGGTCGCGGAAGGCGCGTAGGCGGACGGCGCCGGTGGCAAACGGGGTGCGGTGGATCAGGTCGGCCGCAGTGGTGGCGTGGCGGCACGCATCAGCGACATGGCCCGCGCGCAGCTCGACCGTAGCCAGATCGGCCAGCACGAGAACGCGGGCGCGGCGCGCGGTGGCTGGGAACTGGTCGAGCGCAGCGGCCAGCGCGGCCCGGGCCGCGTCGTGGTCACCAGCTCGGAGGTAGACGTGACCGGTCACCGCCGCTAGGTAAGCAGGGCCGTAGTCGAGCAGCAGGGACGGATGCCCGGCCGGTAGAGACGTCGTGGTCTTGGCACGGCGTAGGGCGTCCACGGCGGCGGTGTGGTGACCGGAATCAGCGTGAATGGTGGCTTGGATGCTCGCCAGCCAGGACACGACGGCCGGAGCCCGCTCCGCGTGCGCAAGCGCGGCCGCGAGGTGGCCGACCGCGGCGGCGGTCATGCTTTCGGCGTGGGCGAGTTGGGCGGTGTAGCCCAGTGCGGTGGCGGCGGCCTGGTGGTCATCGGCCTCCCAGGCACTATCTACGGCCATGCTGTAGTAGGCGCGACCCGACGCAGCGTCACCGAGGTCGTCGTAAGCCAGGCGACCGGCCAGCGTGGCCACCGTCGCGAGGTTGCGCAGCCGCTGGCGCCGCTCAGCATCGGTGTGCTTCCGGCCTAGCGCCGCAGTCGCCATCCGGACATGCACAGCGACCGGCGTCAGCAGCGCGGCCGGGGCAGCGGTGGCGTGCAAGGCTCGGTAGCGCTCGGTGAGTTGCTCCAAGTCGGTGACCGTGGCGGTTGCGGCGCGGGCGTGACCGGCAGGATCACTGGCGGCCGGGTCCAATAGCCCGAGCATAGTCCGGCGGGTGGTCACCGTGTCCTTCCACGCCGACAACATCTGTGGGGCCAACGCGGTACCAGCGGCGCCGAGCTGATCAAGCAAGCTCGCGGCATCATCCAGCATCGACACCAGCGACTCCGCATCCCGCACGGTCCGATCAGGCGCGACCGAGGGAACCGGAGTAAACCCGAGCTGGTCTGCGGTCACGCCAAACAGTTGACACAGCAGCGTCTTGTATCGCGGGCTGACACCTTTTACCCCGCGCTCCCACTTGGCCACCATGTCGGCGCTGACCGCGGCACGTCCCTGGCCGTGAGTCCAGGCGAAGTAGTTGAGCTTGTCCGCCAACTGCTGCTGGGTCCACCCCAGCTCGTCACGCAGCTCCCACAACCGGGGGCGCCCAGTGCCGGCAGGCATCTCTGGGCACCCCCTTCACAGCCAAGCTAGGCGAGCAACTGGTTAAGTGGTCAATACCAGTACTCTAGTCAACCATCCGTAACTGGTCAATACCAGTCCTGTCGGTAGCCTGATCACCCGGTCCCGCCGTCTTCACCAGTGACCGCCGGGAATCAGCGATGACGGGAGGTCAGGTGCCCCGGATAGATCGAGCCAGCGGCGTACCGGCATATCGTCAGGTAGCTGATGAGCTGCGGAAACGGATCCGCGAAGGGACCTACGCGCCCGGCGCCCAGCTGCCGTCAGAACGAGAACTGAGCGAACTGTTCAGCACGTCCAGAGTGACCATTCGCCAAGCCATCGCCGAGCTCCGCACCGAGGGCCTGATCGTCGCCGAACACGGCCGGGGCTTGTTCGTTCGACCACACCGTGACGTCCAACGCCTCAGCCGCGGTCGGCTGAGCACATCCGAACGCCAAGCCGGCCGGGGAACCTTCACCACCGACGCCACCCACCGCGGCTTCACCCCGCGAGTCGAAGTCGAGATCCGCCACGAGCCCGCCGACGGCCGCACCGCCCAGTTCCTCGATCTCGACCAGCACACCGACGTCGTGGTCCGCGACCGGCTGATGTTCGCCGATGACCGCCCGGTGCAAATCGCCGTATCACGACTCCCCGGTGGCCTGGTCCGAGGAACCGCGATCGAACAGGACGACACCGGACCAGGGGGAATCTACGCCCGGCTGGACGAACTCGGCCACGGACCAACACACTTCACAGAGATTGTCAGCGCGCGGATGCCCAGCCCCGAGGAATCGTCCGCGCTTCAGCTCAGCGGCGGCACACCAGTCCTGCTCATCACCCGAGTCGCCTACGACAGCAACAACCGACCCATTGAGGTCAACGACATGGTCCTCGCCGCCGACCACTACGAACTGGTCTACGAACTGCCTGCCGAGTAAGGCATAGCGGACGCCAGTCCTTCAGACGCAGGCGCCTCCGGCGGGCCTCCGCTCCAGGATGATCCCCGAGAGTGGCGCCGGGATGGTGGTTCGTCTGGTGGCGCGGGTATCCCGTCACGTCGGCGCCGGAGGCGTAGCGGGCCAGGGGTAGGGGTAGGGGTCCAGACATCCCACGGTTGTAAGTTGTCAAGGGCATTTTTTTGATCTTGTGTTGCGGGGCGGGTGTGGGTGGGCCGGGGAGCGCGGCGAAGGCGTGGTGGACCAGCGCGTTAGCGAGGGCGTTTCGGGACAACAATCGGTGCCTCCGGCGGGCCTCGGCTCCGGGATGGTCCTCGGGGCTGGGCAGGTGAGTGGTGGGTTAGGTGGCGCGGGTATCCCGTCACGTCAGCGCCCCAGGGCGTAGCAGACCTGGGGCAGGGGTCTCGGTGGAGCACCGCATGCGATG